>CAYNGF010000004.1:0-81416 GCA_964396515.1 uncultured Paludibacter sp.
CGATTACAACCTGGAACGGAGCGAGATTTGGAGGCAATACTAAACCGTTATCGTCAGAGTGCGTCATGATAAGTGCACCCATCAAACGGGTAGATTAACAAAAACATCAACAAATATTCTGTATTACTTAGAATTTAACAACCTTTTGAAACCTGGATTAATATAACAATTTTATTAATTCATTTTTTCGTATCTTTGCGCTCCCAAAACGAGAAATTTTGAATCTTTCCGAACTTCAACTGCTTTTTGCAGAACATCCGCAGGTAAAAACATGCAATAACCTGCTACAAAATACTGCTTCAAACCTGAGAATTGCCGGTTTGAACGGTTCTTCATTATCTTTTTTCCTCACTTCAGTTTTTAAGCAGCTTTCAAAAACCTTTATTGTGGTGTTGAACGATGCTGATGAGGCTGCATATCTTTATAATGATTTAAAACATTTACTTTCAGAAAACCAAATTTATTTATTCCCTACTTCATACAGAAAATCAATAAAACTTTCGCGTTACGATGCTGCAAATGAAATACTTCGGACTGAAGTGTTGAATCAAATAATTAATATAAATGCTCCTTCAATTGTTGTTTGTTACCCCGAATCGTTGCTCGAAAAAGTGGTTTCAGCTTCAGGGCTCAAAAATCAAACTTTAAAAATTAAAACCGGTGATACCATTGGTATCGATTTTTTAGTAGAAGTGCTGAATGAATTTGGTTTTGAGCGTGTCGATTTTGTTTATGAACCGGGGCAGTTTTCGGTAAGAGGGAGCATTGTTGATATTTTTTCATTTTCGTTTGAACTTCCTTTTCGTTGCGATTTTTTTGGCGATGAAGTTGATTCAATCCGTATTTTCGATATCGAAACCCAGCTTTCGAAGGAAAAACGTAGTGAAGTGGAAATTATTCCGGATTTATTAAAAGATAACAAAACACAACGCGAAAACTTTTTTTCATTGTTGAAAAGTGATACATTGTTAGTATTCGAAAATTCAGTTTTTGTTCGTGAACGTATTGATTTGTTGTATGATGATTTGTTGATCCGAGCGAATCAGGGAGAAAAAATTGTTGCTTCATTAACTTCTCATAATATCAATGGTGAGGAATTTGAAAAAGCAATTGCCAAATTTCGAAAAATTGAACTTTCGGATAATCAGGCTTCAAAATCTGCACAAAAAGTGCAGTTCAACACTTCACCACAGCCTGTATTTCATAAAAATTTTGATCTGATAGCAGATACTCTAAAAAATTATCAGACCCAAGGTTACAAGCTTTTTATTTTGAGTGACAGTGTGAAGCAAACCGATAGGATAAAAGCTATATTCGAAGATCGGGGTGATAATATACAATTTCAACCGGTTAAAAATACACTTCACGAAGGATTTATCGATAATGATTTGTCAATTTTAGTTTTTACTGATCATCAGATTTTCGACCGCTTCCATCGTTATGCACTACGTACCGATAAAACCCGACAGGGAAAAGTGGTGATGACGCTCAAAGAGTTGAATCAATTCAGTTTAGGCGATTATTTGGTGCATGTCGATCATGGAATAGGGAAATTTGGCGGACTTGTGCGAACGAATGTGAATGGCAAAATGCAGGAAATGGTGAAATTGATTTACAAAGATGATGACATAATTTTTGTAAGTATTCACTCTTTGCATCGTATTTCAAAATATAAAGGCAAAGAGGGTGAACCTCCGCGCATTAACAAACTTGGTTCTGGTGCATGGGAGCGACTGAAAGAACGTACAAAATCGAAGGTTAAAGATATTGCACGTGAATTGATAAAGTTGTATGCCATGCGTAAAGCTGAAAAGGGGTTCAGTTTTTCACCTGACAGTTATTTACAGCAGGAACTTGAAGCTTCATTTCTTTACGAAGATACACCCGATCAGGTAAAAGCTACTGCCGATTTAAAAAAAGATATGGAGTCGGATTTACCTATGGATAGGCTCGTTTGCGGTGATGTGGGTTTTGGAAAAACAGAAGTAGCAATTCGTGCTGCATTTAAAGCAGTTACCGACAATAAACAGGTTGCAGTGCTGGTACCTACCACTGTGCTTGCGCTACAGCATTACAATACTTTTAAGGATAGATTAAAAGACTTTCCTTGTAAAGTAGAATATTTGAGTAGAGCGCGTACTTCGTTAAAAACTAAAGATATACTGACGGATTTAGCTCAAGGAAAAATCGACATAATAATCGGAACGCATAAATTAGTAGGTAACTCTGTAAAATTTAAGGATTTGGGCTTACTTATAATTGATGAAGAACAAAAATTTGGAGTATCAGTTAAGGAAAAACTGAAACAGTTGAAAGTAAATGTTGATACATTGACACTTACTGCTACTCCAATTCCACGTACTTTACAGTTTTCTTTGATGGGTGCCCGCGACTTGTCAATTATTAACACTCCACCGCCCAATCGTTTTCCTGTACAAACCGAATTGCATGTTTTCGATGAAGAAATTATACGGGAAGCAATAGAACTTGAAATGAGCCGTAACGGACAGGTTTTTTTTGTCAATAACCGTATTCAAAGCATTTATCAGGTTGCATCCATGGTGAAAAGAGTTGTTCCTAACGCTCGTGTAGCTGTTGGCCACGGACAAATGCCATCGGATGTTTTGGAGGAAATTATTGTCGATTTTATTAATTATGAATACGATGTGCTGGTAGCAACTACAATTATCGAATCAGGAATTGATATTCCAAATGTAAATACCATCATCATTAATAGTGCTCACAGATTCGGACTCAGTGATTTACATCAATTAAGGGGTAGGGTAGGGCGCAGCAACCGCAAAGCTTACTGTTACTTACTGGCTCCCGAATTATCTTTGCTTACTCCTGATGCACGTAGAAGATTACAGGCAATTGAAACTTTTTCGGATTTAGGCAGCGGATTCAATATTGCCATGCAGGACTTGGACATTCGCGGAGCCGGAAATATGCTTGGAGCCGAACAAAGTGGTTTTATTGCCGATCTGGGTTTTGAAACCTATCAGCGAATACTCAACGAAGCGATGCTCGAATTGAGAGATGAGGAATTTACTGATTTGTTTGATGAAGAACGACGTAAAAATGAAGACTCAGCAGCTTTTGTAAACGACTGTCAGATTGATACTGATATTGAATTGCTTTTCCCCGATGATTATATCGAAAATGTATCAGAACGGATCAGTTTGTACCGTGAATTGGATGGAATCGAAAACGATGAAGCTCTTGTTGAATTTATGGTCCGGCTTCGAGACCGGTTTGGCGAAATACCCGAAAAATCGCAAAGTTTGATTGAAGTCGTACGTCTTCGTTGGTTGGCAATACGTTTTGGAGTTGAAAAGTTGGTATTGAAAAATGAGAAAATGACCGCATTTTTAGTTTCAAATCCACAATCAGTTTATTATCAGTCTGATTATTTCGGACGAATGCTCCGATATATAACAAACAATCCTCGACGTTGTCAGCTCCGTGAACAAAACGGCAAACGTTCAGTAGTAATTTCACCCATTAAAACAGTTGAAGAAGCAAAAAGAGTTTTTGAAGCCTTCTGATAAATTTTATTACATTATTTCAGTTTTTTAAAAAAAAAGACTTTATGTATTTTTCAGAAAAAATTACTGAAAAAGTACATAAAGTCAATTTTTTATTGAAGAACTAATTTCAAACTTTTCAAACTCTTCAAACTCTTTAACCTTTGGAACTCTTTATAAACTCTTTATAAACTTTTCAACTCTTCTTATTCTTATCGATTTCTTCCTGAACTATTGCATCAAGCACAGCAATTGCTGTCATGTTCACAATATCTTTTACCGAACTTTCAACATCCAAAATGTGAATAGGTTTGTTCAGTCCCATTTGAATTGGTCCGATAGTTTCAGTCATGCCCATTTCTATCAATAATTTGTATGCTGTATTTGCTGAACTTAAATTCGGGAATATCAGCGTATTAACATTTTTTCCTTTCAGTTTTGAAAATGGAAATTTTTCATCCCGAAGTTTCTGATTCAGAGCAAAATTAACCTGCATTTCACCATCAACTATCATATCGGGATAAAGTGAATGCAATGTTTCTACTACCTGATGAACACTGGCAGGACTACCTTGCTTATCGGAGCCAAAATTTGAATAAGATAACATAGCCATCACTGGTTCATGCGCAAAAAATTTCACTGTGTCATAGGTAAGTTTAGCAATGTCAATTAGTGTTTCTGTATTTGGATGACGATTGTAAAGAGTATCGGCAATAAAATAAGTGCCTTTTTTGGTGTTCATAATATGCATTGCTGCAATATGATTCAATCCGTCACGAATTCCGATAACTTCCTGAGCTGCTTTAATTGAATCGGCATATTTAGTATAAACGCCGGTTATTAAAGCATCGGCTTCTCCTGTTTCGACAAGCATCATTCCAAAATAGTTACGTTCCCACATTTTTTCGTATGCTTCATCATAAGTCATACCTTCGCGGTAACGTTTTTCGGCAAGCAGACGTGCAAATTTAACACGACGCTCTTCTTCCCGGTCATGCCGCAGGTTAATGATTTCGATTCCTGTTAAGTCAATTTCATTTTCGGCAGCTATATTTCCAATTTTTTCTTCGTTACCTAAAAGTATCGGATGGCAAATACCTTCAGCAAGCGCAGCTTCGGCAGCTTTAAGCATGTTGATATGGTTCGACTCCGAAAATACGACTCTTTTGGGTGTTTGTCTTGCAATATCATAAAACCGTCGTATCATTTTATTGTCAATTCCCATCATGGCACGCAACTGATCGTTATAAGCCTCCCAGTCAGTTATGGTCTTTCGTGCAACTCCTGAATCGATAGCCGCTTTTGCTACAGCAGGAGCAACGGTTGTGAGTAGCCGTGGGTCCAGAGGTTTAGGAATAATGTAATCACGTCCAAAACTCAGTTTTTTAAGGTTGTAGGCTGCGTTAACGACATCGGGAACTGGTTTCTTGGTTAGTTCTGCAATTGCTTTCACAGCCGCTACTTTCATTTCCTCGTTTATACTCCTGGCTCTTACATCTAATGCACCACGGAAAATATATGGAAATCCGAGTACATTGTTGATCTGATTCGGATGATCTGAACGACCTGTAGCGAAAATTATATCCGGTCGGGCTGCCATAGCATCAGCATATGAAATTTCGGGATTTGGGTTAGCAAGTGCGAAAACAATCGGGTTGTCATTCATACTTTTAACCATATCGATACTTAAAACTCCTTCTACTGAAAGTCCAACAAAAACATCGGCATTCTTAACTGCTTCTGCTAAAGTATAAATCTTTCTGCTGGTGGCAAATGGCTTTTTTCTTTCGTTCAAATCAGTTCGTTCAGTGTTAATCACACCTTTAGAATCGACCATGACAATGTTTTCAAGTTTAGCTCCCAACATCATATATAGCTTAGTACACGAATTGGCTGCAGCACCGGCTCCGTTTACCACGATTGTTATATCTTCAATTTTTTTATTTACAAGTTCAAGGGCATTGATTAGTCCTGCAGCTGAAATTATGGCGGTTCCGTGCTGGTCATCGTGCATTATTGGTATGTCAAGTTCTGCTTTGAGTCGTTCCTCTATTCCAAAACATTCAGGCGCTTTGATATCTTCAAGATTGATACCTCCAAAAGTGGGTGAAATTGCTTTTACTATTTGAATGAATTTTTCGGGATCTTTTTCGTTCACTTCAATGTCGAACACATCAATACCGGCAAATATTTTGAATAATAAACCTTTACCTTCCATAACCGGTTTTCCTGCTACGGCTCCAATATCCCCAAGTCCGAGCACCGCAGTTCCATTCGAGATTACAGCAACAAGATTTCCCTTCGATGTATAATCGTATGCAAGTTCGTTATCTTTCTGAATTTCAATACATGGAGCAGCTACACCGGGCGAATAGGCAAGTGACAAATCGCGTTGAGAACTGGTAGGTTTTGTAGGTATTACTTCTATTTTTCCGGGTTTTCCCTGTGAGTGATACAATAATGCGTCTTCCTTAAGTTTTTGTGGCATTTTTTATTTTAAATTATAAATTGTAATTATTTAATGTTTGTTTTGTGTTATTCGTTGCAAAATTACTCTTTTTGTTTATAGTTTTGTAAGTTTTCTATCTTTTTTCGAAGTGATGTGTATCACTATTTCTACGAAATTCGTGCCCCCACTTATATCCCAATGATTTGAATTTTAAAACGACCGGACTTTCGCGAGTAAATGTTCCGGGTGCTTCTGGATTATATTTAGCTCCATCAGGCACATCTTTTCGGTGTTTATAACCTTCTTTCCAAATCAGTGGGTTTTGTTTTGGATTAATGTCGATAGCCATTCCACGGGCATGTTTTGAATAAGTAATATTTCTGTAACAAAAGCTGTAAGTGTTATTAGCGTCCATCGATTTTTCATCATTCCATTCGTAACGAACTATAGGAATTGCTTGATAGACCGGAAATTTAACTTCTAACATGAAATTGAAGATTTCAATTATATCTTTAGCAATTTTTTTATTCACTAAAACTTGCCCTTGATGAATTTTTCCATCCATCGAATAATATTTTACGTTAATCAGTTGCAACTGCTTGATTATATGTTTTGGAGCTTTACTACCCCATGTTGCTTCTTCAAAAGTGTAATTGCAGTCGGTAATTATGGCGGAATCGGAAAAGTTATCTATTTTAGCATCAGGTATTTTTAAATTTTTATTTTGCTTAGTGCAACTTATAACTGAAAATAAAAAAGCAAACAAGATAATAAACTTGTTAAGTTTGTTTTTAAAAATATTTATCATGAAATTAAAAGAAATTTGTTTATTTAGTCAGCAAAGTTAAATATATTTGAACGATGACAACTCTACATATTGATATTTTTTGTTCATAACTTTCTGTACTCAATCCTTATTTCCACTCCAAAAAATTGTAAATTTGCATTTTAGAATAAACAAAAGGATTTATGCAGCTTCATTCGCTTTCCATATTAAATTACAAAAATATTGTATCAGCCGATTTGCAGTTTTCACCCAAATTAAATTGTTTTATTGGCGATAATGGAATGGGAAAGACTAATGTGCTGGATGCAATCTATTATCTTTCGTTTTGTAAAAGTCATTCTTCGGCAGTCGATTCACAAAATATTAATCACAATGCTGATTTTTTTATGATTCAGGGGAAATACACGGTAAAAAATAATTCCGAAGAAATTTCCTGTAGCATGAAACGGAGGCAGAAAAAACAATTCAAACGCAATAAAAAGGAATATGAACGTTTGTCCGATCATATTGGTTTGCTCCCCTTAGTGCTGGTTTCACCCGATGATTCATCATTAATTATTGATGGTAGTGAAGAGCGGCGGAAATTTATGGACGGTGTCATATCCCAGTTCAATCATACTTATCTCGAGTATCTTATAAATTATAATATCGCTCTTCAACAGCGAAATGCATTACTTAAACAGGATTCAATGCCGGATATTGCATTATTTGAAATTTGGGAGGAAAAGCTCTCATTTTATGGAACTTATATTTATGAACAACGGAGAGATTTTATTTCTGAATTTGTACCGATTTTCAATGAATATTACACTGAAATTTCTCAAGGCATTGAACAGGCTGGTTTAATATATCAGTCGGGACTCGAAAACGGATCTCTTTTAACTATGCTTGCCGAATCACGTGAACGTGACAGATTAATTGGGTTCACTACACGTGGCATTCACCGCGATGAAATGGAACTCACTCTCGGAAATTTCCCGCTGAAAAGAGTAGGTTCGCAAGGTCAAACCAAAACTTGCCTTATTTCGCTCAAACTTGCCCAGTTCAATTTTTTGAAACGTATCCATAATTTATCACCCATTCTTTTATTAGATGATATTTTTGATAAACTTGACTCAAAACGCGTGAAAAAAATTGTAGAACTTGTTGCCGGTCATAACTTCGGTCAAATTTTTATTACGGACACTAACCGCGAACATCTCGATCAAATTCTTATCCAAATTGATCAGTCTGCTTCTATTTTTATGGTACAGAATGGTGAGATAAGTACAGATACTTCCTTATTGAGATGAGCTTTTTTATGAATCCCCTTTTCTTTCAGTTTTCCAAAAGTTATGCCAAACAAAATTTAAAAAATTTTTTTTGGAAAACTTTTTTCCGAATTAATTCTATAAAAATACTGAATATCAATAATATAAAAAATAAATTCGGAAACTTATAATTTGTAATATATAAAAATATATATTTTTTGGTTGTATTTATGGGAAATATTGATTAAACTTGCAACTCCAAAAATAGCCCCATAATTATTTTATTAAGTTGTTAATATATTACATTTTACACAAACAGTAGTGGAAACAAAAATTTATTCACAGGAAGAAATCCGCAAAGCATCTCTTGAATTTTTTAAAGGAGACGAATTAGCTGCCACAGTTTGGGCAACTAAGTATGCGTTAAAAGATTCGTATGGTAATGTTTACGAACTCTCACCGGATGACATGCATCGCCGTTTGGCGCGAGAAATTGCTCGGATCGAACAAAAATATCCTAATCCACTGGGTGAGGATACGTTATTTGAACTTTTTCGGAATTTCAGGTATATCGTTCCGCAGGGAAGTCCCATGACCGGTATTGGAAACGACTTTCAAGTTGCTTCGCTTTCAAACTGTTTTGTTATCGGTTTCGATGGCGATTCAGATTCATATGGAGCAATCATAAAAATTGATGAAGAACAGGTACAATTAATGAAACGTCGCGGAGGAGTAGGGCACGATTTATCACATATTCGCCCCAAAGGCTCTCCTGTGAACAATTCAGCACTTACCTCAACCGGTATTGTACCTTTCATGGAACGTTATTCGAATTCCACACGCGAAGTGGCACAAGATGGTCGTCGTGGTGCTTTGATGCTAAGTGTATCGATTAAACATCCCGATTCTGAACTGTTTATCGATGCCAAAATGGAATCAGGGAAAGTTACCGGCGCAAATGTGTCTGTTAAAATTGATGACAATTTTATGCGTGCTGCACTTGAGGGAAAGCCATACATACAGCAATATCCCATATCATCCTCTGAACCATGGTTTCAAAAGGAAATTGATGCTGCATCGCTCTGGAAAAAGATCGTACACAATGCATGGCAATCTGCTGAACCGGGTGTGCTTTTTTGGGATACAATAATTCGAGAATCTGTTCCCGATTGTTATGCAGATTTGGGTTACAAAACAGTTTCGACCAATCCATGTGGAGAAATTCCTCTTTGTCCGTACGATAGTTGTCGTTTGTTGGCTATCAATTTATATTCGTATGTGGTAAATCCATTTACCAAAGATGCTTATTTCGATTTCGATTTATTCCAAAAACATGTTGAACTTGCACAACGAATTATGGATGATATAATCGACCTGGAAATGGAAAAAATCGAAAAAATTATTTCCAAAATTGAGTCCGATCCTGAAGATAATGAAATTAAAAATACTGAGTTTCAACTTTGGGAAAAGATAAAGGTGAAAACTTCTCAGGGACGTCGTACCGGTGTAGGTACAACCGGTGAAGGAGATATGCTTGCAGCCCTCGGATTGCGTTACGGAACTGACGAAGCTACTGATTTTTCAGAAAAGGTGCACAAAACACTTGCAATACATGCATATCGTTCATCCGTAATAATGGCAAAAGAGCGTGGAGCTTTCACAGTTTACAATGCTGAACGCGAAGTTAATAATCCATTTATTAATCGTTTACGTGAAGCAGACCCCGAATTGTATGATATGATGGTTAAATATGGTCGTCGTAATATTGCCTGTCTTACTATTGCGCCGACAGGAACCACAAGCATAATGACTCAAACTACTTCAGGTATTGAACCTGTATTTATGCCTGTTTATACCCGTCGCCGGAAAGTAAATCCCAACGACAAAAATGTTAGAATTGATATGGTGGACGAAAACGGAGATGCATGGGAAGAATATATCGTTTTTCATCACAAATTTGTTACTTGGATGGAGGCAAATGGTTATCCTACCACAAAACGTTATACAAAAGAAGAAGTAGAAGATTTGGTAGCACATTCTCCATACTATAAAGCCACTGCTAATGATGTGGACTGGCTTAAGAAAGTGCAGATGCAGGGAAGAATTCAAAAATGGGTAGATCACTCTATTAGTGTAACCATTAATCTTCCAAACGATGTATCAGAAGAACTGGTTGGAAATCTATATGAAGAAGCATGGAAAAGTGGTTGTAAAGGAGTTACTGTATATCGCGATGGTTCACGTACAGGAGTGCTTGTAGCAGTGAAAGATGATGATAAAAAAGACGAAAAAACGATTTGCTATCCTTACACCGAAGAAGCATTAATTCGTCCGAAAGAATTAATGTGTGATGTGGTACGTTTTCAAAATGCCAAAGATAAATGGATTGCATTTGTAGGATTGAAAGATGGCAAACCTTATGAAATTTTTACCGGTCTTGCCGATGATGATGAAGGTATTTTACTACCTAAAACTGTTACAGAGGGTAAAATTATTAAAACAGTAGATGAAAACGGAAATAAACGTTACGATTTTCAATTTACAAACAAAAGAGGTTATAAAACTACTGTAGAAGGGCTTTCTCATAAATTCGATAAAGAATTCTGGAATTATGCCAAACTTATATCAGGAGTGTTGCGTTATGGAATGCCTATCGATCAGGTAATAAAACTGGTTTCAGGTCTTCAGCTTGACAGTGAATCGATCAACACATGGAAGGCAGGCGTTGCACGAGCACTTAAAAAATATGTGCCCGATGGAACTGAAATTGCCGGTCAGGCTTGTCCATCCTGCGGACAAAAAACACTTGTTTATCAGGAGGGATGTCTTACATGTAAAACCTGTGGTTATTCAAAATGCGGATAAGAATAAAAAAAGAGTCGAAAGACTCTTTTTTTATTACCCCTGCCATCTAAATTATGTTATAACAATGATTTTAAATAAAATATCATAGATTAATTTTCTTTTTTATAAAAACAATAAAAATAACATGAACCAAAAATTCACTCAAAAAATAATAGTTACTGAAAATCAAACAGCTGAAAAATTGGGTTCAGGACTACTTCCGGTATTTTCAACACCTTCATTAGTGGCCTTGATGGAAAATACTGCCATGCAATTAATCGAACTGCCCGAAGGTAGCTCAAGTGTAGGAACCTCAATTTGTGTCAAACATTTAAAGGCAAGTGTAGTAGGCACTCAAATTACTTGTGAAGCTGAATTGATTGAGAAAGAAGGAAGAAAATTTTCTTTTAATCTTAGAGCATACGATAACTTTGGCAATTTAATTGGTGAAGGTACGCACGAACGATTTGTTATCGATATTACAAGATTTATGGAAAAATTGAAATAAAAATAGCATACTTAAACCTGTGAAATTTAAATTTATAACAAAATTAATTAAGTTATTTGTTTGAATAGCAAATTTTATGAATAACTTTGTGAGTCAGTACTATTAGTAACAAAAAAATCTTTCAAAATGAAAAAGTTTTTTATGCTTGCGCTTTTAATGGGAGTAATTTTAAACTCCGGCGCACAAATTTCGACTTCAGGATTGAAAAATGCTACAAACAAACTAACAAATGCAGCATCAGCCTCAGGTTTTGATATAAATGCATTAAAATCACAAATTATGTCGCAATTAACACCAAAGTTGGCGTTAAACAATGATCAAAAGACTAATGTCTTAACCTTAGTTACCAATTTTCTCGATCAAAAAGCTGGGATTATCAGTCTAGCCAAAACAAACAACAATAAATACATTGCTGAATTGGCAAAACTGACTGAAAAACTAAATGCCGGTTTGAAAACAGCATTGACGGCTCAACAATTCAGTAAGTTTTTAGCTTTAAAACCCAAGACTAACGATCCAACGAATGTTCTAAGTCAACTGTTTTACTAACAGAAATTTAAATTTATATTAAAATAAAAAGCATAATTACTTATTATTTAAGTGATTATGCTTTATTGTGACCCCAGTGGGGTTCGAACCCACGACCCACAGATTAAGAGTCTGTTGCTCTACCAACTGAGCTACGGAGTCAGTTTTATTATTTCTTTGCAAAAATATAAAAAAAAACGGAGTTTGGTACATTTAGTGATTTAAAGGTTTTATAAAAGTTGTAATTTGAATTATTAATTTGTTAATCATTAAACTCTTAAGTCTTGATAAATAATAGTTTTTTTGAAATATAAATGTAAAAAATTACTCTTATAATGCATAATAAAAAATTCTTTCGCAATTGACAAAAAATGAGTACTTTTGTGATCATAATCAAAAGTGACAAAAAAAATTTAATCTTAATAATTTGTTAACTATTTAATATTCAGTTTGACATACAAAATTTTTTCCTTAATTATTTCCTTTTAAACGTAAGGCATTTTATAAAAAATGGAAGTAATCTTACTAAAAAATTTCAAAACCATATAAACTAAATTAGAAATTAATGAAGCCAACATTATTTGTACTTGCTGCCGGCATGGGTAGTCGTTACGGAGGTTTGAAGCAACTCGATGGATTAGGACCTAACGGAGAAACAATTATGGATTATTCAATTTATGATGCCATTAGAGCCGGATTTGGTAAAGTTGTTTTTGTTATCCGAAAAAGTTTTGAAAAAGATTTTCGCGAAGTTGTTATAAATAAATTTAAAAACCTGATTGAAACTGAAGTTGTATTTCAGGATATTAGCAGCGTGCCTGAAGGTTGTAGTTATAATCCGGAACGTGAGAAACCATGGGGCACCAACCATGCTGTTTTAATGGGTAAGGATGTTATAAAAGAACCATTTGCAGTTATTAATGCAGATGATTTTTACGGTAAAGAATCTTTTGAAGTTTTAGCAGACTTTTTAAGAAGTGTTGATGGTAAACAAAACGAATATTGTATGGTTGGATATCATGTAGGCAATACACTTTCTGAGAGTGGTTCGGTAAGCCGAGGAATTTGTGTTGTCGACGAAAATAATTACCTTAAAACCGTAGTCGAACGTACACAAATTGAAGAAAAAGGTGGAAAAATCATTTATATTGATGAGAAAAGCGAGGAAGTATCAATACCTGCCAATACTCCTGTTTCAATGAATATGTGGGGATTTACACCGGATTATTTTGAATATTCTGAAGAATATTTTAAAGAATTTCTTGGTGAAAACGGGCAGAAACTTAAATCAGAATTTTACATACCCTTAGCTGTAAATAATTTGATAGTATCAGGGAAAGCAACTTGCAAAGTGCTTGATACAACTTCCAAATGGTTTGGTGTTACGTATGCTGAGGATCGTCCGCAGGTAGTTCTCAAAATAAACGAATTGATTCGAAAAGGTGTTTATCCTGAAAAACTATTTTAAGTCCATAATACGAATTAAAGATGATAAAGGTTTTAGTTACCGGAGGAACCGGTTATATAGGATCACATACCGCAGTCGAACTGATTAATGAAGGTTACGAAGTAATTATAGTTGATAATCTTTCAAATTCAAAAATTGAGGTGCTTAACGGCATCGAAAAAATTACAGGAGTACGTCCGGCATTTGAAAATATTGATTGTGTTGATTATGTTGCACTCGACCGAATGTTCGAAAAACATAAAGGTATTAGTGCGATTATCCATTTTGCTGCAAGTAAAGCAGTAGGCGAATCAGTTGAAAAGCCGCTATTTTATTATCGTAATAATTTAGTATCGCTAATTAACTTACTGCAACTTATGCCGGTACATAATGTAAGAAATTTTGTTTTTTCTTCATCCTGTACTGTATATGGTCAGCCTGATATTTTACCTGTAACCGAAGATGCTCCCATAAAAGAAGCACTTTCTCCCTATGGAAACACAAAACAAATTGGAGAGGAGATTATCCGAGATACTGCTCATGCAAATGCATTTTATCGAAGTATTATTCTCCGCTATTTTAACCCCATTGGAGCACATCCGAGCGCTGAAATTGGTGAGCTACCAAATGGTGTCCCTAATAATTTACTTCCTTTTGTAACTCAAACTGCCATTGGTATTCGTAAGCAATTGAGCGTTTTTGGTAATGACTACAATACACCTGATGGATCGTGCATTCGCGATTACATTAATGTTGTTGACCTTGCTAAGGCACACGTTATTTCAGTGAAACGTCTTCTTGAAAATACATCAAATGAGCAAGTGGAAATTTTCAATCTTGGAACAGGACGTGGTTTATCAGTTTTGGAAATTATTAACTCATTTGAACGAGTAAACAATGTAAAAGTACCTTACAAAATTGTAGGTCGTCGCGAAGGTGATATTGAAAAGGTATGGGCAGACCCAACTTATGCAAATAATGTTCTTGGATGGAAAGCTGTAGAAACGGTTGATGACACTCTAAGAAGTGCATGGAAATGGGAAAAAAAACTTGCCGGCCAAGAGTAAAAAATATTTTGAAAATAAGGATCTAGCTCAGAATTAACTGAGCAAGAAAATATAACATTAAAAACAAATAATATCACGATACGTTGAAATTATTTGTTTTTCTTCGCTATTATATGATGATTTGATTAGCTGACAAATAATAAATTATACATATACATTATAAACTTTCAAATAAAAAATATAATAATGAACTTATATCCATTAAAGTTTACTCCCATTCTAAAAGAACGTATTTGGGGCGGCACTAAACTTAATAGTGTGCTGAACAAGCGAGGAAGTGAACAAAAGGTCGGGGAGAGTTGGGAATTGTCTGCTTGTGCAGGTGAAGATTCAGAGGTTAATAATGGCTTTCTTGCTGGTAATACTCTCACTGAACTTATTGAGATCTACATGGGTGAACTTGTGGGAGAAAGTGTATATGAACAATATGGCTTAAATTTTCCTTTACTTTTTAAAATTATTGATGCTGCTGAAAATCTTTCCATACAGGTTCACCCAGATGATGAAACAGCAGCTGAACGACATAATTCATTTGGTAAGACCGAAATGTGGTATATTATGGATGCTGAACCTGGCGCTGAATTAATTGTAGGTTTTAACAATGGAATTACAAAAGAAAAATATATTGAATCCGTTCAAAATAATTCAACAGAAAATATACTTAAAAAAGTCTCTGTAAGCAAAGGTGATGTTGTTTTTATACCTGCAGGTCTGGTTCACGCCATAGGTAAAGGCATTTTGCTTGCCGAAATTCAGCAAAGTAGTGATATCACTTATCGTATTTATGATTATAACAGGTTGGACGATAATGGAAACTTTCGACAATTACATGTTGAACAGGCTCTTGATGTAATTAATTTTAACACTGTTGAGAATCCGAAAACAATTTATAATGAAAAAATCAATGAAATAGTATCATTGGTTGCCTCTGACTATTTTACCACCAATCTTATAAAATTTGACAAACAAATCATAAGAAATTATGGAAATATTGACTCATTTAAAGTTTACATGTGTACTGAAGGTGCTTACAAGATACTTTTTAATGGAGAATATACACATGTAAACAAGGGTGAAACTATTTTGATTCCGGCTTCAATTGGCGAAGTAATTTTTATACCTGAAAACTCTACAACAACTGTTCTCGAAGTATTTGCCGGAAATATCAGTAACCAGATTTAAATTATTGAATTCCTGATAGTAATACCTTAGCATTAGCTAAAGCAGCTTCGCTTATGGTGTTACCACTCAGCATTTGTGCTACCTCTTTAACACGTTCATTACCTGTGAGTTGTTTCATAAAAGTACGTGCCTGATGCCCGGTTTCGTCCTTCAATACTTTGATGTGTTGATTTCCTTTTGATGCAATTTGAGGTAGGTGTGTGATAGTTATTACCTGCATGTTTTTACTGATTGCTTGCATTATTTCACCCATGCGATGCGCTATTTCACCTGAAACACCCATATCAATTTCATCAAAAATAATTGTTGGCAATTCAGTCTTTCCGGCTATTAAAGATTTAATAGAAAGCATCAATCGCGAAATTTCCCCTCCTGAAGCGACTTCCTGAACCGTTTTAAGAGCCTGATTTTTATTAGCCGAAAAATAAAATTTTATCTCATCCATTCCATCTGCCGAAAAATCTTTCAATGCATCAATATGTACTTCAAAACGGATATTCGGAACACCTAATTGCTTCATCAATGTTGAAACATATTTTTCGATTGGTTTCGTGACTGTTTTTCTTTTTTCAGTAAGTTCTGCCGAAAGTATTTTCAAAGCATTTTCTGTTTCTACTATTTCTTTTTCAAGAGCAGTAATTTTTTCGGTATCCTGTTCGGTATTTTTTATTTTTAGTGCGAATTCTTCGCGTATTTGTATTAATTCCCCTACTGTTTTAACGCGAAATTTATTTTGTAAAGCATAAATTTCGTTTAATCTTTCCTGTATTTGTTGAAGTCTTAGAGGTTGAAAATCAATTTTTCGTAAAAATGTTCCTACTTCCGATTGAATATCTTTAATTTCAATATAGACTGTTTCAAGCCTATCTATCCAGGCTGAAGCTTCGTTAATATATTTTCTTACGGAACTGATTTGTTGAATATTTTCTTTTAATAATGAAAGTGTTTTATGCTCACCTTCAAAAAATTCAAGAGATTTTTCTAAAGCTGATATTATTTCGGCGGCATGACTTAGCAGTTCGAACTCCTTTTCGATTTCTTCAAATTCTTCTACTGAAAGGTGTGCATCGGTAAGTTGGTTGTGTTGAAACTGGAAATAATCCAATTCTGATTTTTCAGTTTCGTTTTGCTCAATCAAAACTGCAAGTTCTCTTCTTTTTTTAAGTAAGGAATTATAGAGTTTTTTATATTTGCTGTTTAAATCATGATTTGAAGCAATAGCATCGACTACGCTTAACTGAAATCCATGATTCATAAGCAACAAGTTTTGATGTTGCGAGTGAATATCGATAAGATTTTGTGATAAATCGCGTAAAACGTTCAATCCAACAGGTGTATCATTTATAAATGAACGCGATTTTTGAACACTAATTTCACGTCTTACGATACAATTTTCTGCATCATAATCAAGCTCGTTTTGTTCAAAAAATGTAGAAAGATTTTTGTTGTCAGATATATCGAAAACAGCTTCAATAACGCATTTTACATCATTTGAGCGTAACATTTTCGTTTCGGCACGTTGGCCGAAAAGAAGTGCGAGCGCACCAAGAATGACAGATTTTCCCGCTCCGGTTTCGCCGGTGATTACCGTAAAGCCTTTTTCAAATTGAATATCAAGCTCGTCGATTAATACGTAATTGCTAATATATAACGATTTTAACATGAAGTTCGTTGATTGACAAATGCTACAAATTTTTAATTAAGCATTTTAGCATACTTATCTGCTTGCGTAGGATTTACATCATTCAAAATTTCTGACACTAATTTTTTTTCTTTATCAGGAGCTTTCGAAAAAATGTTAAGAATTTCATCGGTCTTTGCGTCGAGAAAAGCTGCTATAGCAATAGCAGATGGGCGGCTTCGGTTTGTCTCACGCAAAACAGGAATACCTTCCGCTATTTTTGCACGTGCATTTGTCATATTCAAGGTCATTTCGTCGAGTCCGAGACGGTGATAGTCGTAAAAATAACTCCTGAATTTTCTGAATGCTTCATCCGTGAGATTATTAATCAACGCATATCTGTTTCGTGTACTTTCAAAAGCTTTCCATCCGGTTAAATCAGCCGACTGTGCCATGTTTACAATTTGCTCGGCAGCCTGAAAATAGGGTGTGCCGCCAAAGCGTGCGTACGAGTCCATATCAAAACCAATAATCAGATATGCATAATATGCTAAAACGGCTGTAAGATTCGAAGTTATGGTGTTTTCATTCATTTCAAGCTGGTCGAATTCCTTGAAATTGAAAGTAAAATTATTATCCTTAAAATTAAATAAAGTAGTGTTGTACCCGGTATTGTACACCGGACGACGTGATTGTACCTGAATTTCAGCTGTAAACGTTTCTCCTTCGTACTTCTTTACTATAATGTTCATCGAACATTCAATGCGTTCATTGGGTGCATAAGTAGTTTCTGTCCATTTTCTGTTGTTTACAAATTCAGTTGCTGATTTTTGCAATGCATTAAACACAGCTTTGTTAGAACCTTGAATCTGGTCAGAATTTACTTGAATATTACAATTTAATTCCTGTGAAACTACAAAAACGGGAATTAAAAGTAACAGGCAGAAGTTGAAAATAAATCGAATTGAACGTTTTCTCACTTTTGTCGAATTTTTAAAAAAATAATTTTTATCAGAATATAAGTGTATTAATTTCTTTCACAATATCGTTGGCTACATCGAGTTTACTTTTAAGTTCATAATCTTTTTGTAATCCTGATCGATGTATAATGGAAACTTTATTAGTGTCGAATCCAAAACCTGAACCTTCATCCTGAAGAGAATTGAGAACGATAAAGTCAAAATTTTTACGTTCCATTTTGTTTCGGGCATTTTCAATTTCATTTTCGCTTTCGAGTGCAAAACCTACCAGAAATTGTTCATTTTTTTTAATTTTTCCCACAGCTGAAGCGATATCTTCAGTAGGCCTTAAATTTAATTGCAAATTATCACCTTTTCTTTTAAGTTTAGTGTCGTACCTTTCAACCGGAGTAAAATCAGCAACAGCAGCACAAAGAATGGCACCATCTGTTTCAGGAAATTTTGCCATAACCATTTTATGCATTTCTTCAGCACTTTCCACATCAATTCTTTTTATGTTTCTATGAATAGTTTTTAAATTCACAGGTCCGGTTATAAGGATAACATTGGCTCCTTGTCGGGCACATGTCTCAGCTAAAGCAAATCCCATTTTACCCGTTGAATAATTTCCTACAAAACGTACAGGATCTATCTTTTCGTATGTTGGACCGGCGGTGATTAACACAATTTTTCCTGCCATATGCTTCCCGCTGAAAAAATCAATTAATTCATTGGTAATATTTTCAGGCTCCTCCATTCTTCCTTTTCCTTCGAGTCCGCTTGCAAGTTCTCCTGAAGCAGGTTCAATAACATTTACCCCCATCGATTTAAGTAACTCGATGTTGTGTTTGGTGGCTTTATGTTGGTACATATCCAAATCCATAGCCGGAGCAACGAAAACAGGACATCTTGCAGATAAAAAAGTTGTTAAAAGTAAATTATCGGCAACACCTGTAGCCATTTTTGCAATTGTATTAGCAGTAGCAGGTGCTATAACGTAAGCATCAGCCCAAACTCCAAGGTCAACATGACTGTTCCAGTCACCGTTTTCGGGATTGAAAAAATCAACCATAATCGGATTTCGAGAAAGCGTGGCTAATGTAAGGGGCGTTATAAATTCTTTTGCAAGTGGTGTCATTATCACTTTTACTTCTGCACCGGCTTTAATTAGCAAACGGATAAGCTGAGCCGATTTGTAGGCTGCAATGCTGCCTGTAACTCCTAAAATTATTTTTTTACCTTTGAGCATAGTAGTTTCTGAATTAATAGTTTAGATAAAAGGTAAATTTGAGAAAAATCAAACAAAACGATTTTTTTGTGTTCCTGTTGTATTTATCATTCACAAAAATACAAAATTGTAGTGAACATATATATTAAAAAAAGAATAAAACTTCTTTCTTGAAGTTTTATCCATTAAATATCTAGTGTTTAGAAATTAAACAGTAGATAAAGTTCTCAGATGAATAAGTGAATAGAGTTATTTTAACTTGCTTTCTTTAACCGGATTGCGATAATAGATTTTGTTTTCAATAAATTCCTGCGTAGCAATCAGCACCGGTTTTGGTAGTTTTTCGTAATATCGCGAAATTTCAATTTGTTCACGGTTTTCAAAAACTTCTTCAATATTTTCGTTTAGCGACGAAAATTCGTGCAGTTTTTTATCAAGTTCACTTTTTATTTCTGCATTAATCTGATTGGAACGTTTGGCTATAATTTTCACCATTTCATATACATTGCCTACCGGTTCGCACATTTTATTTATGTCCCGCGAAATGGTGTTGGGAGCTGCATTAACTTTTCTGAAATCCATAATTGTTTATTTATTTTAATCTTTTACTACTTTTTTTGCTTCGTTGGCTATTTTATCTGCTTGTTTCCGATATTTACTTTGTGGGAACTCGTTTATAAAATTGTAATATTCATCGATTGTATTGCGGTATCTTTCAATTCGTTTTTCTTCAATACTTTGCAAAGCTTGCTGATATTTTGATTCGAGAATTATGATAAGTAAATCCTCCCGATATTTTGTGTCAGGGTAGTTTTTAAGCGCATTTTGGGCAGTAATTACGGCTGATTCATAATTATTCCCCATGTAATTTCCTAAATTATAATATAATTTTGAATTTAAATATTGTTTATATGCCAGTTTGTTTTTCAATTCTTCGATCAGTTTATATGCTTCCGGAACTTTTGAACTTTGAGGATATAAATCAACAAATTCCTGCAGTGAATTAAACGCATTTATTGTAGAAGTCTGATCCAATCGTGCATCCGGTGAGTCGAGATAATAACAATAACCTATCATATACTTGGCTTCATCAATGTATTTCCCTTTTGGATAGGTTTTTGCATACGTTTTAAAATATTCAGTGGCTGAATAATAATCTTTTTGTCCCATATAGGATTTAGCCAAATAATTTAGAATTTCTTCTGAACGTTCGGTACCACGAAAATAGGATGTTACTTCATCGAACAGGCTCGATGCACGCATAAAATCACCTTTCTCAAAGTATTCAACTGCTTTAGAATACTTCAATTCGGGATCGGTGCTTTTTAGCAGTTTTTGATATTCGCTGCAAGAAGCAAGAAAAATAACTGAAAGTAAGATAATTAAAAGATTTCTTTTCATTTCAAAATTGGTCTGCAAAATTAGTTAAATAATTGGTAATAAACAAACAATAAATTTTATTTTATGAAAAATGTCATCATCAAATTTATTCATTAAGATATTTTTTAAAACCATCGGTCATTGCAATTCCGTATTTTCCTTCCTTATCAGAATAAATCAGATAACATTCCATATTTTCAATTCTTTTGCAAACTGCCAAACTGCTATCGACACCCATAACCATAAAAGCCGTAGCAAACGCATCCGCTTGCATCGCGGTTGGAGCTATTACAGTAGCACTAAGCAGATTATGATCTACAGGATAACCCGTCTTGGGATTAATTGTATGTGCGTATTTTTTATCGCCTTTATAATAGAACTGCCGATAATTTCCCGAAGTAGTCAGACCTACACCACTTACCGAAATTACTGTTTGTAACTCACTGTTCATGTTTGTTGGGTCATCAATTGGCTTGTCAATGCCTATTTGCCATTTTGTACCATTGGGATTTACACCTTTGCAAAAAATTTCACCACCAATGTCTATCATATAATTTTTACAACCATGTTTTTCGAACAATTCGCCAATTAAATCGGCTGATAAACCTTGGGCAATAGCGCTTGCATCGAGTTGAATTTCCGGATTTTCTTTAATAATTTTCCCATTTTCCATTTTTATTTTTTTAAATCCTGTTAGGGTTAAAAGTTTTGAAATTTCCGGTATTTTAGTGCGATCTGCTGCGTTAAAACCAAACCCCCACGCTTTTACAAGCGGTCCTACCGTAATATCGAAAGCACCATTAGTTAATTCCGAAACTTTTTGTGCTTCGTTATACATTGTTTCAAAATAGCTGTCAATTTTTACAGAATCGTCGTTCCTGTTTATACGTGAAATTACAGAATTTGGATTATAAGTTGAAAGTGAAAGATCAAATTTTGCAAAAAAAGAATCAATTTCTGCTTGTATATCTTTACCTTCAGGATGTTGATAAGTGGCTGAGTAATAAGTTCCTTGCGCTTTACCTTGGTTACTTATATAAGGTGGTTGTTTTTTGGGAGTTTGGCAGGAAATAAAAATGCTTAAAATGATTGTAAGTATTGATAAATTTTTAAACAATGAGATTTTATATTTTGTTAAAATTATTCCAGTGAATAGAATTGTTTGATTTGGAATTTTATCAAACAAAAGTTTTGAAAAAATTATTTGGTGAAAAAAAGTTTTCATTTTTTATATGCGATTGATAAACAATTAATTAATAAATGGTATTGAGTATGATAATTTTGATTTATGTGTTGAATTCTAAACGTTTACCTATTGCATTTTCAGTTATAATACCATTATCGTAAACTATTTTTCCGTTTACAAAAGTTTTGATAACTTTATTTTCGAAAGATATGCCTTCGAATGGCGACCATCCGCAGTGATATAGAATATTTTTAGTTTCTACTTTCCATGCTTGTTTTGGATCAACTAAAACCAAGTCGGCATAATAACCCTCCCTAATATAACCCCGTTTTTTTATACGGAAAAGTTCAGCAGGCGCATGACACATTTTTTCAACAACTTTTTCTAAAGTAAAAATTCCTTTATTAGCTAACTGTAACATTGCTACGAGTGAATGTTGCACAAGTGGTCCACCGGAAGCTGCTTTCAGACAAGAACCTTCTTTTTCGCGGAGTAGGTGAGGTGCGTGGTCGGTTGCCACAACATCAATTAAATTTGTATTTACAGCATCGATTAACGCAATGCGATCGTTCTCTGACTTTATAGCCGGATTCCATTTTATGCGATTCCCATACATGGAATAATCTTTTTCGGAAAACCAAAAATAATGTACACAGCCTTCTGCGGTAATCTTTTTATTCGATAACGGAACTTTATTGTCAAATAATCCGAGTTCACGGCGTGTGGACAGATGCAGAACATGTAATCGGGCGTTATGTTTTGTTGCCAGTTCTACTGCAAACGATGAGGACCGATAACATGCTTCTTCACTTCTAATTAAAGGATGATATTGAATAGGAATGTCATCACCTAAAAGATTTTTATAATGGGTTTTGTTTTGCTGAATAGTAGTTTCATCTTCGCAATGAGTTGCTATTAACATCGGCACTTCGCCGAAAATACGTTCGAGTGTTTCACGATTGTCAACCAACATATTACCTGTTGATGACCCCATAAAAACTTTTACACCACAAACTTTCGATGGATCAATTTTTTTGATTTCATCTATATTTGTATTGGTAGCTCCCATGTAAAAGGAGTAATTTGCTGCCGATTTTTCTGCCGCAAGCGCGTATTTTGCTTCGAGGTCGGATGCTGTTACTGTTAAAGGGTAAGTATTGGGCATATCCATAAACGATGTTACACCACCTGCCACAGCTGCGCGCGATTCGCTGTAAATATTACCTTTGTGAGTAAGTCCGGGTTCGCGGAAATGCACCTGATCGTCGATTACACCCGGAATAAGGAGTTTACCTGTAGCATCGGTAACTTCTGTAATTCCTGCATAAGGTATATCATCACCAGCTTTATAAACAGATTTAATAAATTCACCTTCAATTAATATCGAACCAATAAATATTTTACCTTCGTTTATAATTTTGGCATTTTTTATTAGATGTAAAGTCATTTTTTGTAACTGTTTGTTCTTTCTTAAGAATGGATAGAATTATTTTTTTTGCGGATATTTTCTGAACCAGCTTTCGATTTTCAACTGAAAAACACCAAAAAATGCTTCTCCAAATATACTACTGTTCATTTTCGATGTTCCGAGCACACGATTTACAAAAACAATGGGCACTTCTTTCAATTTAAATCCGCATTTATAAGCGGTATATTTCATCTCTATCTGAAAAGCGTAGCCTTTAAATCTTATTTTATCCAACTCCATGGTTTCGAGCACTTCTCTGCGATAACACTTAAATCCGGCAGTAGTGTCGGCAATTCGTACTCCGAGTACAATTCGTACGAACTGAGATGCGAAATATGACATTAAAACCCTGCGAATAGGCCAGTTAACAACATTTACTCCTGAAATATACCTTGAACCAATAGCAACATCTGCATTGTCTTCGGCACAAGCTTTATACAAAGCCAACAAATCATTCGGATTGTGCGAAAAGTCGGCATCCATCTCGAAAATGAACTTGTAATTCCTTTCGAGTGCCCATTTAAATCCGGTTATATAGGCTGTACCTAAACCAAGCTTGCCCTGCCGTTCGATAATGTGCAGTCGCTCGGTAAATTCATTCTGTAGATTTTTTACTATGCCGGCAGTTCCATCAGGTGAACCATCGTCAATTATCAGTACATCGAAACTTACAGGTTGAGATAGTACTGCGCGGATTATGTTTTCGATGTTTTCCTTTTCGTTGTAAGTAGGAATTATTACAAGGTTTTCGAACATAATGTTTTATTATAACAGGTGAATGAATGCTTTTTTATATATTTTGCAAAATAGATTCTTACAAAAGAAATGCCAATTATGCTGAAATTCAAATTAATACAATCGTAAAAAATTATTGTTCATTGATTTATTCAAACTCGTAAAAAACCGAAGGATTGTATCTGTCAAGCACAACTACCTGAACATCCATTCCCACTTGAATTCCTTTTTTGCTTAAATGATATTTTACAGTTTCGTATGCTATTTCAGGTCGGTTATTTTCGCGGCTTAAATGGCATAAAAAAACATGACTTAAATCATCGTGATAATTATCCGCCAGAAATTTTCCGCACTGTTCGTTGCTTAAATGACCCGTATCTGCCATAATGCGTTGCTGTAAATGTGCGGGATAAGGTCCGTTTTTTAACATTAATTCATCGTAATTTGCCTCGAAAACCATAAAATGTGAGCCCCGAAGATTTTCGGTAGCATGTTCGCAAACATAACCAAGATCCGTAGCAAAGGTAAATTTTTTTTTGTTATATTCAATGGAGTAACCTACATTATCCGATGCATCGTGCGAAACCTGAAAAGCTGTAATTAAAAAATCACCTATCCGAACTGTTTCGTTTTTATTGATAATTTTTTTACTTAAGTGTAATTTTTCCGTTACACAATAACTTCGGTTAATTCCTTCGTGTGTTTCTGGTGTGGCATACACAGGAATTTTATACCTTTCGCCAAGTGAACCTACTGCCCGAATATGGTCGGCATGATCGTGTGTAACAAAAATTGCATGTATGTTGGTAAAGTCAAGTCCAATGTTTCTCAAATACTTACGTACTGAGCGCACACCTATGCCCGCATCAATTAATATGCCGTATTGTTTATTGCCTATGAAATAACAATTTCCGCTGCTCCCGCTTCCCAGACTTTGAAAACAAAGTTTATCCATCTAACTTATCTTTCTACTGATTAAAACGACAAAATTAACACGAAATGATGCACAAGAACTACAATTATTCAGAAATAACGTTAAGTGTTGATAATTTGCTAAACTCTTTATACATTTGCAAAAAATCACAACCAAAATGAAAGTACTTTCAGTAAAAAGTAAATTGTATTTTGCAGGAATTTTTTCTATACTTTTCCTTCTATTTTATTTAGTGATTTTACCTCATTACGATGTTTCAAACCTAAAAATTTCAGTTTATTCTCTTGATATTCGGTCTTCCTATACACACGAATATGTACGTTGGTTATTCAATACAATTGGCAATAAAGGTTTACAGCAATATAAGTATTTTTTAATTGCTGATTTAGGTTACATAGCAACATATGTTGTGCTTTCGTATTTAATTCTCAGCTTACTAATTACTCAGATGGGAAAGTTAGGACAAATGCTGCATTTAACTGTTTATACTCCGTTGTTATTAATGTTTACTGACATTATTGAAAATTTAAATACTTTTTTATTGATTTATAATGCTGATAAATTTTCGGTTGGTTTTGTTCGTTTTGCATCTGTTATAACTACCACAAAATGGTTTTTTGCATCAATATTAGTTGGAATGATTATTTGTTACGCATTTTACGCTGTGTTACGTTTTATTTTTTGGAAATTGCGCAAAAAAAACTGATTAGCAAATGGTAATACAAAAAGAATTTTCACTTCGAAGTCGTTCGCGAGGATTTCATCTTATAACTGACGAAATATTGATAAATTTACCTCCTTTACCGGAATCAGGCATGTTGCATTTATTTATGAAACACACATCGGCTGGTCTAACCTTAAATGAAAATGCCGATCCTGATGTGCTTGTTGATATGCAAAAAATTTTCAACAAAATTGTAAAAGAGCGCGATCCCGATTATGAGCATACGCTCGAAGGCGACGACGATATGCCTGCACACGCCAAAAGTACACTAACAGGTGTTTCTTTAACAATTCCAATAACAAACCATCGATTGAATATGGGCACATGGCAGGGCATTTACCTATGTGAATTTAGGAATTTTGGAGGTAGAAGAAGTGTAGTCGCAACTATTATTTCATAAGGACAAATATGATAATTGGATTCATAAAACTATCTTAAAGCTTAATACCCTACTCTTAATATTATTTTATAGTTTATTGTAACAGTATTGTAACATAAATGAAATATGTATTTAATTGGTATTGCAATGTTAAGAAATTAAGAGTGTGTAATTTTGCACAAAATATTCAATTTAAAAATTATGGATAGTATTTACATTATTATTGTTTTGGTACTCTTAGGTTTAGCTGCTCTCGATCTTGTAGTGGGAGTTGCTAACGATGCAGTAAATTTTCTAAATTCAAGTATTGGTTCTAAAGTAGCACCTTTGTGGGCAATACTTACAGTGGCTTCATTAGGTGTCCTTTTTGGTTCGTTGTTTTCAACCGGTATGATGGAAATAGCCCGAAGCGGAGTTTTTCATCCGGGCATGTTTACTTTTCCGCAAATAATGATGCTTTTTTTGGCAGTTATGGTAACTGATGTTATTTTGCTAGATGTTTTTAATACACTTGGGCTACCAACATCTACTACAGTATCATTAATTTTCGAACTTCTTGGGGCGGCTGTAGCGGTTGCACTTGTAAATATATGGAAAACAGATACAGGCGTTTTAATTGATTACATAAATTCAGGAAAAGCGCTGACTATTATTTCGGGTATTCTAATTTCGGTAGTAATAGCCTTTGCCACAGGTTCAATTATTATGTATTTTTCCCGCATTATTTTTTCTTTTAAATATAAAAAGCCGTTTAAGTATATTGGAGCATTATGGAGTGGAACTGCACTTACAGCAATATCTTATTTTGCCATTTTCAAAGGCCTCAAAAGCACAACACTCATTTCAAAAGAATCAATTATTTACATTCAGGAAAATATAACTACTATTTTACTTTATGTTTTTCTCGGATGGTCTTTTATCATGGCAATTTTACAGCATTTGTTCAAAGTTAATATACTTAAAATTATTATACTTGCAGGTACCTGGGCGTTGGCATTGTCATTTGCAGGCAACGACCTTGTAAACTTTATCGGGGTATTTATGGCCGGATACAGTTCCTACCAAATAGCTTCAGATGTTGTTGCTTCAGGAGGTTCGGTTGATACGCTTATGATGAATAAACTTTCGGAACCTGTAGTGGTTGATTGGCGATTTTTGTTTGGAGCAGGAATAATAATGGTACTGGCTTTATGGTTTTCTAAAAAAGCACGAACAGTTACTAAAACCGAAGTAAATCTTGCTCGCCAGGGTGAAGGAATTGAACGATTCGATTCTTCTGTAGCGTCAAGACAAATTGTACGAAGAGCCGTAAGTTTCAGCAAATTCATGCGGAGAATTACTCCTCATCAGGTAACAGAGTTTGTTGAAAGTCGCTTTAAACCAATTCCGGAAGAAGAAAGAGATACTGCATCTTTCGATTTAATCAGGGCTTCTGTTAATTTAACCGTTGCAGCTTTGCTTATTTCTCTCGGAACTTCGTTAAAACTTCCTCTTTCAACAACTTACGTAACGTTTATGGTGGCAATGGGTACTTCACTTGCCGACAGAGCCTGGGGTCGTGAAAGTGCGGTTTACAGAATTACCGGTGTACTTACTGTTATCAGCGGTTGGTTTATTACTGCATTTGTAGCATTTACTGTAGCAGCTCTTGTAGCATTAGGGTTAATGTATGGAGGCATATATGGAGTTGTTGGAGCTATATTGCTGGTTATATTTATGTTTGTGCAATTTGCAAAAGTACATAACAAACGTGAAAAAAATGCAGAAATGGAAGAGCCGGGTTATGTTACAAGTGAACACGACTTAATCGTTACATGTACAAATGAAATCAAATCATCGGTAGAAAATACAATGAAAATATACAAAGGATTGCTTGATGGTTTATTCAACGAAGATAGAAAAGGATTGATGAAGTTATATAAAATCGCCGATGAATTTCATGGAAAATCTAAACGAAGACGTGCTTATGAGGTTTTACCTGCCATTCAAAGACTTAATCCGGAATCGCTCGATACAGCCCAATATTATGTGCAGGTAACAGATTATTTCTACGAAATATCGATTTCTCTCCGCTACATGACAGAATCAGCATTTAATTTTATTGACAATAATCACGAAGGTTTCAGCAAAGAGCAAATTGAAGATCTGAAAAGGCTTGGTGAACAATTACTATCAGTGTTTAATGAGTTTAATGAGATGATTAAGACCAATAATTATTCAGGTTTAGAAAATATAAAAGAAAGGCGTGCAGCAATTCTCGATTTATATGCCGAACTGGTTAAAAATCAGGTAAAACGCACTAAAGAAAAAGAAACGGGTACACGAAACAGTATTTTATATCTGAATATACTTAACGAAACAAAAGCTATTGCTTTAAAATCGGCAAACTTGATGCGAGCGCAGATGAATCTTTATCATTCTGACGATTATCTTAGAAGTTTTTCGAATTAAAATATCATAAATTTTTGGAATAAAAAGTTCCTGGAGTTATTACTTCAGGAATTTTTTTTCAAAACACGAAATGAAAACCCATTTTGATTTTCAAAATGAAATTGTAACAACCAAATTTTCTTTAACATAAATGAAACAGCAATTACACAGTTCCATAATAAAATCGGAACATTAATGAAATATTATAAGGATAATTTTGCTGCATAAAATTTAAAATCAAATTTTTTACAATTTATGAAAACAAAACTAATTATTTCAGCAATTTTATTCTTGAGTGTAATCTCGTTTTTCTCTTCATGCGATCCGGAAAATAATCCGAACAATAACAACAATGAAAATGCGAAAGAAGTTACAATTTCTGCCGATATTACCGGAACGCGTCGTTTTGTTAAAGACTCAGTTTATATTCTGAAAGGACAGATAAATGTTACAGGTACTTTAAATATTGATGCAGGAACAATTATAAAAGGAGATAAACTAACCAAAGGAACTCTTGTTATCTTACCTGATGGAAAAATTAATGCAGTGGGAACTGCAACTCAACCCATTGTATTTACTTCACGGTTAGATCCGGGATTACGAGCTCCGGGCGATTGGGGTGGCTTGGTTATAGTAGGAAAAGCAAAAGTTAATCAATCAAGTCCATCTGTGGAAGGATTAAGTCGTGCTGTGAATTTTGGCGGTGGTACTGACGATGCGCATAGTTCAGGGAAACTACAATATGTCCGTATAGAATTTGCAGGAATAGCACTACAGCCAGATAAAGAAATCAACGGTCTAACTTTATGTGCGGTTGGTAGCGGAACAGTTATTGATCATATTCAGGTATCTTATTGTGGCGATGACTCATTTGAGTGGTTTGGAGGTGCTGTAAATGCTAAATATCTTATTTCGTATCTTTCACTCGATGATGATTTTGATACCGACTTTGGTTACACAGGGAATGTACAATTCGGGCTTGCGGTTCGTAATCCTCGCGTTGCCGATGTTTCTGCTTCGAACGGTTTTGAATCTGATAATGATGGAACAGGTACTACGGCTACTCCGCAAACTGCTCCTGTGTTTTCAAATATGACAATTATCGGACCATGGAGAACTTCTGCCGATAAAAACGTAAATGCTTTGTTTGCTTCAGGTATGCATATTCGTCGTAATAGTTCACTCTCTGTATTTAACTCTGTTTTTGCAGGCTGGAACATCGGTTTATTACTCGATGCAACAACTACGTATGCAAATGCTACAAGTGGTAACCTGGCAATTCAGAATGTTGCTCTTATTGCTAGCAAAGTTAAAGCTGTAAATGGTGCAGGCAATGTAACTGAAACACAGGCTGCTGATTTCTTTAATACAACCACCTTTGGCAACAAAATAATTGCTGATAATACAACTGCTAAAATTATAAATTCATTCTACGATGCTACCAAAGAAGGAAATTCTGCTATACCTACTTCCTTTTTGCCCGAAACCGGTTCTGAATTGTTGAGTGCAGGTGCTTTTACACATGCTAAACTTCAGAATACATTTTTTGATAAAACAGCAACATATATGGGTGCGTTTAGTACAACAGACTGGACTAAACAAACTTGGGTGAATTTCGATCCTCAAAACACAGTATATTAATAATTTAGTTGAAATAAGACATCAATTTTTGAGAAGTTATCTTTTTGATAGCTTCTCTTTTTTTGTAATACATATTAAATTTTTGACAAAGATATATGTTAAACCATTTCAGGTGTTATTTTTGCTAAAGCAAATAAAAAATAAGTACAATTATGAAAGCAAAAATATTTATTGTTTTAATCTTGTTGTTGACATTTGTAAGCATTCGGGCACAACAACAAACCATAGTTCAAAGTGAAGGTGTTTTTTTTACCGATGCTACACAAACAAAACTTTACACGGGTGATTATCGTGAATATTATCCTAATGGCGAACTCAAGCTCGAAATGAACCTTAAAGATGGAAAACCTGAAGGTGCATATATTGTTTATTTCCCAAATGGAAAACCCAATGAAGTACGAGCTTATAAAAATGGTGAATTTCATGGTATCTGGCGTACTTATAACGAAGCTGGTGTGTTGATAGCCGAAGCTGAATATCGAAATAACAAAAAGCACGGCACATGGCGTGTTTGGGACGATTCAGGTATCATGCGTTATGAAATGCAATACACAAATGGGAAAAAAACAGGCGTTTGGTATATGTGGGACGAAAAAGGTAAACTCATATCAGAAAAAAGGTACTAAATTATACACGTGTATTGAATTATTAAGTCTGTTCATGTTTTTGAAATTTGTTTTTCATACGAATGTCGATAGTTTGTAATAATCTTGTAATAAGTTCGCTGTATTTTTGTATAGTGAATAATAAAGAAAAATCAAAAAAAGATATTATATGAAAACAATTAAAATTTTATCCTTACTTGTAATGATTGTTATGACTACAGCATTATTTGCTAAAGAAAAAGAACAATTAAAAGAAAATTCTACAGAAGTTAAAATTGAAACTCAAAGCCTTAATGGTGTTGTTTCTGACAAAACTACGGGAGAAACTTTAGCAGGCGCTGTAATTGTAGCTAACGGAAAAAAACTTTACACTGATTTTGATGGAAATTTCAGTATCGATAATGTATGTAGCGGAAAATGTTTAATTAAAGTTTCATTGATTTCTTACGAAGATCAAACAATAGAAGTGGATCCTGCCTCGGTGAAACAGGTTGATATTAAACTCAGACGAAGATAAATTTAATTCAATTTTCAATTATTAAAAGGACTAGGTAAATAAATTACTTAGTCCTTTTTTCTTTTTTGTAATTAATGTCCTTACTTTTAGGTCAATTTGTAATATCTTTGTAACAGATATTACACAATCACGAAACAACAATTGGCTTATTTTGTAACCAAAATTTAAAAACAAAATAACAGACTTTATGAGTAATTATCGTATTCTAGTTGTCGACGACGAGGAAGATTTGTGTGAAATACTCCAGTTCAATCTTGAAACCGAAGGCTACAAAGTTGATGTGGCTTATTCAGCAGAAGAAGCACTTAAAAAAGACCTGAGTGTATATAATTTGTTATTACTCGATGTGATGATGGGTGAAATCTCCGGTTTTAAAATGGCCCGCATGTTGCGCGATAATCCAAAAACCGAACGAATTCCTGTAATTTTTCTTACGGCAAAAGATACCGAAAATGACAAACTTACCGGCTTTAACATTGGTGCCGACGATTATATTTCGAAACCATTTTCAATACGTGAAGTTATTGCCCGTGTGAAAGTGGTTTTACGAAGACTTGATGCAGGTAAAGAGACAGAAAATGAAGAAAAAATAATTGAACATGAACAACTGAAAATGAATCTGAATAACAAAAAAGTTTTTCTTAACAATCAGGAAATTGCCTTTACCAAAAAAGAATTCGAAATACTGAAACTTTTTTTAGAAAACAAAAACAGAGTTTTTTCGCGTGAAGAAATGTTATCACGTGTATGGTCAGATGAAGTAATTGTGCTCGATCGTACGATAGATGTTAATATAACTCGCCTCCGTAAAAAAATTGGTCAGTACGGTAAAAACATAGTTACACGTCTTGGTTACGGTTACAGTTTCGAAAGTTAATGTTCTTAAAACTTTTACAAATAAATTATTAAAATTGTATTGTGAGTATAGGTAAACGCCGAAATTTCATGAAAATTAACCGCAGACTTTTTCTATATTTTTTTAGTACATTTTTTATAATGTTTGCTGTTATTTCCTTTTTTCAATACGAAAGAGAGAAAAATTTCCGTACCGAACAACTCGATTTATTATTGTCAACTTATAACAAAACAATTCATAATTTCATTACTGAAAACAGTTGGACTTATGAAAGCTTAATGCGATTGATGGCTGTTTTTCCCGATAGCAATTTACGCGTTACAATCATCGATTTCGAAGGTAATGTTTTGTTTGATAATACTATAGAAAAAGATGTAAAACTTGAAAACCACCTTACACGTCCTGAAATTCAATTAGCAAAAACGCATCAAACAGGCAAAGCAATTCGATTTTCATCAACAAAAGGGAAAGATTTTTATTACTTGGCACAACTTTTTAATGACTATTATATTCGGAGTGCGATGCCATACAATCTGAATTTAAGCAGCATGTTAAAAGCCAATACCTTTTTTCTCTATTTTATGGCTTTTATTCTTATAGTTGCTGTTTTCGCATTGTTTTTTATCTCCAAAAATTTCAGCGATTCCATTGACAGATTAAAAATATTTACTCAAAATGCCGAAAAGGGAAATATCCCCGATGCTGCCATTAAATTTCCCCGCGATGAATTAGGCGAAATCAGCAATAATATAGTTCATCTCTATAAACGAATGCTTAGAGCTAATGAAGCTGTACATACCGAACGCGAAAAATTGATAAAACATTTACAGATTTCACAGGAAGGATTGGGTATTTTTTCACCCGATAAAAAAGAAATTCTCGCCAATGCCCATTTTATTCAGTACACAAGTATTCTTTCCGACCATGAATCTGATTCGTCCGATGCAATATTTTCTCTTCCGGAATTCGATGAAATCAATAGATTTATCGATGAGAGTATGAAGGACGATCGCCTTACACGTAAACGTGCAAAAATTGAAAAAAACGGTCGGGTTTTCATGGTACGTTGCATAGTTTTTCAGGACAATACATTCGAAATATCTATTAATGATATAACCGTACAGGAAAGAGAAAATGAACTTAAACGGCATCTAACACAGAATATTTCTCATGAATTAAAAACGCCAGTAAGTAGCATTTTGGGTTATATGGAAAGTATTCTTTCCAATCCTGATATTGATGAGGAACGGAAAAAATTTTTTATTGAACGTTCGTTTCAGCAGGCACAAAGACTAAGTGCATTGCTTCAGGATATTTCTACATTAAATAAAATGGATGAAGCCCGAAAACTTTTTGAGAAAGAATCCTGCGATATTTCGGCTATTATTGAGGATGTTCTGTTTGATGTTCATTTGCAACTTGAACAAAAAAACTTTATTGTTCTGAAAAATTTTAATTCTACTTTACCGGTGCAAGGAAATCGGTCGTTGCTATATTCTATTTTTCGAAATCTTACTGATAATGCACTTGCCTATGCCGGTGAAAATCTTACTATTGATATTAGTTGTTATCGCGAAGACGACCAATATTATTATTTTTCTTTTTCCGATAACGGAGTTGGGATATCAGAGGAACATTTAAATCGTATTTTCGAACGGTTTTATCGCATTGACAAAGGTCGCAGTCGAAAAATGGGTGGAACCGGTTTGGGACTATCAATAGTAAAAAATGCAGTAGCATTTCATAAAGGCAGTATTTCAGCAAAATCTTCACCGGCCGGTGGTTTGAGTTTTGTTTTTTCTATCCGAAAATTTTAGCTGAATCCTAATTTTGCACTTTATTTTATTCAGTATATCATTTAATTTGAGTTGTTATTGATTTAACTTTCGCGAGTATAAGTAATTGAATTTGATATACATAAATATGTGCAATGAATTTTCTACTTGCGGTGTACCGTTCCCCTCGGATACTTGTCCCGCTCGCGGGAAGGAGAGGGGCTGGGGGTGAGGTAAAACATCGAAAATTTGGGAAACATACATTTGTATAACCATCTGATATTCAAAATACAGCATTAAGCAATAATCAGTAATTCATGCAATTAAATACATGCAAAAGTTTAATTATTGATAAAAAATAAATATAATTTTATCAAAATCAAATTGAATGAATTTTCCTCCCTTAAAATTGACTTTTTTTATTTTTATCCATGAATGGATTTTCATTTCAAAATGAAAATTTTTGTTCAATAAATCTTTCATTTTATAATTAATTCTAACACAACCAGCTTTTTTAATTTAGTCGGTTTTCTGTCAGTTTAAATTTAATTATCTTTGCATCTGCAATATTTTTAAATATTTTATTTATATGAAATTTACAAAAATGCATGGAACCGGCAACGATTATATTTATGTCAATGGTTTCATTGAAGTAATTGATAATCCTTCCGAATTTGCTATCAAATACAGCGATCGTCATAAAGGTATTGGTTCAGACGGACTTGTTTTAATTTTACCTTCCGAAACCTGCGATTTTCGTATGCGAATGTTTAATGCAGATGGTTCCGAATCTGAAATGTGTGGAAATGCTTCACGTTGTATTGGTAAATATGTGTATGATAAGGGTATGACTACCAAAACGGAAGTAACACTTGAAACACTTGCCGGTGTTAAAGTGCTAAAACTCTTTTTGGGCGCAGATGGTAAAGTCGATTCTGTAACAGTTGATATGGGCGAACCTATTTTAGTACCGTCCGAAATTCCTACGGTTTTTGAAGGTGATAAACTTGTAAACAAACCTGTGGAGTTTAATAATGAGATTAGTTTTAATATTACCGGTGTTTCGATGGGTAATCCACATGCAGTTATTTTTACTAAAGAAATTGATAAATTAAATTTAACATTCATAGGACCAATTATTGAAAATGCTCCAATATTTCCACGACGCACTAATACTGAATTTATCGAAGTTGTAACACCCAAATTTATAAAAATGAGAGTTTGGGAACGTGGTTCAGGCGAAACCATGGCTTGTGGTACAGGAGCATGTGCATCGGTAGTTGCTGGTGTGCTCAATGGATTAACCGAACGCAAAACTACTGTAGAATTACTGGGAGGCAATTTGCAAATTGAGTGGAATGAGGAGGATAACCATGTTTATCTTACAGGTGAAGCAGTAACGGTATTCGAAGGAGAAATCTAAATTTTTACAAATTCACCAATCACCAATTATTTAAATTAATATAATGCAGTCAAAAACTAAAAAACTAATAATAAAAAATGGCAGTTATAAACGATAATTTTATTAAAATTCCGGCAACTTATTTGTTTTCTGAAATAGCACGACGAGTAACAGCACACAAACAAGCTCAGCCCGAAGCTGATATTATACGAATGGGTATTGGCGACGTTAGTTTACCATTGCCCGATGTTTCGGTAGATGCAATGATTAAAGCTGCAGAAGAACAACGACATGCAGAAACATTCAGAGGTTACGGTCCTGAACAAGGTTATGCTTTTCTTCGCGATGCAATAGTATTAAACGATTATGTGTCGCGTGGAATAAATATTACTGAAGATGAAATATTTGTGAGTGATGGCGCCAAAAGCGATACCGGAAATATTGGTGATATTTTCAGTGTAAATAATCGTGTAGCAATTACTGACCCGAGTTATCCTGTTTATGTTGATACCAATGCAATGGCAGGACGAGCCGGTGAGCCAAATGAACGAAACGAATGGAGCAATTTAGTGTATTTGCCTTGTAATGAATCAAATAATTTTGTGCCGGAGCTACCGAATGTAAAAGTCGATCTAATTTATCTTTGCTATCCAAACAATCCTACGGGTACAACACTTACAAAAGATCAATTGGCAGTTTGGGTAAATTATGCTCGTGAAAACGGTTCTGTTATTTTATTTGATGCAGCTTACGAAGCTTTTATTACAGAAGATAATGTACCACACAGTATTTACGAAATTGAAGGAGCTAAAGATGTAGCAATTGAATTCCGTAGTTTCTCCAAAACAGCCGGATTTACCGGAACGAGATGTGGTTACACTGTAGTTCCAAAAACTTTGATGGGATTTGCTTCAAATGGCGAAAAAGTTATGCTGAATAAATTATGGAACCGACGCCATACTACAAAATTCAACGGAACATCGTATGTTGTGCAGCGTGCCGCTGAAGCTACCTATACTGTTGAAGGTAAAAAACAGGTGAGAGCACTCATTGATTATTATATGGAAAATGCCAGAATTATACGCGAAAGCCTTATTAAAGGTGGTTTTACAGTTTATGGAGGGGTAAATGCACCATATATCTGGGCTAAAGCACCTGAAAATATGAGTAGCTGGGATTACTTTGATTATTTATTAGTTCAAAAAAATATCGTAACCACACCGGGAGCAGGATTTGGTGTCAGTGGCGAAGGTTTTGTTCGTTTTTCTGCATTTGGCAGTCGTGAAAATACTATAAGAGCAATGAAACGACTCGAATAATTCTGATTTTATGCTTAACTTTATAATCGATATTTAAAAATCAAAAAATCAGATAATTAATTTATGCAACACAATGAAAAACCTCAGGGACTTCCTGAAAATGCTTATCGCGAACTAAACGAAGGTGAGGAATACAGACCGGTTATGCCCGCAGGAAACAAATTTCCGGAAATTACACCATGGTCGTTGGGTATGGGACTTTTGATGGCTGTAATTTTTTCAGCAGCAGCTGCATATTCGGGTCTTAAAATCGGTCAGGTTTTTGAAGCAGCCATCCCCATTTCTATAATTGCGGTAGGAGCCTCTGCAGCTGCCCGAAAAAAAGGAGCACTCGGACAAAACGTCATTATTCAATCAATCGGAGCTTCATCAGGTGTTATTGTGGCCGGAGCCATTTTTACCATTCCGGGTCTTTACATTTTGCAGGCAAAATATCCTGATATCCAAGTCGATTTTTGGCAAATATTTTTTTCATCTTTATTAGGCGGTTTTCTTGGAATTCTTTTTCTAATTCCTTTCCGAAAATATTTTGTTAAAGATATGCACGGTAAACTTCCATTTCCGGAAGCTACTGCAACAACTGAAATTTTGATGACAGGTGAAAAAGGAGGAAGTCAGGCAAAATTACTTATTATTAGCGGGTTAATTGGTGGTTTATTTGATTTTTGTTTTTCTGCATTCAGGCTTTTTAGCGAAGAAGTTACTTCTCGAATTGTACCTTTTGGTGCCATGCTTGCCGATAAAGCTAAAATGGTACTAAAATTCAATGTAAGCGCACTTATATTCAGTTTCGGATATTTGGTTGGTTTGCGTTATGCATTGATTATTACGGTTGGGTCTTTGCTCTCGTGGTTGGTGCTCATTCCCCTTGTTAATGAAATTGGAGCACTTTCGGCAGGATTGAGTGGTGGAATAAATCCGTTTGCAGCTATGTCTGCAGAAGATATTTTTCGTCAGTATGTTCGCCCCATTGGTATTGGCGCTATTGCTATGGCAGGAATTATAGGTATTATTAAATCGTCAGGAGTAATTAGCAGTGCTTTTAAACTTGCCTTTGGTATAGGTGGAAAAACACAGGCTGAAGTTAAAGTAGAACGAACACAAAAAGACTTAAAAATGTCATTTGTAATGCTTTTTCTTTTTCTTACTTTAGTTGCTGTTTTTCTTTTTTTGCTTTTCGGTGTAAAAATTACATTACTTCAGGCTGCTATAGCTCTTGTTACAGTTTTGATAATTTCTTTTCTTTTTACCACCGTTGCTGCCAATGCTATTGCGATTGTAGGATCCAACCCAGTTTCAGGCATGACTTTAATGACACTGATTCTTTCTTCAGTTGTACTTGTTTCAGTGGGATTGAAGGGCTGGCAAGGAATGGTTAGTGCGTTGATAATTGGTGGTATTGTTTGTACAGCATTATCGATGGCAGGTGGATTTATCACTGATTTGAAAGTTGGTTATTGGTTGGGAAGTACACCCGTAAAGCAGCAATCATATAAATTTTTAGGAACACTGGTTTCTGCTGCCACAGTAGGAATAGTGATTTTTATTTTAAACAAAGCTTACGGTTTTGTACAATCGCCTGAATATCCTAATCCAATGACTGCACCTCAGGCAAATGCAATGGCTGCAATTATTGAGCCTTTAATGTCGGGTACAGGTGTTAGCTGGATACTTTTAGGGGTTGGTGCTATGATTTCAGTTTTGATTAATTGGCTTAAAATTTCGCCGCTTGCCTTTGCTCTCGGTATGTTTATTCCGCTTCCGCTAAATACTCCGCTTGTAGTTGGAGGATTGCTGAATCACTGGTTTACTAATAGTTCTAAAAATAAGAAATTATCAAATGCACGTGTGCAAAGAGGAATTTTGATTTCATCAGGATTTATTGCAGGAGCGGCTTTATTTGGTGTTTTAGGTGCGTTTATCATTTTCTTTACCGGTGATGGTGAGGTGCTTAACCTAAATGTTTGGAAAGATCCCCATGGTATTGGCGCGCAAATTGCAGCAATTGTTGCGTTCTTTGGATTATTGGCTTATTTTGTTTGGGAATCGTTCCGAGCGAAAGAAGAGGATTGATATTGAATAATAATTTGTATTCATAAAAACGGGAACTGACTTTACTTTAGTTCCCGTTTTTAATTTTTATTTTATCAACTTTAACCCATCAAATGCTGATTTATCATTTTGACGAAGCGTAAGTGCATGGTTAAACAATACTTTTGCTTCGTTAGTTCTGCCTAAATTCAATTTTGTCCATGCAAGCATAATTACAGAATCATAATCAAGTGGGTAAAGGTTTACTACTTTTTCAAAAAGTCTGTTTGCTGAAATATAATCCTTTCTGTTGTAATATATTACACCCAACCAATAATTAGCAATCGTGTTTTGAGGATCTATTTTTAGTATATCAAGATATTGATATTCAACTTTATCCCATTTTTCGAGGGCACTCAATGGTTTTATGCAACCAAATTTTGCTTCAATAGCATAAGGTTTTAACACAATTGCTTTTTGGTAATATTTTAACGATTCTACATAATTTTTTGATAAATAATATAACCACCCAAGTCTAATATTTAAAAAGTAATCATTAGCAGTATAAATTCCTGTCAATTCTTTTATCGCTCCGGTGTAGTTTGTTGTTTTTTCAAATTCATAACTTTTGTAAAAAGCATCGCTGTATTTATTTGTTTGAGCATTTAAAATATTTAAACCTGAAAGCAGCACAATTAATAAATTCTTTTTTAAAGTTTCCATATAATTCCTCCTGTTATCGAGTGTTGATTGTAACGATATAAAGTTTCTACAACTTCTTTTTTATTAAAAGAATAATTAGTAGATAATATTATGTTTTTGTTTATATATGCAAAAAGCGTAATAGCTGCACGAAATACCGTCGGGTCATACGAATTGTAAAAATATAATCCGTTAAGATCAGCAAAATTATTTAAATAACCTAAAGTTACATTTGCTTCAGCCCAGATTTTTTTTAATACAAATGCACCGGCTGACTGCTGAAATATTACTCTTTTGTAGCCATAATCGTTCATGTAAAAGGCAGTGCTTTTAAGGTAAGGAAATGATTTACCCGACAATGCAACTCCAAATTGCGTGCCTATTTGTGTAACATTACCAAATTCAGTATTAAAAACCGAAGCACTTAAAGATACATCAAAACGATGTATGTTTTGCTGTATCTTTCCGAAAAATAAATTTCCGGGATAATTGTTTTGTTCTGTTTCGTTTTTTACAAACGTATTGATATTATGATAACCTCCACTCAGATAGGTTTTAGGGGTAAGGGTATAAGTCAACAGTCCATAATATTCGTTTTGTTTCAGTTGAACTGTTCCATAATCTATATCTTGCCTATAGTTAGCATAAGTCTGATAAAGGTTTAATTTATAATTTAGTTGTGAATTAACTCCAACTCTATAATAAGTTGCTCCTGATCGTAATGTATAGTCACTTATTTTATAATTGTATTCAACATCGAGTATATCAAAAGGTTTAAATGCTTTTATTTTGTAATATTGCTTTGTTACGTCTGAAAATTCTTTGGCATAATATCTTGCATAAGCGTTGTTGCCTGTATTTAATCCTGAATAATAAAGATAAAGTCGGGTAGTTTCATCAGTTTTGTCAAATTCATAAGCTTTTTCATAATGTTTCATGGCATTAAAATAGTTTCCTTTCATATACCATGCGTAACCCAATCTCTGACGTAACCATTTGAAATCCGTATTATTATTAATTGCATTATTCCCATATTCAATTAATTCATCCCATTTACCAAAATAATAAAGAGAGTATGTTATACTATCGGTTTTTGCAAGTTCGTTTTGCGCAAAAACAACTGTAGAAGTTAGAAGTACAAAGTTTATAAAAAATAATTTTCGCATTCCACTTTAATTTTAATATTATTTTTTTGATATTCGAATTCCTTCAATCCTTTTTCGTTTATTTTAATTTTACTTTCACTGAGTTTTTCTGATTTTTTTCCAATTATTTTTTCGATTTTTGTGGAGATAATATAATCTCCATTTACCGGGATTACATCCGTTGAATTTATTTCAGAGGTAAATTTTATCTTTATATATTGATGAAAAGGAGCAATAAAATCATGCAACCACGAAAATAAACTAACTTTCTGTACCTGATGAAACGGAACACTATCTTCAATTTTTATTAATTCATTGTTGCCAAGATATATTTTGTAAGCTGAAAGATAAAAATAGTAAAGTGCCGAATTTTTATCACCATAAAATGCCGTAAAATAAAACATCATTCCATCATTTACGTAGTAAGCTGTTGATTTTGTTTTAGCACAGTAAATATACTTGTAATTGTATGCATCGGTATAGGTTTCCCACCTTTCGGTAGTTTTAGTTTTTTTATTATCGGTGTATATAATGTTTAAAATATTATCCGGTAGCAAGTTAAATGCTTTAAACAAAACAAAATTTTGAGCAGTTTGGCTAATCTTTTCACCTTTTTCAGGTCGGCTAAACTGCATTAGTTCATCCTGGTTTTTGTTTTGCCGGTAATAATACGCCAACGGATAATCAATAGTTTTTGCTCCAATAGCGGGCGAAATTTGAACCTGAAAATGTACATGCGGCTGTGGTGAACGACCTGAGTTGCCACAATTTGCAATAACATCGCCTTTATGGACAAAATCACCAACTCTAACTTTAAAACTGCCTTTGCGTAAATGCGATATTTGTGTATAAAGTCCTGTTAAGTGTCTTATTACAATGCTGTTACCCCAATTGTCAGCAGTATTAACATTTCCGGGTATATTATCATCGGTTTTATCCGAAATTGCTTCCACGTATCCATCGGCAGGAGCAAACACTGGTTTATTATAACAGTAATAATCATCTAAACTATAACCATCGTTTTTAAAAGTTTTGTTATCAAAATCCGTTATCACAAAGTCGAAAGCCTTTCCCCATTCACCTTTGTGTGTATATTCACCATCGTGTCCCTGACTGACAGTCCATTCACCCATCACAGGGAGATAAAAAGGATAATAATATAAACCGGATAATCTTTCTCGATTATTGGCGTAAGAATAAAGATTTTTTTCAGGTGAATTATGCTGCAATGGAGTTAATATTAAAGAATTGGCTTTTGTACGTTGTTGCAGAAAAAATAAAAATATTATTGTAACAAAAGCAAATGGCAACGAAAAAACCGGTAATTGTATAAATCCAAATAATTTAAAGAAAAATAGTAAAACTATTGAAGTAACAGGCACTAGAAATACAGTCCATAAAAATGATTTTCGTGAAGGTATAAGGAAATATCCGCCTAAAGCATAAGCAACCATCATGTAATTTGCACCTATGTTGTAGTATGTAATACTGGCAGTTTCCGAACCCGTAAAATATGCAAAAAGATATGCAGATAAAAAACCTGCAACAGAAAGCATAAACATAATTCGCGAACTGAAAAGTAAAGCAATAGTTATCAGAGCGCCGGCAATGATGTTATCCTGAAAAAAAATTGAACTTAATGAGCGTAAATAAATTTCGACAAGGTGATGCAGTTGATACGACTCAATATTCTGAAATAAGTGTAACAATCCATTACCTCCTTTTTGGTACATTTCATTAATCCAGAATATGTTGCGTTGTGTTAATCCCAGATTTTCAAAATGTGAAGCCGGAAGCATTATAAACCAAAATGTTACTACAAAAGGAATACTCAAAAATGATAAATTATGTTTGAATAGTAAACCACCTAATGTAACCGATAAAAAAAGCGTGAGTAATGCAGCAATTGTTAAAACACTAAAAAAAACTAAACCCGGATCAAAGAAAGTTCCCAAACCCACTCCAACAAGTAATGCATTAAAACTGTAAGTGCCACTTTTTAATGTTTCTTTATGGAGATGCAGTCTGTTGCCTAGAACAAGAGTAAGAACTACAGCACAAAGACCACTTAGACCTGCCCAGAAATTAAAAAAAGTTACCAGCATAAGAACTATGGCAAGCACCTTATTATCAAGAAAAAAGATAATTGAATAACTGTTGAGAATACCGGGCAGGTAATTGTTTTTTATTATTTGGTAAAAAGTGTTGATTTTATTCATTCAACTATGTTTAAGTACATTGTTTTCACTCACCAGTATCAAGTTCGGTAACAAATACTGATTAAAATATGTTTGCAAATTTTCCGGCTTTAGAAAGAATCAGAAATTTAAAAATAATTGTTTTTTTGTTTAGATCAAAATTAAGCCTGAGAGTTTACGAAAAATCTGCAGGCTTTTCAATTTTAAATTTACAAATACGTTAAGTTTTTGATCAGCTAAAAATTTTGAAATAAAATGTATTGATGTCAATTGATTTATTAAATAACTAAATGAAATGTAAACTCTTAATAGTTAACATTAGTTCAGTTTTTAAGATGTTCAGGCACATATTCTAATTGTTGAACATATTCCATGGTTTCAGCTTGTCGAACAATATGTGTATTATTATCACTGTCAATCATCACAATATTGGGCCGTAAGGTGATAAATTGCATCCATTGTGTCATATTATAAGCGCCAACTTTATGCACTACAACCTGATCGCCCTTTTGAAGCACAGGCAAAGTTATACTTTCGCGTACTACATCGATATTCATACAAAGCGGCCCAAACATAACCATATCTTCTTTCTGATCGCCATTTTTTTGTGCCGGGCTAATCTTATGGTCGTACCAAAGTGAAGTAAAAAGTGAGTTTAGTCCAAAATCCATTATAGTTGCCCTGCGTCCATCTGACAAGCGTTTTGTTGCCAGCACAGTTCCTAATAAATAACCGGCGTCATCAATCAAAGCTCTACCTGATTCGATAATGAGTAAAGGCAATTCTTCCTGACGAAAACCATAAGTTAAAATTACATCGGTTATTGCATCGGCAAACTGATCGAGGGAGGGAACTGTGTCTGTTCCCGGTAAATATGCACCTTTCAATGTGTTCGTAGAAGGGAAACCACCGCCAAGATCGATATACTGAATCATTTTCCCGTAACGTTCACGAACACTCCAAGCTAGTTCACTCAGATTACGGGCAGCAATAGCATAAGCATTGGGCGAAAGCAAGAAAGTACCGATATGACAATGCAAACCGGTCAGTTCAAGACGCGGTGAGTTCAAGATTCGGGTGAGTGCATTCCATGCTTGTCCGTTTTCGAAATTGAACCCAAATCTGTCCCATTTTGGATATATGCCTGTATCCATATTTACCCTTATGGCTACTTTCGGATGCAAATCATGTTGTTCGCTAAGCCTGATAAGCGAATACAGTTCATCATAATGGTCGATATGTATGAGTGAATTGTTGTTCGCAGCTTTAATTAAATCTTCATCGGTTTTATCGGGACCGTTGAAAATAATTTTATTACCCGGCACTCCGTTGTGAATTGCTTTATCGTATTCAAACCCTGAAACCACTTCAGCCCATGAGCCTTCCTGATGAAATACGCGACAAACTGCGTTCAGATAATTGGTTTTGTAAGACCAGGCAAATTGTACTTTGGGATAACGCGTTTTAAAAATACGGTTAGCATTCTGATAATTTCGTCTGATTTGTTTTTCTGACAACACAAAAAGTGGCGAACCATAATCACTCAATAGTTTTTTTACCGGAATACTTTCGATGTGTGTTACCGGTTCGTTAACTGTACGGGTTCCAAATTTATTCATTAATCCGGTATTCATTTTAAAAATCACCGGTCTTTCATATCTTATTTTTTCCATATTCGATTTTTTTTTAAAACTATAACTTTACTAACTTTAAGACTACAAACTTTCATACTTATTTATAATTCACCATTGCCCGATATTTTCTGAAATTCAGAGATGTCCGTTATTAAATCCCAGGCATATCGAATAAAAATTTTACCAACTTCATATTCTGTGAATTGTTCAACATATTCACCTAAAGCCATCTTTACAAGCGATGCAGGTTGGTTTTGTCCTGCAGCTGCAGTAAGGTATATCCATGCAGGGAAACGCGGATTTACTTCCATAATATAGGGTTTTCCATCATTTGTAAGCATAACTTCAAGTTCGCAACCACCCCTCCATTTAGTAACGGTAATAAATTTACGTGCAAGTTCAATCAGTTTTTCGTCATCGAGAGTTATACCTGCCCATGCCTTTCCTTTGTCGGTTATGTACAGTTTCCGCATCGGAATTACACTGATAGCATTCCCTTTACCATCGCCAAGAGCTGCAATATTTATTTCAGTTCCTTTTATGAACTCCTGTACAATAATTGGTAATCCCCATTTTGCCTGTAGTTTATAAAATGCTTTTTCAGCCTGATCCATGCTGTTGGCTATAATAGCATCGTAAAATTTACCTTTGATAACTAACGGATATTCAAAATCATCTTCAATTTTTTTTAGTTCTTTAAATTCATTCAGAACTTTATCCTGTGGTACATAAAATCCATATTTTTTCCCGAATGCTGCAAGTTTCAATTTATCGCGAGCTTCAAATTGTTCAAAATCGGGCATAAACGTAGCGATTCCAACAGAAAGAAGTTTTTCGCGTAATTTAATGAAATTGAAAAGTTCTGCATCGAAGTTGGGAATGATCAATTGAAGGTTTTCTTCTTCGTGAATATACATTAATCTGTTCCACAAACTATCCGTTCCGGCAGTTGGGTAAGGTATCTGATACGTTTTATCAACTAAATCGTGCATGTATAATCCGGGTTCAAGTGCTTCATACGATAGTCCTATGATACGTACATCTTTTTGATAAACATCTCTTATAGCTCGTATTACAGCAACTCCAGGTCCCGGACTGTCGATAGCATTTAAACCTGTAACACCAATAACTAATTTGTTATTTCTCATGATTTTAGAAGCGTTTTTTGTGTTTTCTTGTTCAATTTACTTTTTAAAAAGCTACACATCAACTAAATATTCCTACGATTCAAGAATATTAAAATCTTTGAGTTGAATTGTAAAATCTTCGAGATCGCGCTCAAAAAGTAAACGATCTACATCATATTTCTGACAAATAATTTCTACAATTTCTTCCATCGATACATTTTTTTTAAGTAAGTTAATTAACTCCGCTCCGATGGGATTGGTTGAGAAAGAGTCGCCTGTGGAGGGATTAAAAAGAAAGCCCTCATCATTAATAGCAATATTTTTTCGCACGTTCATTTTATTTTTATTTTTTTATTTAACAGTGCGAAAATAATACCGCAGCTAAATCAAAACAAAAAAATGGCGTGAATAGAGCTTTTTTGTCGGCAAAAGAGAGTTTATAATATTATTTTGGTTGTTTCAAGCGGCATTTTGATGATGTAAACGCCTTGATTAGGTAAATTGAATGAAACAGTTGTATCGTAGGATTTAATTACTTTTATTAATAGTCCGTTTGGTGAAAAAACACTGATTAAATCACCTTGAGTTAGTCCATTTATTGTAATTATTGATTTATAAGAAGTTAGAGTATAATGTTGATTATGTAATTTATTGATACCTGTTTCAAATTTTGTTTCAATTATTTGCTCGAAAGTTCGCCAGTAAGGTGCATTTTCATAGTTGATTTTCGCACCTTCAGGCACCAGTAATTTACAGGTAGTTTTATTTACCTGGTCGAAGGTATAATATTCAATAATAGGTGGTGTGGGATTTTCAATGCCAACCTCAGTAAGTGCATTGCAGTTGTAAAATGCAGCATATCCTATTTTCTGAATATCTCGGGGTATTCTAAACTTTGTGAGACCCGTACAATATTCAAATGCATAATTTTCGATAATTGTTAGACTTGCCGGAAGATTTACTTCAGTCAAATTGGCACAACCATCGAAAGCAGCTACACCTATACTTTTTACCGATAAAGGAACTTCAATTTTACCAGTTTTACTCAACGGACATATAAGCAATGTGTCGAGTGTTGAGTTGTAAAGAATACCATCGTATGCAGCATACCTTGTATTTGACTTATCTACCGTAAATCCTGAGATACCATTACAACCATAAAATGTATATTCCCCTAAATTTGATAATAAGGCTGGAATATTCATCTGTCCTGTAATATTTGTACAATAAGCAAAGGCAGAAGGGTCGGTGTATTTTACACTCGAAGGAATCACTTAATTTCCTGATTTTGTGGGAGGACAACAAAGTAAACGATCAATGTTTTTTGAAAACAAAACTCCATCAATAGCTGTAAAATACGGATTTGCCTGATCAACACTAAATCCTGTAATTAGCGAACAGCCATAAAAAGCATAATACCCGATAAAATCTACAGAAGCCGGAATGAATATATTGCCTGTAAGTTTGCTGCACTTGTAAAAAGCATGACTACCAATTAACTTAACATTTGCAGGAATTGAAAAATTACCTGATTTTCCACCAGGACAAATAAATAAGGTGTCGAGATTTTTACTGTATAGGCAATCGTTTAACGATGCGTATGCCGTATTGGATGCACTTACACTGAATGAACTGATATTGTTACATTCAAAAAAACAGTAGCTGCCAAAATCGGTTAATCCTGCAGGAATTATTACAGTGCCGTTTAGTTTACTGCAACCATAAAATGCGCCATCTTCAATTTTCTTTAAATTTGATGGTAAATTAAGATTTCCGCTTATACCATTGCAATAAGCAAATGCATAACTGCCTATTGAATTAAGTGTTGAAGGGAAATAGAGTTGTGTCACATTAACTTGTCCTTCAAATGCGGATGCTCCAATATGTTTCACAGTGGAAGGAATTGTATATGAACCAGATTTAGCGCCTGGGAAAATAAAAAGCGTATCCTGATTTTTGTTAAACAATACACCGTTTTGGCTTGAATATCTAGGGTTGTTATTTGCCACTGAAAAGGATGAAATTTCTGTACAACCGTAAAATGCATAATCAGCTATTGATTTAACACTTGCTGGTATCGTAACTGTTCCTGCGAGCTTTGTGCAGTAATAAAAAGCAAGATATCCAATTGAAGTAGTTGTTGAAGGTAACTTAAATGAAGTAAGTGTGTATTTGAAAGTATTGTAAACAGGATTGTAAAATGAATATGCTGGTATTTCGTTTGCGGGATATGTAGTCATTGTACCTGTGTTTGTACCATCGGTTCCTGTAAAAGATTTTATGGTCGAAAGTGTTAAATCTACTGACGATAATACTCGCATTTTATCTCTCATGAAAACAAAATCCCTTGCGTCAATATTTCCGGTTAATGTTAGTGCTGTGATTGTTTTTTGCTCTGCTTCACTAATCAGAGTACTCAGTGTACCTGCTGTATTAACATTTATAGTTTTAATTGTTTGACTAAAACTTGTTGATGCTTGAATTAATACAATTAAAAAAACAAGATTGAACTTTCTAAAGTGATTTAATTTTTCTTTCATTATCATTTTTATTCCTTTTAAGCTTAATAAAATTTTTACTTGAATTTATGATTTTGCAGTTTCCCCGGAAATTCTGCATAAAATATAACAAAACTAAAATAGATACTAAATAAATTCAAAAAAATACGGCAAATAAGGGAAATTTATAGGTGAAAATAGCTAATGGGTAATGATTGTTTGTGAATTAAATTTTAGAGGAATAGTAAGCTCAACACTGAATTTATCTTGGGTGTCATTAATTTTTAAATTATAAGCATTTGGATATAATAATTCAAGGTTTTTCTTCACATTTGATAACCCTATGCCGGAATAATCTTTGTCAAATTTAGTTTTTTCTGAAGTTTTACTGTTAACTATGTTGCAGAACAGAAATTCACCTTCAATTTTGATTGTAAAATGTACAAATGATTTCAATTGATAACTGATGCCATGTTTAAAAGCATTCTCGATAAAAGAAATAAAAAGCATTGGCGGAATTTCGACGTCAGGAATTTTTTTCGGTATAATGCATTTAATCTGAACTGTTTTGGGGTAACGTAACTTCATTAAATCAAAATAACTTTTTATAAATTCAATTTCCTTGGTTAACTGCGTTGTTCCTTTTGAAGTATCGTATAATAAATAACGCATTAAAACAGAAAGTTTTATAACTGCATCGCGCGCTTTATCCACATTTATATCAATTAGAGCATGAATGTTGTTAAGCGTATTCATTAAAAAATGCGGATTTATTTGATGTCTTAACAGTGCGAGTTCCGTTACCAGATGTTCTTTTTCAATTTCTTTTCGTCGGTTTTCTTCATTCAACCAGCGTGAACCTATTTTAAATGTTGTACTTGCACCCAAAACAAGTAAAGCGATGGAAAAATAATCAATAAAAATAAGAAATATAGATTTTTGTACAGTCTGTTGTGCTACTCTGTAACCTTCGGGCAATGGCATTGATGAACCCATTTCCATGGGAGGTAAACCTGGTCCAAGTTCCATTTTTGGCATTTCAAGTGAGTTTTTTGCATTAAAAATTACCTGCATCCAAACTGATAAACTAACAATGGTTATAGTAACTAATAATATTGAAAAAATATATTGACCATATTTCTTAGGGAACAAGAATTGTGGAATGAGAAGATATAAATTTATGAAAAACAAAATGAAATAAGCCGAGATGTGAATCCAGTTTTCAAAGATATTGTTCCATAAAGGTTCTCCAAACAACCTGTTGTTGTAAAATGGTATAAAAAATACTCCAAACCAAATTATTAGATAAATGATTAATTCTAAGTTTAAGTATTTTAGTGATAATTTACCTGAAATGTTTCTCATTTTTATTTGTTTTAAACAAAGATAAATTATTTCTGATAAAAATGTTATGTTGAAAGGATTATAAATGTAAAAACCGGATCACTTGTTGAAAGTAATCCGGTTTTTTGAAAGGTTGATTTTGAATTGACAGGAGAATATCTTATTCAGAAATTACTTCGAATGTAACTTCCGCTGTCACTTCCTTGTGTAGTTTTAATGTGGCTTTATAAGTTCCAATTTCTTTTACGGGTTCTTTGAGCACTATTACTTTTCGATCGACTGTTAAACCTGCTTTTTCAAATGCTTCAGTAATCTGAATAGGGCCAACTGCACCAAAAATTTTACCGGTCGAACTTGTTTTTGCGCCAATTGTAAGTTTGATGTCTTTTACTTTATTTGCCAGTTCAACTGCCTCGTTTTTAATACGTTCGAGCTTATGAGCACGTTGCTTCATGTCTTCAGCAAGCATTTTTTTTGCTGATTCGGTTGCCAAAACTGCTTTTTTTGTCGGGATAAGATAGTTACGTCCATAACCATCTTTAACCTTCACTATATCACCCTTGTAACCAAGATTGATAACATCTTCTTTTAATATGATTTCCATAATTTTTTCTCCTTTTTTATTTCAACATATCGGTTACATAAGGCAACAAAGCCAAATGTCTTGCTCTTTTTACTGCCTGAGCTACTTTTCTCTGAAATTTGAGAGATGTACCTGTAAGACGGCGAGGCAGAATTTTACCTTGCTCATTCAGGAACTTTTTCAGAAAATCAGGATCTTTATAATCAATGTACTTGATACCGCTTTTTTTGAAACGGCAGTATTTTTTCTTCTTTACGTCCACAGTAGGTGGTGTCAGATATCTGATATCTCCGTTGTTTGCTGCCATTGTTTAGTTCTCCTTTACATCTTTTTGTTTAACACTTTTTCTTTTTTCGGCATATTCGTACGCGTATTTATCCAAGCGGAATGTAAGAAAACGTAGCACGCGTTCGTCGCGACGGAAATTGGTTTCGAGGGTAGAGATTACACTTGCCGGAGCATCAAATTGCAACAAAGTGTAAAAACCTGTCGATTTTTTCTGGATGGGGTACGCAAGTTTTTTTAGTCCCCAAAGTTCTTCATTCGTAATAGTCGCACCACTGTCTGTTAACAGCGATTTGAACTTTTCTACCGCTTCCTTCATCTGTGCGTCAGACAAAACGGGAGTTAAAATGAAAACGGTTTCATAATGATTTAACATACTGTTTACTAACTTATTAATTAATATTTAAACTTTGTTTTTTAAAGCGGTGCAAAGATAGTAATAATTATTTGATTTACAAAGAACTCTGTTGATATTTTAATGATTAAGAAATGTTCCAATCCTGTTTTATGGGATGTTCGCTTCGCTAACATGTTTCAAAATGATTGAAAGTGCAAATAAATTTAATAATAATTTGAAAGAATTTAAAATTCAAGAACAAAAGATTAGCAGAACATGTATTCTTGAAAGGTTTCATAATTTGTTTTTGCTAAATCAAAAAGTACAACACTAAAACATTTTCTTTTGAAACTCTGAATTCAATAAACACAACTCTGAGACTACATTGCAATTTACTTTTTGTTTTTATAACAAAAGCAACAAATCACGATGTTAATAATTTTGTATCTTTGCACTTTTTCAAAAACGTATAAATATTTACTTGTATAAAACAGTGGGTTTGTGAGAATATCATTTATAATTTTCAGTTTTGTACTACTATATTTTAGTCTGGAAGCTCAACAGCCAATTCAGAATAAATATGTGAAAACTTGGAAAGTTACAGATAACTTTGGGAATACTGATACTGTTCCTGTTGATACTTTTTACCTTAATTTTCAGGATCATAATCCGGTTGACCGTTACAGTATTGCTAACGCTTATAATGGGAACTTGGGTTCGCCTGTCCAGTCAAAAATTTATGCAGATCGACGCGATTACAATCCATTTATTTTTGCCGATCCATATTATCCTTACATTCGTCAGATTGAAACACATACATTTTACAACACCAAAACACCTTTTACCGATTTAAAATATCTGTCAGGTGGAACTCAATATAACAAAGAGGAACAATTTACTTTTTTATTTACTGCTAATGCCAATAAAAGATTAAATTTCGGTACCAACCTGGATTATATTTATGCAAAAGGCGAATATAAGGATCAGGCAGCAAAAAGGTTTGCAGGTACATTCTTTGGTTCTTACGATGGCGAACGCTATTCTGCAAAAGGACTTATTGCTTACAACAAACACAATAACTACGAGAATGGGGGAATTACCCAGACAAGTTATATTACTAATCCACCAAGAGGAACAACTACGAAAAATATACCTGTAAATATTCAGGGTTATGCTGATTTAATGTATTTACAATTTTTCTTCAATCATCATTATACGCTTGGTATTCAGCGTAAAGTTCCCAATAAATCTGATACTTCTCTAACTGAATTTGTACCTGTAACACGTTTTATACATACATTGAAATACGATGATGGGCGAAAGCGCTATTTCGAACCATATACTGAAAAAATATTTTACAGAAACACATATTTCAATTCAGTGCAGACCAATGATACCGCAGCTCAACAAACTCTAACCAACAGATTTGCTGTAGGAATGGCCGAAGAATTTAATAAATGGCTGAAATTTGGATTAACTGCATTTGCCGAAAACAGTATCGAACGTTTTACATTTGCCGACGATACAATTATCGGACATAAATTAAAATCGAACACCAAAATTGGAGCTATTTTATCAAAAAATCAGGGTCAATATTTTCGCTATAATTTTAACGGAGATATAACGTTGCTGGGATATAAAGCCGGAGATTTTAATCTTGGTGCGTTTATTGGTGGATATTTTAAATTTCGAAAAGACAGTTTAACACTGAAAGCCAACGGCTTTGTGAAAAGCAATGAACCTGAATTTTTTGAACAGTTTTATATTTCAAATCATTTTAAATGGAACAATAATTTCTCAAAAATATATAAAACACATATGGGAGGAATTATTTCTATCCCCACACGACGTTTTTCATTTGAGATGAACATCGAAAATGTAACCAACCAAATTTTTTATGATACGCTTGCTTTACCAACTCAATATGATGGTAATATTCAAATTCTGTCCGCTCGATTGAAAAAGGATTTTCGCATTGGAAAATTTGGACTTGAAAATGATGTGGTTTATCAAATAACTTCTAAATCAGAAGTTTTACCATTACCAGTACTGGCATTACATCATAATTTATATTATACTGATTTATGGTTCAATGTTTTAACTTTGCAACTTGGATTAAATGTCAGGTATCATACTGCATATTTCGCTCCAAGCTATATGCCGGCTACTGGCAGATTTTACAATCAACGCGAAATGCTTATAGGAAATTACCCGCTTGTAAATGTTTATGGCACATTTCATTTGAAACGGGTGCGGTTTTTTACTGAATATTATCATGTAAATCAGCTTTTTATGAAAGGTGCATATTTTTCAATGCCTTATTATCCCTATAATCCTGCTATTTTCAAAATGGGTCTTACATGGACTTTTTACGATTAAAAAAAGCTGCCCGTCGTGGCAGCTTTTCTTTGATCTAAGAAATCTTTTCTTTTTCTTCCTGAAGGTTAATTTCAACTCCTTTTTTATCGTAAAACTTGTATTGCAGAAAACCTAATTTTTCAGATGGAATTACTTTACAACCTATTCCATATTTCACCTTCCATTGCATCTTAAGCGATATAAGCCCTTTTGACAAATAAGCATCTACGTAAGGATGTAAATGTAAAGTGAATTCTTTTATGTTTAGCTTACTTTTTAGCAATTCAATTTTGTTTTCGAGTTGATCGGTAAAAAGTATCGACGGTTTTGTATGTCCGGTGCCAAAACATGTTGGACAAGTTTCTTCAATGTCGATAAATGTGACCGGCCTAACTCTTTGACGGGTCATCTGCATCAAACCAAATTTACTCAGAGGTAAAATGTTGTGCTTTGCCCTGTCGTTTTGCATTACTTCGCGCATTCGGTCAAACACTTTCTGGCGATTATCCGCATCATGCATATCGATAAAATCAATTACTATAATGCCTCCCATGTCGCGTAACCTGAGCTGGCGAGCTATTTCATCTACTGCAGCCAGATTTACGTCAAGGGCATTTTCTTCCTGTCCACTGCCGGCTTTCGATCGGTTTCCGCTATTTACATCAATTACATGAAGTGCTTCGGTATGCTCAATTATCAGATAAGCACCGCTTTTAAACGAAACTGTTTTTCCGAAAGCCGATTTAATTTGTTTTGTAATACCAAAACTATCAAAAATCGGGGCTTCATCTTTATAAAGTTTTACAATATCTTTTTTGTCGGGAGAAATCAGTTCAACATAATCTTTTACTTCGTTAAAAATTTTTTGGTCGTTAACGTAAATTTGTTTGAAACTTGTGTTGAATAAATCTCTAATTATCCCAACTGTGCGACCTAATTCTTCCATGATAAGGGATACACCCTTGGATTGTTGCACTTTAATAATAGTCTCTTCCCATCGTTTAACGAGTATCTTTAATTCGTTATCGAGTTCGGCTACTTTTTTATCTTCGGCTACAGTGCGTACAATTACTCCGAATCCTTTTGGTTTAATGCTTTGAATCAACTGTTTCAACCTGAATCGTTCTTCTTCGGTTTTAATTTTTTGCGATACGGAAACTTTATCGGCAAATGGGATTAAAACCAAAAAACGACCGGCTAACGAAATTTCTGCTGTCAACCGCGGACCTTTTGTTGAGATAGGCTCTTTTGCTATCTGTACTAATATGTCCTGTCCGGTTTTAAGAACATCAGTGATCGAACCGTTTTTTTCGATCTCGGGTAATAGTTTGATTTTCTGAATGGCAGGTATTTTTTTTCGGTCGCTTAATACCTGCGTAGTATACTGGTAAAGTGTGTTGAAATTAGAACCTAAATCAAGATAGTGAAGAAAAGCGTCTTTTTCATGTCCTACATCTACAAAGGCTGCGTTCAGACCGGGCATTATTTTTTTTACCTTACCGAGATAGATATTTCCAACTGAAAATTGTTCCTCCCGGGTTTCCTGGTTGAATTCAACTAATCGTTTGTCTTCGAGCAGCGCAATAGAAATTTCAGATGATTGTACATCTACTACTAATTCGCTATTCACTTTTTCTTTTTTTATATGTTCTTTTTTTTTTAAAAAAAAACAAACTTAAAACCAGATAATGTTTTTAAGTTTGTTTTACGTTGGAAAACTATTTTAGACTCAAAATCCAGTTTTATTTCTTTTTGTGTCTGTTTTTTCTTAAACGTTTTTTCCGCTTGTGCGTCGACATTTTATGTCTTTTTCTTTTTTTTCCGCTTGGCATTTGTAGTTATAATTTACTGATTAAAAAATTATTTTACAACGCTTACAAAAGTTTTGGCAGGTTTAAATGCCGGAATTTTGTGAGCAGGAATAATAATTGTTGTATTTTTTGAAATGTTACGGGCAGTTTTTTCTGCTCTTTCTTTGATTATAAAGCTACCGAAACCTCTTAAATAGACGTTTTCGTCTTTCGAGAGAGATAATTTTACTACTTCCATAAAAGCTTCAACAGTTGTCAATACAGTTGCCTTATCGATACCTGTATTTTTCGAAATCTCGTTTACGATATCTGCTTTTGTCATTTTGTTAATGTTTTTTTGATTTGTTAGTAATTATGTTATTAAAAAATTTAGTTGCAAACGGACTGCAAATATATAGCTTTAATTCTGATTAATAAAACTTTTGATGATTATTTTCTAAACTTTTTTCTTTTTGAATACGACAATTTTGTCAGGCTTAATCTCTCGAAAAGTAATTTTACTAAATGATTGTTTTAAATCTCAAAAAAATTAAAAACTAATATAGAAAGTAGTTTAATGCTGTTTTTCAATATAACTTGCTTAAAAATAATACAAATCCATTTATATTTGTTTTATTCATATGATTTTTGGGCAATTTTATCTGTAATTTTGTAATAAATATTTGTTTTGTAATTTCTTTGAATTTTAAGTATGTCAATGAACCATATAAATAGAAAAAATGCAATTTCAGAAGTATTAATAAAATGGTATGAACATAATAAACGTGATTTGCCATGGCGTGATATAACCGATCCATATAAAATATGGGTTTCTGAAATCATTTTACAACAAACACGTGTTGCACAGGGCATTGAATACTATTTTCGTTTTATTCAAAAATTTCCCAATGTAAAATCTCTTGCAGCTGCTACAGAAGATGAAGTTTTGAAATTATGGCAAGGACTTGGTTATTACTCACGTGCAAGAAATATGAGGATTGCAGCATCACAAATTATTACACATCATGCAGGTAATTTTCCTGAAAATTACAAAGATGTTTTAAAACTTAAAGGTGTAGGTGAGTATACAGCGGCAGCTATTTGTTCAATTGCCTTTAATATGCCATATGCTGTAGTCGATGGTAATGTTATACGTGTTTTATCGCGTTTGTACAGCGTAGAAAATGCTGTAGATACTACTATTGGGAATAAAATAATCTATGCTTTGGCTAACAAAATACTTGATAAGAAGAATCCCGGTTTACACAATCAGGCTTTAATGGAATTTGGTGCATTGATGTGTGTTCCAACTACACCCGATTGTTCGAATTGTGTTCTGAAAAGTGTATGCGTTGCTTTCCAAACAAATGTTGTTAACCTTTTACCATTTAAATCTAAAAAAATAAATGTAAAGTCGCGTTATTTCAACTATTTATATCTCAAATCAGGCGAAAATATTTATATTCAAAAACGAGAAGCTAAGGATGTTTGGCACAACTTATACGAATTTCCACTAGTTGAAGCAGATAAAATATTTTACAAAGAAGAACTTGCCGCAAATAAAAGTTTTAAAGATTTAATTTCAAATTTTAAAATGATAAGAGTTGGGTTTGCAACAAAAACCCTCAAGCATCAGCTTTCACATCAAACTATTTACGCATGTTTATTTGAAATATTTTTGCCTGAAACAGATATTCAATTTGATAATTATATCCGAATAAAAAAACATGAAATATCAAATTATCCTGTTTCACGTTTGATAGAATTGTTAATGATTGAAATGGTAAAACAAAAAACACCTGAGTAATCTAATACACAGGTGTTTTTAAAATAATTACTGTATTAAAGTGAAAAATGCTGCTTTACAAGTTTTTCAAATTCGCTAAAATCACGATAGCCCAACTCACTTACAAACGAATTTTTTGAATTTACAAAAACAATTGTTGGCATAGCTTGAACTTTGAATAGTTTTGCAATTTCTGGTTCTTTATCAACATCAATTTTGTAAACTATAAGTTTTCCGTTGTACTTATTCTGAATTTCCTGAAGGTGAGGTGCCAGCATCTTGCATGGTCGGCACCATGTTGCATGAAAATCAAGTATCAACGGAATTTTCCCAATGCGGTTAAATTCTTTGTTTTTGTCGAAATTCCAAACTTTTTGTTTAAACTGAGCTGAATTTAACTCAATAATTTCTACATTTTTAGTGGCTTGAGTAAATGCTGTAATGCTGAAAAAAAGCAAGATAGCTATTGTCTGAATGGTTTTTTTCATGTGTTTAATCTTAAATTTTTTGTTTGTTTTTATTGATAATTTTAATTCTGTCAATTTTAAAGTTTGAATTTTTTAATTGTTTTTCAAGTTTTACGATATCTTTTTTTACAATCCAAAAATGATAACTATCTGAAATGGCTTTGATATCCTGTGTTGACAAAACGTAAGAAAATTCTTTCTTCCCGATTAATGTAACCTTAATTATTGAACCTTGATTTTCAAAAATAAATTTTACAATATTTTCAACACTTTTACCACCAAAAATTACCAATTCATTATATGCATTTCCATCGTTGAAATTGTGTTCTGAGAAATTCTTACTATCCAAAGTGTCGGTTTGGGTAAAAAATTCTCCCGCACTTACTTTAAGACGATTATGTGAAATTTTTATGCCTGTAACGTAACTAAAAAGCTTCAGTTCACCATTTTCATCAATTTTAACTTTCAGATAATTCCGATTAACATTTTGTTCCGTTACATGAATTTTATGTACATAATCACCTGTTTCCTGAAAACGAGCGTCCTTTTCAAGTCTGAAATTTTTCATCATCGAATCGATTTGATGAGTCAGTTTTGGTAAAACTGTATCGCAATATTGAATGTTACGATAGCTTTCCCGCAGTGTTATTGTATCTTCAAGTGCAGCAACTATTTTTCTTTTATCAACCATCATACGGTAATTTACATGAAAGCTATCTATTTTTATTTTTGCGAGATTATAAAAATTTTTGTTGATAAGATCTTCAATTACGGCAATTTCAGTTTCTGCCTGTTTAGCTTTTTTTTCAGAGGAACAACTTCCGATAAATAAGGTCAGAACTATGAATAAAATAGAATAAATATAAGTTTTCATTAGCAAAAGCAGATTTATTTAAATAAAAAACCCAACGAAAACTCCATACTTCCCGGATATATTTGTAGATCGCTTTGATTGGAGTATCTGCCTGATTTTATATAAGCAGCAGCATCAGAAGTGTTTGTCAGAATTCGTTTGTAAGCAATTTCGCCAATCAAATTAATTTTTTTGGTAATTTTAAATTGGCTTCCAACTGAAACTAAAAAACCGGCATTAGTTGGTATAGTTAAAGAATAAATATCTACAGGGCTTGAAACTTGGTTTTTATTTGTTTTTTTATGCTTTTCAGAAGCAGAAAGAACAAAACCACTTGTTAAGCCTCCATGCACAAAGTATGAAATACGGCCAAGTGCGGGAGTTTTTATTTTAACGCCAAGAGGTACTTCAATTTGAGAATAATTTATTTTAAAATTGTCTGCAGTTGTAGCATCATTAAGTGACTGATTGTCTAAAACATAACCACCAAATGTATTATAGTTGATACCTGAAACTACTGAAATTAAATTATTAATCGTATATTCAGCTATTCCTCCAATGCCAAAATTAAGAGAAGCACCACCGGCTTGCATATCATAATGATTTACATCAAGCCATCCGATTGAAGGGCTTAACTTGAAACCAAAATTAAACTTTTCCATGTTCAATTTTGATAAATCAATTTTTGAAATATCAACTTTTGATAAGTCAATTGTAGGTTTAGGAAACTCAATGTTTTGAGCATTAATTGTTGAAATAAATGCTAATAAAACTCCGACAATAATATTTTTATTCATTTTTTTACAAACTTTGATATTCAAAATTAGTTTTCTATCTTAACTTAGTGCAAAATTACATCAATTTTTATACCAACGATACTATCTGCAAACTTATCTTTTTAACTTCAACATTTTTTTGACACACATTTAATTTCAAACATTTGATTATTTACTGAGATAAAATTTAAAACATATCCATTAAAGTAAATATTTCAACCTCTCTTTTTTATTTTCTCAAAAAAACAAATATCTTTGCAAATCATTTTTCAATAATGTGAAACCAAATATGTACAAAACAAGTATTCGGATAATACAAATTTGCATCTCAGCCTTAATTTTCACATCTTGTATTACAGCCCGAAAAGTTAATTATCTGCAAAAGCCCGATTTTTTGATCCCTTCGTACAAAGATACCTCTACTTATGAAGATTACCTCATAAAACCAGGAGATAGACTCTATGTAAAAGTATATTCTACAGACGAAAAAACTAATTTGCTTTTTAATGGTGGTACACAAGTAAGCCAAATGATGATGTCTTCAGGAAGTAATGTTGGTGGAATAAATTCGTATTATGACCTTTATTCATATCTTGTTCTGGAAGATGGAACTATCAATTTTCCAATGCTTGGGAAAGTTTACGTGGAGGGTATGAATGTGCGTGATGCTACATTTAAGCTTGAAAAAGAGATTGAACCCTACTACAGATTTAGTACTGTTGAAATGAAAATAGTACAACGATATTTTAGTGTGCTCGGAAGTGGTAAGGCCGGTTATTTTCCTATTCCACGTGAAAAAATTAATATTTTTCAAGCTTTGGCAATGGCAGGCGATATAGGTATTTTTGGTGATAGAAGTAAGGTTCGTATTATAAGAGAAGGAAAGAATGGCACAGAAATAAAAATTTTTGATATAAGAAGTGCTGATTTAATTCATTCGGAATTTTTTTATGTAGAACCCAATGATGTTATTTATATTCAAACGCTTGATGAACAATTTTACAGTGTAACAAATCTTACGAGCCTGTTTGCGACTATTTTGTCAACGATATCGTTTGGTACAATTATTTTCCAATCTCTGTTTAATATTGGCAAGTGATTGAAAAAATTAATTCCATAAGAGTTATGATAAAAAAAATTCATATATTACCACTTTTTTTTGTAGTTTTCACTTTTACATCGTGTTATAACTATCAAAGTGTTGGTCTGTTACAGGAAAATAATATCTTTCTGCCTAAATACGAAAAAGCAGAGTATAAACCTTATCGTATCAAAGTCAATGATGAAATTATTTATCGTTTATTGACATCAGACGAAGTTACTTCTAAGCTTATCAGCAGCGAGTCTGGTACCACAGGTCAGTATATTAATTCTTATAGAGTTTTTCCCGATGGAACTATTGATTTACCTTTTATACGCAATATCCCGGTAAAAGGTCTTACCATTAATGAAGCCGAAAGAGTTGTAGAAGAAAAATTTAGAGAACTTATACCAGATGCAAGTGTTAAACTTAGTATTGCGAACAAAACTTTTACTATTATTGGCGAAGCTGCTAATGGAGTTTACCCAATTTACAAAGAAAAACTAACAATTTTTCAGGCATTGTCTATGTCTGGTTTGTTAAGTTATACCGGTGATCCTAAACATGTTAGGATACTAAGAGAAACAGATGATGGAGGAATTGAAACACTGCAGTTCGATATCAGACCTAAAAGTATTATCGACTCGAAATACTACTATATATATCCCAATGATATAATTTATGTTCAGCGTGAACCTGCAAGTTTCTACAAAGTTGCAAGTTATGGAGGATTTATTGGAACAATTACAACCTCTTTAACGTTCTTAATTCAAGTTTTATATTACAGTAAATTTTAATTATTGGGTTTTTTAATTTGAAAACTAATGTTCATTTATGGAAATTAACAAAAAAAATCTTGAAAGTTTAAATAACGATAAACCTTTTACCGAAGAGGAATCGAGTTTTGATTATAAAGAGTGGTTAGCAATATTTTTTCATTACTGGTACTTGTTTGTTATAGGTCTAATACTTTCATTAGGAATAGCTTATCTTCAAAACCGAAAATTTATTCCTACATATTATTCGTCCGGTACCTTAATAATTAATGAAAGCAAAGATAATTATTCTGGTACTCAGGCGCTTATGGAAGGTTTTAAAGTGGATGATGGCATGCGTAATATTAACAATCAAATTATTATTATGCGTTCAAACGACCTGATAACAAAAGTATTTGATAGTTTGCCAAATTTTTTTATCGATTATATTTCTCAAGGAAATTTTAAAACTCGCAATTTATATAAAAATTCACCTATTTTTATTAAAGCAGACTATGTAGCGCCCGAAGCATACAATATTTTTTTCAAAATTAGCATAAATCCAAACGGCACATTTGAAATTACTGCCGAAGATAATAAAATGTATGAGGATTTTAAAATTTCTGCCAAATTTGGTCAAACCATTCAACATAATTTATTTTTTATATCGGTAACAAAAAATTATACTTTAAACGAAAAACGTGAAATTTACTTTCGATTTAGAAGTCGGGAATCACTTGTAATGGAATTTACAACTCGACTTAAGTTTAATCCAAGAATTAATGATTCGAATGTGCTTGAAGTAGGATTAGAAAGTGAAACTCCCGAAAGAGATATTGATTTTTTGAATGCACTCTTTAATACTTATCTAGCTGATAATCTTGAAAAGAAAAATATTGTTGCCATTCGTACTATGGAGTTTATTGACAATCAGTTGAGTAATGTTTCTAAATCACTTGAAGTTTCAAAAGATGAAATGACAAGTTTTCGTCAACGTAATCAAATAGTAGATGTATCAAGCCACTCTTCTGAGCTAATTGGAAAAGCTACGGGATATGATACAGAAATGTCAAATATCAGACTTAAAGAAAATTATCTGGATTATCTCAGTAAATATTTGAAAACAAATATGGAAGATGGGACAGTGGTTGCTCCTTCGGGTTTAGGTTTGAATGAACCCATGCTAATGGCTCTGGTGCAGCAAATTAATGAGCTTCACGTAAAACGGAGTGAAGTTACAGAAAAAAATATGTTTTATGCAAAGTACACTCGTGAAATAGAAAATGTAAAAATCGCTATTAACGAAGTGGTAAAAAACATGAAAGTTGCTTTGGAAATTGAAAAAAATGATATTAATAACAGGTATTCAAAAGTTAGACAGGATATTCGTCGATTACCTCAAATTGAAGTAGAATTATCGGGTATTGACAGAAAATATAAAATGGACGATAGTTATTATACGTTCTTCCTACAAAAAAGAGCTGAAGCACAAATATTAAAAGCATCTAACACCCCTGATAATCAAATTCTTGATAGAGCCAGAACTAAGGGAGCTACAAATACTGACAAACGTACCAAAACAACTTTAATTTTCTTTGCACTTGGTTTGGTAATACCTGCCATAATAGTTATTTTAATTGAATTGCTTAACAACACAATTCACTCTGTGAAGGATGTGATTAAAAATTCACCATTCCAGCTGATTGGTATGGTTCGTCATACAAACAGTAATGACCCTCTTTTAGTTGCAAAAAATCCTCGTTCAGCTTTTACTGAAATGTTTCGTGTAATCCGAACTCGTGTTGAGTTTATTGCCCAGCGAAAGAAAAATATTATGATTATGATTACATCAGGTGAATCAGGTGACGGGAAGACATATTTCTGTACTAACCTTGCATGTATTTATGGAATGGCAAGTCCTAAAACAGTACTTGTTGATATGGATATTCGTAAACCTTCAATAATTCAACGTTTTAACATACAACAAACAAACGGTGTAACAAATTTCCTTATTAATGAATGTACGCTTGATGATATTATCATTAAAATGCCTGATGTTGATTTTGACTTTATCCCTTCCGGTGCAGTACCACCAAATTGCGGCGAATTAATACGTTCAGAAAAACTTGTTGATATGTTCCGGGAATTACGTTCACGATACGATTATATTATTGTGGATACCAGTCCAATTGGTATTGTTGCTGATGCTTACGCTCTAGCAATGCAGGCGGATGTGAATTTGTTTATAGTTCGCAACGAGAAAACGAATAAATCCTTCTACAAAAAATTAACTGCTCAGCTTAAATTGGATAATGTTCCAAATTTGTATACTGTAATTAATGATATTTCACTTGATGTAACTTCATATTATTCAAGTTATTATTCAAGAAGCAATAATTACGGATATGGTTATGGTTATGCTTACGGTGGTTATACTTATGGATACACTTCGAAACGAAAACGCAAAGAAATGGCTAATTATCATAAGTATTATCAGGACGATAAAGATTTATAATTGAAATTTATAATAATACTTTTAATATTCAAAGTGAGAAGTTCAAATACGGTGTAATTTGTATTTTTACTTCTCATTTATTATAATGAAAACTTGAAATATAATGAATAAAGTCGCATTAATTACCGGAATTACCGGTCAGGATGGAGCATATTTAGCAGAATTACTATTAAAAAAAGGATATCTGGTTCATGGCGTCAAACGCAGATCTTCGCTTTTTAATACTGATAGGATTGATCATCTTTATCAGGATCCGCACGTGTCAAACAGAAATTTTGTTTTACATTACGGAGATTTAACAGATTCAATGAATCTTACTCGCATAATTCAGGAAACGCAACCTGATGAAATTTACAACCTTGCAGCAATGAGCCATGTTAAAGTAAGTTTTGATACTCCTGAATATACTGCAAATGCCGATGGTATAGGAACTTTGCGTGTGCTTGAAGCAGTCCGACTTCTCGGTTTAGTTGAAAAAACCCGTATTTATCAGGCTTCTACTTCCGAACTTTATGGTTTGGTACAGGAAGTTCCTCAAAAAGAAACCACACCTTTTTATCCTCGCTCACCTTATGCTGTTGCTAAAATGTATGCTTACTGGATTACGGTAAATTATCGTGAAGCATACGGAATGCATGCAAGTAACGGTATTTTGTTTAATCATGAATCACCACTGCGTGGAGAAACGTTTGTAACTCGCAAAATTACGCGTGCAGCTGCTCGTATAGCAATGGGGATGCAGGATAAATTATTTCTTGGAAATTTATCCGCAAAGCGAGATTGGGGACATGCAAAAGATTATGTAAAAGCAATGTATTTGATTTTGCAACAGGATAAACCCGATGATTATGTAATTGCCTCGGGAATAACTACTGAAGTTCGAGAATTTGTGCGGCTTTCGTTTTCTGAAATTGGAATTGAGATAAATTTTACCGGCGTAGGTTTAAATGAAAAAGGTTTTATTGAAAGAATAAACGAAAATATATTTGTTGAAAAAGTTGGAGAAGAATTTCTTCCGATTGTTAAAAATATAAAAATACCTGTTGTTGAAGTTGATCCTGCATATTTCAGACCAACTGAAGTTGAATTACTGATTGGAGATGCTACTAAAGCCCGTACAAAACTTAATTGGCATCCAGAATATAATTTAGCTGGCTTAGTTAATGATATGATGCGTTCAGACATTAAACTTATGAAAAAAGAAACATTCCTGAAGAATGCCGGTTTTCGTGTAATGAACTATTTTGAATAAATCACTAAATCTTATCAGATGGATTTAAACTCAAAAATATATGTAGCCGGTCATGCAGGAATGGTTGGTTCGGCTATTGTTAGAAATCTTGAATCAAAAGGTTTTAAAAATATTGTTACACGTACCTTTGATGAGTTGGATTTGCTTAAAGAGCGAGATGTTGAAGCTTTTTTTGATCAAGAGCAACCAGAATATGTAATACTTGCCGCAGCAAAAGTAGGAGGTATTGTTGCTAATAATATTTATCGAGCACAATTTATTTACGAAAATTTGATGATACAAAACCATGTAATTCATCAGAGTTTTAAGCATGGTGTAAAAAAACTATTATTTTTGGGTTCTTCGTGCATATATCCAAAATTTGCTGCTCAACCAATATCAGAAGATGCATTATTAACAGGAATTCTGGAAGAAACCAATGAACCTTACGCCATTGCAAAAATTGCCGGAATAAAAATGTGTGAAGCATATCATTCTCAATATGGTTGTAATTTCATTTCCGTAATGCCAACAAATCTTTATGGCCCTAATGATAATTATGATCTCGAAAAATCGCATGTACTGCCAGCATTAATCAGAAAAATGTTACTCGGGAAATATCTGTCCGAAAATGATATGACAAAAATACGTAAAGATTTTTCTAAACGTAATGTTGAAGGAGTGGATGGAACATATTCTGATAATGTAATACTGAAAGTTCTTGATAAATACGGAATTAACCGAGATTCTGAAACAACTACCGTTACACTTTGGGGAAGTGGTTCACCTAAAAGGGAATTTTTATATGTTGATGATATGGCCGATGCAAGTGTATTCGTATTTATGAACTATGATGCACCTGATAAAACACCTTCTCATATAAATATTGGTTGTGGAGAAGACCTTGAAATCAGAGAACTTGCATTAATGGTTAAAAAAATTACCGGATTCGATGGCGAAATTGTGTGGGATAAGTCAAAACCTGATGGAACACCTCGTAAACTTCTTGATGTAACCCGTTTAAAAAGTATTGGATGGGAACCTAAAGTAACTCTTGAGGATGGAATTCAACGGGTTGTTTATAATTATTTGAAATATTAAATATTAAATATCTGAAAACCTTACGATGGAATATACTACGATAATAAAACCTAAAAATAGACTCTTTGAAGTTGATTTCAAAGAAATCTGGCAATACCGAGATTTATTATATATGTTTGTAAAACGTGAAATTATTACACAATACAAACAAACGATATTAGGTCCGGCATGGTTTTTTATTCAACCTGCGCTAACTACAGTAATGTACATGATTGTATTTGGTGGTATTGCCGGAATCTCTACTGATGGATTACCGCAGCCTATGTTTTATCTTGCAGGTATTGTTTGCTGGCAATATTTTGCCGACTGTTTAAGTAAAACATCTACAACCTTTACTGCAAATCAGGCAATTTTCGGCAAAGTATATTTTCCCCGTTTGATTGTTCCTTTTTCTATTGTAATTTCCAATTTGCTGCGAATGTTCATTCAATTGATTTTATTTGTAGTTGTTTATCTTTATTACCTGTTTATTGGTGTAACAGTTGCACCGAATTTATACATTTTATTATTCCCTGTTTTAATTTTAATGTTAGCCGGGTTATCACTTGGGTTTGGTGTAATTATTTCATCAATGACGACCAAGTATCGTGATTTAACAATACTTTTTACATTTGTAGTTCAGTTATGGATGTATGCTACACCAATTATTTACCCCTTAAGTACAATGTCTGAAAAAAGGCAGGCAATCATGGCTTTAAATCCGGTAACTTCAATAGTTGAAGCATTTAAATATGGCACAATGGGAGTAGGAACATTTAATTGGGGGCACTTGGCATACAGTTTTGGTTTTATGATTGTGATTTTGATAATCGGTGTAGTGGTTTTCAACAAAGTACAGCGAAGTTTTATGGATACAGTGTAACGCAATAATCAGAATTACAAAGATTTATAACACTTTATTAGTCAATATATAATGAAAAAATCAGAATCCAGAATTTGGTTTTTTTTAAAAAATTTAATTGTTGTAAGTATTCCTGCGGTATTGTTATTATTTATAATACTTGAAATATTTTTTCGTTATGTAATTGTTGCTTCAGATCCTCCCAGAACCTTTTTTTATGAGAATGATAAAATATACGCTTACAATAACAATCGCTCAGACGGAATATACTCTAAGGGTCGTTTTGCAGAAATTAAAACAAGGTGGCATATCAATAATTATGGGTGGAATTATCCAATTGATTATTATACAAAGAGAGATTCAAATTTGGTAGCAATAATAGGTGATTCATATGTTGAAGCTTTTCAGGTTGATGTAGATAAAAACTTTTCATTTTTACTGAGAAATAAACTTTCACCCCGCAACGATGTTTATGCTTTTGGAATCAGTGGTGCTCCATTGTCGCAATATTTGCATATTAGCCGGTATGTAAACAAAAAATTCAATCCTGATGTACTTATTTTCAATTTAGTACACAACGATTTTGACGAAAGTTTATTTGAATATTACCCACAAAAAAAATACTTTATGCAATTGTATCAGGATTCGGTAAATGGAGGCTTTTTGGAAAAACAACCCGAACCGGATTACTCGAGGGCACAATACAGACCGCTATGGCAAAAAATTGTTTATAAAAGTGCTTTTATACGATATCTTTATTTAAACCTGGAAGTAAACAATATGCTGAAGAAGTCGGTTAGTTCACCAGATGATGTTCATTTTGAAGCGAATACATTTACAGATGAACTTAATCAGAGGGAAAAAATTATAAAACTAAGTACAGAATATTTAGTTAAAACAATAAAAGATGAAAACAAAGAACGAAAGATAATATTTGTTTTCGATGCACCACGTCAAGCCATTTATAACAATTCACTCTCAAAAAGTGATGTTGTTTTTCTTAATGAAATGATGAAAGAATTATGTGATATTTACAAGATAGATTATCTTGATTTGACAGAACCGATGCAAAAAAGCTATAATAAGAACAGAAGAAAATTTAATTCAGAATATGATGATCACTGGGATGAGTATGGAAATGAATTTGTTGCCAATGAAATATATAATTTTTTAAGTTCAAGAATTAAATAAAACCTCACAAAATTTCTGTGATATAAAACGACGTAATTTTTTCCTAAAATGAATAAAATACTTGGTATTTCAGCATTTTACCACGATTCGGCAGCTGCTGTAATTGTCGAAAATAAGATAATTGCAGCTGCACAGGAAGAACGCTTTACAAGAGAAAAGCACACACCTAATTTTCCTGTAAATGCTATAAAATATTGTCTTGAAGAAGCAGGTTTAGAGATTGATGAACTCGATGCTGTGGTATTTTACGATAAACCTTTACTTAAATTTGAAAGATTACTTGAAACATATTATGCATTTGCCCCCCGAGGCTTATTTTCATTTTTAAAAGCAATACCAGTATGGCTTAACGAAAAAATGTTTCTGAAAAAACAGATTTACGATGGTTTAGCAAAAATATCTGACTATAATAAGCAAAAACTCAGGCTGCTTTTTCCTGAGCACCATTTATCACATGCTGCGAGTGCATTCTATCCTTCGCCGTTTAAAAAAGCTGCAATTCTTACAATCGACGGTGTTGGAGAATGGTGTACAGCTTCTATTGCTTTAGGATTGGATGAAAAAATATCCATTTTGAAAGAAATGAAATTTCCACATTCAGTAGGATTACTTTATAGCGCATTTACTTATTACCTTGGGTTTACAGTAAATTCCGGCGAATATAAACTAATGGGTCTTGCACCCTACGGTAATCCGAATGATGCAGAAACCGATAAATTTGTAAAGCTTATAAAGGCTGAGATTGTTGATATCAAAGAAGATGGATCAATTTGGTTGAATCAGAAATACTTCAGTTATGCAACAGGATTACGAATGGTGGACGAAAAGCGTTGGAAAAATCTTTTTGGATTTGAAAGAAGGTTGCCCGAAGATGAACTTGTTCAAAAACATTGTAACCTGGCACTTGCAATACAAAAAGTAACTGAAGAGATAGTAATTAAAATGGCACTTGAAGCCAAACGTATTACAAATGCTGATAATCTATGTTTAGCTGGGGGGGTTGCTTTAAATTGTGTTGCAAACGGAAAACTTCTTGAAGAAAAAATTTTTAAACAGATTTACATTCAACCTGCTGCAGGAGATGCAGGAGGAGCTCTTGGAGCAGCATTAGCAGTAAATTATTTGTACTTTGGTAATCAACGTATTACCAATGAATCTGCAGATAGTATGAATGGTTCATATTTAGGCCCCGAATATTCTGAACATGAAATAATTGCAACAAATAAAAAAGTAAAAGCTCAGTACAAAAAATATTCAGACTTTAATCAACTTGCTGAAGATGTTGCCCAATATATTTCGAACGGTGCGGTTGTGGGTTGGTTTCAAGGTCGTATGGAATTTGGTCCGAGAGCCTTAGGTAACCGTAGTATACTTGGCGATCCGCGAAATCCGGAAATGCAAAAGAAACTTAATCTGAAAATTAAATACCGCGAAGGTTTTCGCCCATTTGCACCTTCAGTTCTGAGTGAAGATGTAAATGATTATTTTGAACTTAGCGAAGCCTCGCCTTATATGCTTATAGTGTCGCCTGTAAAAAAAACGCGCCGTAATGATTTGCCTGAAAATTTTCATTCACTGCCAATGTGGGATAAACTTTATATGAAACGGAGTGATATACAGGCAGTAACGCATCTGGATTTTTCTGCGCGCATACAAACAGTGCATAAAGATACAAATGAGCGATATTGGAAACTAATAGAAAAATTTAAAAAAATTACCGGATACGGACTTGTGGTGAATACCAGTTTTAATGTTCGGGGCGAGCCTATTGTTTGTACTCCTTACGATGCCTATCGATGTTTTATGAGTACAGAAATGGATTATTTGGTTATAGGAGATTTTTTATATTGTAAAACTGATCAGCCCGATTGGCAAAATAAAGAAAAATGGATGAAAAAATTCAAACCTGACTAATATGATCAAAGGAAAGAAATATCAGATATGAAAAATAAATTTATTTTTACAGTAATTGCAATAGTTTTTTTAGTTTTTACTGATTTGCTTTTTTTTAAATTCCGATGGTTTAATTCAACCTCTGGATATTTTGATATAATTTATTTATTGATATTTTCAGTTACAATACTTATTATTTTGCTCAATTTAAGCTATAAGAAATTATTCGACTTTAAAAAATCAATAGTAGGATTTGTTTTTTTTCTGTTTTTTTTTCTGATTTTTTCTTTTTTTCTTTCACAAAGGATTTTGGTTATTAATAAACTATATTTTTTTACTAAAAATTATAGGCACGATGAAAAAGGCAGATTATGGCAAGCTGATGACAAATTATCTTACAAAGGAAAACCAAACTTTTCCGGTACACAGAATTATTATATAGGCGATAGCATTCAAGGACACATAGAAACATATTTCGATTCATTGGGTTTTCGAAGTGTATCAAAAAACAATATGCTAAGATATGATACTTTAAATTTGTTCTTAGGTTGTTCTTTTACATTTGGTTCTTTTATTACTGCAGATGAAACATTTGCGCATAAACTTAGTGAAAAAATTGAAAATAATTATATAAATGCAGGAGGATCGGGTTACGGTATGGGGCAAATGTTGATACTCTTGGATAGTTTAATTGAAAAATATAGATTTAAGTATGTTTTTATTCAGTTATCGCCATGGTTAGTAGAGAGAGCTATGCAAATTAATGCTCCTTTTTATTATTTTTACAGACCCATTCCTTATTTCTCAGAAACAGGTAATACCTTTAAATTAAATTATATTGCATATAAAAACACAAGTTTAGCATTTAAACGAAACTGGAATTTAAAAACTCCAGATTATTTTGAGAAATTTATTTTTTTCTTTGTAGATGGAATTAAAATAGAAATTAATGACTATTTAAAACAGAAAATTGCAAAAATTAAAATTTCTTTAGGCATATTGCCGGCTCCGGCTAAAAACAAAAATGAACTTGAGAAATTTGCTTATACCTATGCTATTGAAAAATGTAAAACAAAAGGAGTAACTCCAATTTTGTTAAAAATAGGTTACTCGGAAGAAAAACCAACTGAATTATTGTATTTTCTGAAAAATAAATGTATGATTATTGATTTGGATGAAGCTCTCAATGATGAAGTAAAACGTACAGGCAAATCGTATTACGAACTTTATAGTATTTCGCATAAACATCAAGGACAAAATATTATTTTTGATACCCACCCCAATGCTTATGCTAACGAATTAATTGCAAATAAAATTTACGAAACATTGAAAAATAATTAAAAAACAGAAGGATATGGAATTTCTTAAAGATTTGTGGCAGTTCGTAAAAGAACGCAAGCTTTTTTGGCTTGCTCCAGTAATTATAGTGTTGTTACTTTTAGGGTTACTTATTGTTTTTGGTGGTAGCAGTGCAATTGCTCCGTTTATTTATACACTTTTCTGAGATGAATGCAAAAATAAAAGATACCAATCAATACAAAGTATTGGCAGTTATTGTAACAGGATTTATTGTTGTTTTTGTTATAAGTTCGTGGAAATGGGCATTATGGATAGCACTATTAGCAGGTATTACAGGTTTAATATCTACAAAAATACTTGCGCTGATAATTTTATTCTGGGATAAAATTTCTCTGATCTTAAGCAAGATAATACCAAATATTTTGCTTGCAACCGTATTTTATTTTTTCCTTACCCCAGTAGCTATGCTTGCAAAACTTTTCACCAAAACCGACCACCTGAAGCTTAAAAACAATTCCGCAACATTGTTTAATGATTATAATAAAGAAATTAAAGCATCGGACTTCGAAAAACCTTGGTAAGCAATGTTTCGTTTAAGCATAATAACCATCAATTACAACAACCTTGAAGGTTTAAAAAATACAGTAAGTAGTGTTTTAGCTCAAACTTCAAATGAGTTCGAATACCTAATAATCGATGGTGGAAGTACTGATGGAAGTCGGGAATTTATTGAGCAGATTACTTTTGATTCATGTATTAAACTAAATTGGGTGAGTGAAAAAGATAACGGAATATATCACGCGATGAACAAAGGAATTAAAATGGCTGAAGGAGAATTCGTTCAGTTTGTAAATTCGGGAGATGTTTTTGTTGACAAATATGTTATACATCATATGCTCAATAATGTAAAAATTGAAGACCAAATAATATATGGCAATATGATAAAACCATTAACAAAAGGATTGTTTCGCGATAAAGGTTTTAACGGTCGTAAGCCAACAATGCTTGATTTTTATTATGGAACGCTAAACCATTCACCTGCTTTAATTCGTCGTTCGCTTTTTGAACGTTTTGGATTTTACGACGAATCTTTACGCATTGTTTCAGACTGGAAATGGTATTTACAAGTGATAATACTTTCAAACATACCTGTAAGATATATTCCTATTGATGTTACTTTGTTCGATATGAATGGAATAAGTAATACAAATCGACAACTTGAAATTTCTGAAAGAAATAAAGTTTTATCAGAGCTAATACCCGTAAATATTCTTGAAGATTATATTCTATATGCCCCTGGAATGGATTTTTTTCAAAGAATAAAAAATATTCCAACCGGTTTAGTAGTTTTTAGTATTATCAACAGAATTTATGCATGGGTAGAAAGAAAGTTACATAATAACTACATTCAATAATGGAATTAACCGGCGAAAGATTTCTTCCACAACAACAAGGTGTTATTGCTTATGAGCATCTGAGTCGTTATTTATTTGTGGTACATCAGTTGAATTTAAACGATAAAAAAGTCGTTGATCTTGCTTCGGGCGAAGGTTATGGCTCTGAAATTCTATCCAGATATGCATCACATGTAACCGGAATTGATATTAATTACGATGTTGTAAAACATGCAAATAACACATATAAAAAAGAAAATCTTGAATTTATCGTAGGTAGCGCATCTGAAATACCACTTCCTGATAATTTTGCTGATGTATTTGTGAGTTTTGAAACTATTGAACATCATTCAAAACATAATGAGATGATTTCTGAAATTAAAAGAGTTTTAAAACCCAATGGAATTCTTTTTATTTCGTCGCCCGATAAAAGAAATTATACTGAAAATACTGGTTATATTAATCAATATCACGTAAAAGAACTTTATTACGAAGAATTTAAAGAATTATTAAACAAAAATTTTTTACGAAATTATTTTTTTATACAAAATAATTTCTCAGGTTCAATAATTCTTGCCGATTTTAAAAAAGAAAACATAATAGAAACAACGGTTGTATCATCTAAACAACTTGATACTACAATATTCAATCCTCTTTATAATCTATCAATTTCTACTGATAATCCGGATTTTCAACTTAAAATGAATGATATGATTTTCGGAGAATTTAATGTTTTAACTCAAGAAGATATTTTCCTGGCGCAACAAGAAATAAGACGTACAGCTGAATATAAACTTGGAAGAAAAATTTTGAAGAGATTGAGTTTTCTTAAAAAATATCTTTAAGACTAAAAAGCATTTTATGATAAGTGTAGCAGTATGCACATATAATGGTGAAAAGTATATCGAAGAACAACTAAAATCAATACAAAATCAGACTTTACCGGTTGATGAAATTATTGTTTGCGATGATTTTTCAAAAGACAATACAGTTCATATAATTGAAAAACTACAATTGAACGATTCGAGAATAAAATTGTTTAAATCGAAAAGAAATTTGGGAACCTTAATAAATTTTGAAAAAGCAATATCACGAACAAAAGGCGATATAATATTTTTATCAGATCAGGATGATATCTGGCATGCTGATAAAGTTGAAAAAATGATTGATTATTTTAACAAAAATAGTAAATGCTTAATGTTGTTTACCGATGGAAATCTTGTAGATGAAAATGGAAATCAAATAGGATCAACACTATGGAAAAAATGGAAATTTGATGAGTATGCCCGAAAAAAATGGAAAAATAATTCAGATACGATAACAGATCTTATACAAAACATAAACTATGTTACAGGTGCTACTGTTGCATTTAAATCTGAATTGAAATCTCATATTTTCCCATTCGAAACACCGGTTCGTTATTGGCACGATGCCTGGATTGCCTTGAATGCCGCTTATTTTGGGGGACTTTATTATTTAGAAATGGCAACTATCGATTATCGCATACATGCCGAACAATTGATAGGTATCAATACTCAAAATAAAACAGTTGATAAGAAACATATTTCTTTAAAAAAATTCAAAAAAATACTTTTTCGGAAGTTTCCGGAGTATTCAGATGAAATTGCTAAATTACCACAGGAAAAAAGTTTTCTCAATCGTTTAACAAAACAAATTCGTAAATATTTTATTAACTTCCATACGTAAATGACAAAAATTCGTGCAATAGCATACTATTTACCTCAGTTTCATCCTATTCCTGAAAATGATGCATGGTGGGGAAAAGGTTTTACGGAGTGGACTAATGTAGCCAAAGCTAAACCATTATTCAGAGGGCATGAACAACCTAAATTGCCTGCTGATCTTGGTTTTTATGATTTGCGTGTTCCTGAAGTGCGAGAACTTCAGGCACAAATGGCTAAAGATGCCGGAATTGAAGGATTTTGTTACTGGCACTACTGGTTTGGTCATGGTCAGCGATTGCTCGAACGACCTTTTAATGAAGTGCTTGCTTCTGGAAAACCGGATTTTCCTTTCTGTTTAGGTTGGGCTAACGAATCTTGGACAGGTATTTGGCATGGATCAGGCGATAAAATTTTAATGAAACAAAAATACCCGGGAACCGAAGATTATGAAGCCCATTTTTATGAATTACTTCCGGCTTTCAAAGATAAAAGATATATTACAGTAGATGATAAACCGGTTTTTCTGGTTTATAATGTTTTTTCATTACCCGATGTAAATCAGTTTAGCGATATATTTCGAAAACTTGCTCAAAAAAACGGATTAAACGGAATCTACCTTATTGCTTCAAACGCAGGGTATAACTGGAATCCTGCCGAAGGAGGTTTCGATGCATCAACTTTTTCACCTCATTCGAATATATATTTATTCGATGTTTCTTTAAAATCTAGAATAAAACGTAAAATAAGAAAAACTAAGGTTTTAAGTGATATTTATGGTTTTTTTACCAATAAACCAATTTATACATTTGATTATAAAGATGCATTAGCCACCTTTAATATAAATAAGAAATTTGATTTTGAATTCTATCATACAATTGTTTCAGGATTTGATAATTCACCTCGTTCAGGCAAAAATGGATTTATTTTAAAAGGTTATACTCCTGAACTTTTTCGTTTACATTTACAACAAGTTTTACCGAAAGTAACTGATTCCAAACAAAAAATTGTTTTTATTAAATCGTGGAACGAATGGGCAGAAGGTAACTATCTTGAACCAGACAATATTTATGGTGCAAAATTTTTGAATGTTTTTAAAGAAGAAATTACAAAAATAAATATTTAAAATTTCAGCTTAATTCAAACTAAATGAATTACTACATTTGCCAAGACTGGAAATCGACCAGTGGAAATCATGCAGGAATGGCACACTTGTGTCGAATGCTTGAAAAGATTGATACTGATAACAAAGCAATTGTTGTTAGAAAGGATTGGCACGAGATAAAATTTATCCGACGTTTTAGAAAATACATTTGGAATTTCGATTTGTACAAGTTAGTCAATTTCTTACTTTCACTTTCTTTGATATTCCAAATCAAGTCGAATGATCGTATTTTTTTGATAGAATATTTACATAAAGAAAGAAATCAACATATTATAGCCCGTGTAATGCGTTTTTTCTTTAAAGACAAAATACATATATACGGAATGGTACATTTATTTCCTTCACAATTAGAATATTGGTTTTGCGATGCTGACTTCACAAAATGGAGTCAACCTATTGATAAAATTATTACACTTGGTACTTCGCTAAGTGCATTTTTAGTCACGAAAGGTATCTCTGAAAAAAAAATAGTTACTACATTTCATTATGTTGACAGAGAATTTTATAAAGCTGAGTTATCAACAAACTCATCATCAAAATTACGAGTAATATCAATGGGTAATTTATATCGTAATTATGAGATGTTAAAAAGTATTGCTGAGAAATTGCCTGATATAGAATTTTATATTTGTAAAGGACATGATAGTATTGAACATTTGTTTGAGCAAGCTAAGAATGTTAAGCTATATGGCTATATTGCAGAAAATGAGCTAAAAAACCTTATGTCCCAATGTGATGTTTCATTAAATGTACTTTTTGATACCATTGGAAGTAACGTTATTACTACTTCTTTAAGTATGGGTTTGGCTATTGTAGTTTCAGATGTTGGCTCAATTCACGATTACTGCAATGATTCAAATACCATTTTTTGTAAAAATATTGATGACTTTGTTACTGCATTGAATAAATTAAATCAGAACCGTGATTTGCTAAACAGTTTTAAAATTTCCTCATTGAAAAAATCAGAATGCTTGAGTATAGAAGTATTTAATGAAGAAATGAAAAAATTATAGCAATACATATTCATTTTTTCAGCCATTTTTTTTTAATATGAATATCAAGTTATCAATAATATTGCCTTGTTATAATGTATCTAAGTATATTACTCAGTGCTTAAATTCAATTTTTTCACAAAATATCTCAGAACATGATTTTGAAGTTATATGTGTAAATGATTGTTCAACTGATAATACAGCTGAGATAATACAGTCATTTCAAACAAAACATAAAAATTTAATATTACTACATCATGATGTAAACAAAAATCTTGGTGCATCAAGAAATACAGGATTCCGACATGCCAGGGGTAAATACGTTTGGTTTGTGGATTCTGATGATTATTTAGCTGATAATTGTTTGGCTGTAATACTATCAGAGTTGGAAACATGTACAATTGAGATTATTGAGATAAACAGTCATCTTACTCAACCACAAACTAATCCATTATTTATCGAAGCTAATTATAAATCAGATTCTGAAGTTATTACCGGAATTGAATATTTAAGTCAACTGATTAAAACTCCTTATTGGGGCAGAAAAGTTGAAGTATGGCGTAGAATATTCTCAAGTGAATTTCTCAGAAAAAATAACTTTATTTTTTCCGAGACACTATTTGGGGTTGAGGATGTAATATTTTTTTACAAGACATTATTTGAATGTCAAAAATTCAAGCACTTGTCAACATTTGGTTATTTTTATCGAAATGATAGTGTCAATTCAATGACAAACAGTTCTAATAATCGGGGCTTGAAATTGGCTGTAAGAATTATTGTTACCCTGGAAGTAATTGAATTTTTTAGAAAAGATTCGCACATAAATGACCCAGAATTTAAACAAAAAGCAATAGGGACGTACCAATGGTCATTCAATCAATTTATTAGAAAAATTTATTTACTTGACTCTGAAAATCTCAGTGGATATTTTGCCAAAATTGAACCTTATAATTCATACATTAGAAAACAATTAATATGGTATAAGGCATTTTTAATATCAAATAGGTTGCTTCTTAAGGGCATTATGGTTATCTTTGCCCCGTTAAAAAAAATTCATAACTTTACTAAAAAGTTAAAATGATTTATTACCGTCAGAATTCGGAAGAAATACCTTTAGTTTCTGTAGTTTTATGCTCATATAATCGAGCAAAATCTATCATAAGAGCTATCGATTCAATTTTAAGTCAGAAAGCTAATTTCAATTTCGAAATTATTATTGGCGACGATGCAAGTACTGATAATTCCCCCGAAATTTTATTGACGTATCAACAAAAATATCCGGATAAGTTTACACTTGTTCTGCACAAAATTAACAATGGAGCCGGCAGCAATTGGGCACAATTAATCAAAATTGCAACAGGAAAATACATAGCAATTTGCGACGACGATGATTATTGGCACGACAATACTAAACTTCAGAAACAAGTTGAAATTCTCGAAAATGATCCATCTGTTGGTTTGGTTCATACAAATTTCAGATATTATTATCCCAAAAATAACCGATACAAAGAAGTGAAAATAAAAAATGATAACAAGAAAGATGTTTTTCAAGGACTTTTTGACGGTGATTACATGATAATCAACAGTACGGTTGTTTTTCGCAGAGATTTATTAGACAAATATGTAAATCTTAACGATTACATTAAATACAATTTTCCCACTCAGGATTGGGTTACCTGGATGCAAATAGCTAAATTTACCAAATTTTTTCATTTACCTGTTTCCACTGCAACATATTGCGTTTCCGATATTTCTGTTACTCGCTCCAGCAGTTTCAACAATTTAACTGAACGGTACGAAAGAGAAAAAATGATGTATAAATATGTGTGCGAAAAATTTCCAACCGATGTAAAATACGATGAGGCAAGATGGAATGAACATGTAAATAAAATTTTCCTGGCATTCTCGCTTAACACTGGCGATTTTAAAAGAGCAAAATTTTATGGAAAACAAATTCAAAAACCTACTGTAAGAGTGTTTTTTACTAAGAACAAGTTGTTATTTTATACGTTCCTTTTTTTTAGGAACATCTTTTCCATAAAAAAATGATTTTTTTCATTTATGTGTTTAAATAGGTCTTAATAATCTATTTTAAAACTTGATTTAATGTTTTCTAATGAACATCGTGGTAATTTAATGTCTTTTATCTAATGCTAAACATATTAAGTTCTCATTCTTAAAACTTAACAAATGTCAACTTATGAAAGTGCTAATCATTTGCAGTGCTAATTCCGGAAAAATTATGCCATTTATACTCGAACAAGGCGATGAACTTGTTCGACAAGGTATTGAGGTTGATTACTTTCCTATTAAAGGTAAAGGTTTTAAAGGCTATCTTAGTAACTTAAAAGCTCTTAATGAAAAAATTAATTCAAGTAACTTTCAGCTTGTTCACGCTCACTATGGTTTAAGTGGGGCATTAGCAGTTTTGCAGAGGAAGTTGCCTGTAGTAATTACATTTCATAATGGTGAAACGCTTACATTTAAAGGCAATTTAATTTCATCAATAGCATCTTTATTTTCTGTATTTAATATTTATGTTGCACAGCATATATATGATTTAACTTTTTTCAAAAGAAAGAAAAAGTCAGTTGTGATTCCTTGCGGTATAAATTTAAATCAAATTAATGTTATACCCAAAGAAGAGGCAAAAAAAATCATGAATCTTCCTAATAATCAAATAAATATATTATTTGGTGGTAGTTTTGCCAACTTGCGAAAAAATTATCCGCTTGCAAAAGCAGCTATTGATTTACTTCCACAAAAAAACATAAATTTAATTGAACTTAAGGGGTTCAACCGCCAACAAGTTACAAATCTTTTGTGTGGGTGCGATTTAATGTTATTACCCACAAAAAGCGAAGGTTCACCTCAAATTGTAAAAGAAGCAATGGCATGCAATTGTCCGATTGTTGCAACAAATGTGGCTGATATTAGTGAAATTATTGCTGAAACCGAAGGCTGTTTTTTAACTGATTTTGATCCTCAGAATGTTGCTGAGGCAATATCAAAAGCTCTTTTATTTAATGGTAGAACAGACGGACGTGTCAAAATGAGCAGGTATGATAATTCAAAAATTGTAAATGAGATTATAAAAATATATAACAAATGTATGATTAATAATTTATAATATGCTTTATGGGAAAATTAAATAACATACTGGCATTAATAAATATTATCAGGTTGTGGCCGCACCTTATTATCTTCATGTTTTCAAAAAACAAAGGGTTAATACTTGAAGATTTACAAGCCTATAAAAAAGAGTATTCACTTAAATACTCGAATGTTTTTTCATTACTAATTTTATTATACAACAACAAATCTTTTAGAACATTATATTATCATAGAATTGGAAAATTTAAATGGTTTATAAAATTTCTAGCTCCCGGAATGCAACATCTTTCTCTCACAAAAACGCCTATAGGGGGTGGTTTATTATTGTTTCACGCATATTGCACTATTATTGATGCTGAGTCAATTGGAAAAAACTGCAGAATTGTAAGTAATGTAACAATAGGTTACAAAAACGGTAAAAGAGTGACGATAAAAGATAATGTTGAGATATTAGCAAATGCTGTAATTTTTGGTGGTATTACTATTGGTAATAATTGTGTTATTGGTCCGGGAGCAGTAGTTTACAAATCAATACCCGACAATTGTGTGGTGGTAGGAAATCCGGCCTATATATTGAAACAGGATGGAGTAGTTGTAAATAAAAAATTGTAATTTGAAAATCTGAAATAATGTCAGAATCAATAATATTCGAAAATATTAGTAAACAATATAGGTTAGGCTTGGTTTCTACAAAAACACTAAGTCATGATTTAAACCGCTGGTTTACCGTAAATATCTTGCGCAAAGAAGATCCCTATTTGAAAATTGGAGAGGTAAACAACCGTGCAAGTAAAGGCGAAAGTGATTATATTTGGGCATTGAAAGATATAAACCTAACTGTAAATCAAGGAGATGTGCTTGCCATTATTGGTAAAAACGGTGCAGGTAAATCCACATTATTGAAAATATTGTCAAAGGTAACAGCTCCTACTACTGGCATAATTAAAGCGAAGGGTAGAATAGCTTCATTGCTTGAAGTGGGTACAGGTTTTCATCCTGAAATGACAGGACGCGAAAACATTTATATGAATGGTTCCATTATGGGGATGACCAAAGCTGAAATTAACCGAAAACTCGACGAAATTGTTGATTTTTCAGGAATAGAACGCTATATTGATACTCCTGCAAAACGCTATTCTTCAGGTATGACTGTTCGATTAGGGTTTGCGATAGCTGCTCATTTAGAACCTGAAATACTTGTAGTGGACGAAGTTTTAGCTGTAGGCGATGCCGAATTTCAAAAAAAAGCAATCGGAAAAATGCAAGATGTAAGCAAAGGGGAAGGGCGAACAGTATTATTTGTAAGTCACAACATGGCAGCTGTAAAAAATTTGTGTAAAACAGGTATTGTATTAAAAGATGGTATGATTGATTTCAGTGGCAGTGTAACAGATGCAGTGGATTATTATACTGTATCAAATTACCAGAAAACAGAAAAACTATATTTCGAAAATTTAAACACAGCACCGGGTAACGATAAGATTCGTATTCGTTCCATGGAAGTGAAACCTTCAAAAGGAAATACTATTTCGATTGATACCGATATTGATGTTTCGCTTGTTTTTTATAATTATCTTGCGAATGCAATGATAGATGTAACATTTGAACTAAGAACCACTGAAGATATCGTTGTTTTTCATCGTTGGATGAATTTCTCGCAACATAAAGATTCAGTTGTTGGAGAACAGGAAATTAGCTTTAGAATACCCGCCGGATTATTAAATGCCGGTAGATATTATTTTAGAATTTGGTTTGGTGAAAATGAAGCGCATGTGCTTTGGGGAGACTTAGTTTACATGTTCGAAGTTGAATTTACAAATGAAGGCGTTGGAGATATAATGCTGGGACAAAAACCCGGAATTATTAGGCCTGAACTGAATTTCTCGCATCGTTTAATATGAAAAATATGAACGCACTTAAAATTAATCTTCCAAAATTTCTCGACGAAAGAGGGAATCTCTCTTTTTTTGAAAATTTAAATCAAATTCCTTTCGAGATAAAACGCGTCCATTGGATTTATGATGTGCCGGGTGGCGAAGCTCGTGGTGGATTAGCTTATCGTGAAACTGAAGAATTTGTTATAGCTTTATCAGGCAGTTTCGATGTTTTGATAGATAATGGGAAAGAAAAGCAGATATTTAGTTTGAACCGCTCTTATAACGGTGTTTATATTCCAAAAGGGGCATGGCGCGAAATAAACAATTTTTCTACAAATTCGGTAGCATTAATCGTTGCTTCAACATTTTACGATTCAAATGATGCCATACGCGATTATCAGGAGTTTTTAAATCAAACAAAATTATGAGAAATTCTGTTTACGATTGTACAATAGTTGAACTGGACCGACATAATAGTAAACGTAAAGGTGATATTTGTGTGGTCGAAAATTTCAAAACTATTCCGTTTAATGTAAAAAGGATTTACTATTTATACGATATTCCCGGCGGCGTTTCGCGTGGAGGTCATGCTCATAAACAATTGCAGCAGTTTATTGTTGCTG
>CAYNGF010000005.1:0-75703 GCA_964396515.1 uncultured Paludibacter sp.
TAACTATTTATCAGACAGTTGCGAAATTTAACTTTCAAAAGTGTCGAAGTCAGGAAAACCATACCTATCATATGCATAACTATACCTGATAAATGTTGCAGCAAAACAATATTGTCTCGACGCACTATTTCTAGAGCCCTCTTAAATAAAGTGACCAACTCTTCATTTAAACCAACATAAATAATTTGACTTTGAGTAGTTATAAATGAGTTTTTTGGAGCATTCACGAATAATTTCGCCGTTAAATCCTATATAATATTCATTCCAACCTATAAATTTTTGAGGGCTATACGTATGCCATTGTCCAGGAAAAATAATGATAATTTGCCCTTGCTGTATATCTTGTTTGTCTGTTGATTATAGCGTCAACTCGCCTCAACCTTTAGTAATATAAACGAATTGAAACTCATCTAATTTTCGCCTTGAGTTTGAATTAAAATAATGATCTTTCGGATGCTCTATTACTAGATAAGTATCGTTCGGATGAATTGACTGAAAACCCACTGTATTTACAGTGATTCCATGTTTCTTATCTAATTCACTTACAATAAGATATTTGAATTCTATGTACGAAGTAATTTTATTCATATTGATGTTAGTGCAATTTAAAGTACATATATACATGAACCACATTTAATTTATAACATCGAACAAGCGCTTGTTGGATAAGGTATTATTCGTTCGTTTTCAAGTTTTTGTACATTATATACGTATCTACAAGACCTAATGCTTTGTGTCGAAATCCGTTTGGCGTTTTGCCAATTATCTCAAAACCAAATTTCTGCCAAAGCTTAACTGCAGCTTCGTTTGTACTTACTACAATATTAAACTGTATTCCAAAAAATCCTTTTTTTTTGCGAATTTTATTGAGTGCTCACAAAGTAATTTTCCAACTCCACGACCTTGAGATTTTGGATTCACCATATAACTGCAGTTTGCAATATGGTTTCCTAAATCAATTTGATTCGGTTTAATGATATACGTTCCCAAAATTTCATCGTTTTCAACTGCTGCGAATGTGTCCATATAATCTGCAAACCAATTTTTTTCTAAACTATCTTTTGGCGAATTGGGATCAAACACATAAGTGTCTCCCGTTGAAATTACACTTTAAAAATGTTCCAGACTTTATCGAAGTCATTTTTTTTGTCTGCTCGTCTAATAATCATATCTAATTCTTTTTGCAATCTTTTTAATCAAATTTCTGCTCAAACTTCTGAGTATGTGCTTTAAGCTACTCTACCTTAAGAGATGTAGTGTTATTCTTAAACAGATAACCGGTAAATGTCACGTAAATATCATTAACAATCAATGATTCATCTAATTTTAAATCACTAAAAAAGCTTTGCAGCCTTAAACTATTAATCTGATTTAGGTTTTAAATCCAGAAGTTACCCCGAATAAAAATATGATATCCATTACAATCTAATTTAAATTATCCAATCCAATAACCATCTACAGATTCTCAGTCTACACCAAGTAATGACTAGAATCTTTACCAACAACCCAATAAAATGAATCAAAATTTGAATTCTCACAATTTTATGAGAATTACTTCGTTTAGGCATAAATTAAATAATACAGGAAAAGCAACTCATTTATTTAAAATGTCTATTACTAAGATATTGATAATTGATTGACAAAACTTCGAATTCGATCAGTTTATAATAATAAAGAACAATGATTCATGTACTAATAATAGCCATTATATAAGTTACATAAACACATAGCAGTGAAATAACAAGTTATTTCACGAAGTTTGATTGAATTCATGCACTTGTTGAGTTCGAAAGTAAATGATTTTAAACATTTACAGCTATGTGTGCTTGTTTTCAACAGATTTATGAATAAATTCTACTGTGTTGCTATGTGGTTAAAAATCTAACTGGTATAAACTCTAAAGAAAATATTATACTTGCAATCAAGTCTTTACTCAATGAATACTCAGCCATATAAAGTTGAATTCGTAGCAGCGAAAAATCGCAAATAAACAACAAATGAACTTTATACAGGCTAAGTTTAAACTGTCACAGAATTCTTAAAAAAACTGAGGTTAAATAGCTACTTATGTGTGAGACTTTCCTGCTTAAACTTTCTGCATAACTAATTAGTAATCATTCACAAAGACATTATTTTAAAAATAAGCTTTAAAAACAATGTCATTCTTTTTACTTTATTCTCTTAAGATATTCAGTCGGACTTTCATTGAAATACTCTTTAAAACACTTGGTGAAATAAGACGGAGTAGAAAAACCTGTTTCATACGCAATTTCAGATATGGATTTCTCTGAATTAATCAACAGTTGTTCAGAAGCCTTTAATCGAATAATTCTCACCAGTTCTTTTGGAGCATAGTTGGTGAGTGATTTAATTTTTCGATATAGCTGAACTCGGGATAAACCCAGGGCTTTACCTATTTCATCGATATTCAAATCACTTTCCATCATCCTTTCTTCAATAAGTTTTCTAAATTTATTCATAAATGACTTGTCAATTTCAGCCACATTTACCTTCCGATCGCCAAAAGTCAGATTCTTTTGGAAGTATTCTTTTACTTTTTCACGATTTTCAATTAATTTTCGGACACGTATTTTGAGTAGACTTTCGTTAAATGGTTTAGGGATATAAGCATCCGCTCCACTCTCAAAACCAATGGCACGTTGCTCATCAAGTGAATATGCCGTGAGAAGAATCACCGGAATATGGCTGGTAGACAAATTTTCCTTTATTTGTTTACATAGTTCAAAACCATCCAACACATTCATTTGCACATCGCTGATAATAAGTTCCGGGACAAACTTCATTGCTTTTAACATCCCGACCTGTCCATTTGGAGCTTCGATAATTTCAAAATTATTACTCAATAAACTTTTAAGATAAACTCGTACATCTACATTATCCTCGACTATAAGTACAAGTGGTTTATCTGTTTGGAGATTTGCATCTTGTTCATCATCATTGTCAATATCCAGTATCATCATCTCGTCTTGCTGACCCACTAATGAATTAATTATTGGATATTGTTCAACAATAGGAATTTCCTTCTGTTTGAAAGGTATTAGAACACAAAATTTTGTACCTTTTCCTTCAGTACTTTCCACTGTAATTTCGCCATTATGCAGTTCAACAAGTACTTTGGTCAAATGCAACCCGATTCCCGAGCCAAGGGCACGGTCGTCAACTTTGTAGAAACGTTCAAAAATACTGTGCAAGTGATTTTCGGAAATACCTGCACCATTATCACTTACGGTTATTTGGGCAAACTCTTCATCATTTTTCAAGACCTTGGTCAAACGGACATCGATTCGTCCATTTTCAGTTGTAAACTTAAATGCATTTGAAAACAGATTGTAGCAGATTTTTTCCATCTTATCAGAATCGAACCAAAGCGTAAAATCTTCTTTGGTCGCTTCAAAGGAGAAATGAATCCTTCTCTTTTTACTGAGTTCAATAAATGAATCACAGATTTCACTCACAAATAATTTTAAATCACTCAATGTAAAATACATTTGCATTTTGCCGTTCTCATACTTCCTGAATTCAATAATCTGGTCGATAAGTTTCAGCAATATATGCACATTTTTCCGCATAAGTTGAATGAGGCGTTTACCGTTAGTGCTAAGTGTTTCCTTTTCAATCAAGCTATCTAGAGGACCTAAAATAAGAGTAAGCGGCGTACGGAATTCATGTGATATATTGGTAAAGAAGACTAACTTTGCTTGAGTTACTTCTTCCAGATTTTTAGAAAGTACGATTAACTGGTCACGCTGTTCGGAGAGTTCTTCTTTTTGTTTATTGATGGCAATATTGGTCAGTCTCAACTCCTCATTGACTTTGTTTTTTTGCCTGTATAGGCGAAAAAGAAGCAATAACAAAACTGAAATAAGAAACAGGACTGCAAATGATAGAAAAAGAATATTTTGTTGAGTACTGAATTTAGCCAAATTTTTATTTAAGACAGTATTCAGTTGATCAATCCGGTTCTGATGTTGAATTATTTGATCGGTTTGCAGTTTCAATACCCTAGCATTCGTTTTGTCTACAACAGCTGTGTATAGAATATTATCTCTGTCGAAAGGTTCGTTATTTATTATGTGTATAGCTGTTTGAATAGCTTCTTTGCCACCTGTAGGGTAAATAAAAGTTGCATCTAAAATCCCGTTAATAACCTTTTGTATTCCACCTTCAGTTCCGGGTAATGCATCTATCCCCAGCAGGATAGGTTTCTTTATACCGCTAGTAACTGTATATGCTTCATGAACGCCTGTCGCCATTTCATCATTATGTGCAAACACAAGATCAATTGGAATGTTTGCTTGAAACGCTTCAGCCATTTTCTCTTTTGCCTGCTTGCGTAACCAGTCACCATTTAACTTAAAGACAATCTTAATCCCGGGATATTTCTCAATTACATTCATAAAACCTCTGTGCCGTTCAGCTGCTGGAGTAGAACCGGTTAATCCTGTTATTTCAACAATATTTCCTTTGCCATTCAGCAAATTTGCAGCATAGACACCCACTTCTTTACCAATCTGAAAGTTATCGGCACCTACAAACGCTGTGTATTTTCCGGAATTAATTTTACGGTCAATCAGAACTACCGGAATGCCTGCCTGCATAGCCTTTTCAATAACAGGAGTCAGTGCAATTGCTTCATTCGGTGAAACAATAATTATATCTACCTGATCGGCAATAAAACTTTCAATATCCCTTATTTGTTGCTGATTGCTGTCGTGCGCAGTTTTAATCCTTATATCGATACCCTGATTGAATGAAGCTTCACGTTTCATCTCACTGTTCATGCTCCGACGCCACTCATCATCACTACATTGTGATACAGCAATTACTTTGATTTGGTTTGATCTGTCAGTGGTACAGGATTGGAGAATTATAAGTCCAATAATTATTAATTTTATGAAATTATGTTTCATCTTATTTGTTGGTTTGAGTGAAAGGTAAGCACTCAATTCATATTCAAAAGTAATAAAATTATTGTCTTTATGATATTTTACAGATTAAAATAGTTCGTCAATTATATTGACAAACCGATCGGAATTTGAGAACCGATCGGTTTATTAATGTTGATTCTTGTCTGGTTACTTACTTACTTTCGCCAAAATGCTATCTGGCAATACAGGCATAGCTCCATGTTGTGTACATACAAATGCAGAAACTTCAACAGCTATTTCATGGGCCTCGGGTATTGACTTGCCACTTAGTAATGCCGCAACGAAACCTGCTGTAAATGAATCCCCTGCTCCAACTGTATCGGCAACTTCAACTAAAGGTGTTGGTTTAAATGTTATATCTTCATAAGTTATCACGTAACTTCCTTCTGTTCCTTTCGTAAGAATAACCATATCAAGCGAGTAATTTTCAAGTAATTGATTGCAAATCTTCATGTCATTTGTATATTCCCATCCAAGAAGTTTAGCTACCAACAGAACTTCATCGTCATTAATTTTCAAAATATTACTTCGTGTCAATGAATGCTCAATAAGTTCTTGGGAATAAAAATGTTGTCGTAAATTGATATCAAATATTTTTAATGCATCATTAGGAAGCAAATCTAAGAACTTATTGATTGTAAGGCGTGAAGCTTGATTCCGTTGTGCTAAAGAACCAAAACAAACCGTTTTTGTCTTTCTTGCCAATTCTTCCATCTTGGAGGTAAATGGGATATTATCCCAAGCTACATTTTGGCATATTTCGTACTCAGGTATTCCATTTCCGGAAAGTGTAACCTGCACTTTCCCTGTAGGGAAAGGGGTTTTTTCTATTAAATAATTTAAATTTTTAGTACTAAGGCAATTTTCAATTTCTTTACCTAATTCATCGTCTCCAATAGCACTTACTGCAACTCCATTAAATCCAAATTGAGATACATGATAAGCAAAATTTGCCGGAGCACCACCTAATACTTTCCCATCGGGAAATACATCCCACAAAATTTCACCAATACCTACAATGACATTTTCCATAATATTATTTTTTTGAACCACTTTAGCATAAAGTACACAAAATCATATTCCATTTTTCGATTGTTACCTATGTGGTTGATATAATTAATTTAAACCTAATTCTTTTTCAATTTGTTCCAATGATTTTCCTTTCGTTTCCGGAATCCAGAATTTTACAAATACAAATGCAATGACACTAAATACGCCGAAAATTCCGAATAAATAACTTAAACCAAGTGACCCTTGAATAACCGGTGCAAAATAAACCGTCAGAAATGTACAAAGCCAGCTTACAGCGGTAGAAAATGACATCGCTAATCCTTTTATGCGGTTAGGATAAATCTCAGAAATAATCACCCACATAACAGGTGCAAATGATGCAGCAAAAAATGAAATATATACCAGTAATGCTACCAAAACACCTGCTCCGTTCTGCACTGGTTTTGCGAACTCTAAAGTGAGATAAGCTAAAGACGCTATCATTCCCACTGCACCCCATAGCAATAATGTTTTGCGCCCCCGCTTATCTACCAACCACAACGCAACAATTGTCATTAAAAAGTTAACTAAACCAACTATCATAGCCTGCATTACTGAATCGCCCTGAGCCGAACCGGCAGCTTTGAATATTTCGGGTGAAAACATGATAACTGCATTTATTCCGGTTATTTGTTGTAATGCAGCTATTATTGTACCTATCAAAACAATTTTGCCTGTTTTTCCTTTAAATAGTTCACCGAAAGACATTTTTTCTTTTTTCTGTTCGGCAATCATGGCTTTCTCCATTTCTGGTAATTCGCTATTTACCAGCATTTGTCCACCTATTTTGGTGAGAACATTTATTGCAGCTTCTTTTTTACCATGTGCCAATAACCACCGCGGACTTTCAGGAAATTTAAGGAATAGAAAAACAAGAAATGCAATGCTAAAAACTCCCGGAACAGCTAACATATATCGCCAGCTATTCTCGCCTAAACCAATTAATAAATAATCAAAGATATAAGCCAATACAATACCAATAGTAATGGCAAACTGATTAAATGAAACTAATCGTCCACGATTGTGCGCAGGAGCAATTTCGGAAATATACATGGGTGCAACCACAGATGTAGCTCCTACAGCCAGCCCTGAAAGCACACGCAAAATAGTTAATACTGTAGCCGACTCTGACAATGCACAGCCAAATGCTGAAACAATATAAACAACTGCTGTAAAAAGCATTACTTTTTTTCGTCCATATTTCTCAGTGAAATTCCCCGTAAATAAGGCACCGATTAAACATCCGAAAGTAAGCAGAGCAGCCACAGTACCCAGTCCACTGTCGGTAAGTGAAAATTCTCCTTTTATCATATCTACAGCACCGGAGATCCCTGCCATATTTAACCCGAACAGTAAACCACCGTTAATGGCAACAAAGGTGATCCAATATAAATACTTGTTATTTGACATTGTATTGATTTATTTTATGTTATTTATTTTGATATTTTCTACACTGAATTTACCTGCTTGGCTGTAAAATTTTAGTTGATTCATACTTTCAGTAGGGAAAAACAATGTTGTCATGGTTATTTCACCTTCATTGATAAATATTTCTGCTGAAGCTTTATCTATCAACAAACGAACCTTATATGCAGCCTTTTTAACAAGTGGTGCGTTCATGCCCATTGCAAAACGATCATTAAAGTCAGTTAACCCGCTATTTTTTCTATCAATACTAAAGAAACCAGTACTATTGTCGAAATTAAATTTCAATGTTTCTCCTTTTGAATTATTTAAACTAAAACCAAATACTTCTGCATTTTCTGGTTTAATAGACATTTCAATCTCATAACTTCCATCATTATCTTTCAGTAATTCAGCTATTGTTGCATTATCTGTAACTTGCAAATCAGGTACTTCATAAATTTTATCTTTGATATTATTGAATTCCTTTACTGGATAACTGCTCAATATTAAATGTTTGCCATTATTTACAATTTTGAGTTCGCGTGCTATGGTGTTTGCACCTCTGAACTCTTTTGTAGGAACCTGATTTGCATAATCCCAATTGCTCATCCAACCCATAAAAATCTGACGACCATCAGTTTCAGGAATATTATTAAAAGTTACACCGGCATAATTATCACGTCCGTAATCCAACCAAAGTGGATAAGGCAGCGCATCCGGTTTAAAAGTTTTGCCATCAAAATCGCCAATAAAATATTGTGTTGCCGAACCGCCATTCGGACCTCCGGGATTTAAGCTCACAATTAAAACCCATTTCGTTCTTCCCTGATAAGTTAGTGGGAACAAATCCGGGCATTCCCAAACTGCAGCATGTGAACCAATTCCTTCACCAAATTCACTGAGTTTGGTCCATTCTTTCAGGTTGGGCGAGCCATAAAAAGTTACCGTATTACGAGTGGCTAAAGCCATTACCCATTGGTTAGAAACTTCATTCCATGAAACTTTTGGATCTCGAAAATCGGTAATTCCAGGATTTGGCAACACCGGATTCTTGTCATATTTAGTGAATGTGCGACCTTTATCGATACTGTAAGCAATGGATTGAGCTTGTACTTTTCCAGCACTAGTATAAATGGCAACCATAGCATTAGCACCAAAACCTGCAGTGTTATTTACATCAATCACTGCACTTCCAGAGAAAATTGCACCTAAACTATCGGGAGTAAGTGCTGTTGGCAAATAAGTCCACGAAACTAAATCGGTACTTACGGCATGTCCCCAGTGCATATTTCCCCATACGGCACCGTATGGATTATACTGATAAAAAAGGTGGTATTCACCATCAAGGTAAACCATTCCGTTGGGATCGTTCATCCAACCGTGTTCCGGACTGAAATGAAACTGAGGACGGTATTTTTCGTTGTATTCAAAATCAAATTTATCTGATTGTTTAGCTTCTTTAATACCTAAAAGGGATTCTTTTACGTCTATAAATGTAAGTGTCACTTTTTGTCCTTTCCACTGTTTTACATCAATAGGTACCCAATAATCAATTTGATTTCGAGCCAGATGTACATCATAAGGTACTTCGGTAGTATAGTTAGCTGCACTAACACTTATTTTCACTTCGGGTGCTTTCTCTTCAACAGGAATGAGAATGTATGATGATTCGATTTGATAATCAACAGATATGTTCTCACCTGATAACTTTTTCTGAGTGTTGCAGCTTATATTTATCAATAATAGCGCAATTAAAAAGGAGAAGATTGTTTTTTTCATTTTTTGAATTTATTTTTTACTTTTTGAATTTATTTTTTACTGTACAAAAATAGAAGTTGATGTGTGTTTTGGCTGTCAAATTTGTTTCATAATCTTGCACTTTTGATACAAGAATTGTTACTAAAAGCATTTATTGTAAGTATAATTATTGTTTTCAGAAAATTAACATATCAATTATATTTACATGGTAATCATTGCAGATTTTTTTATCCTCTGTTTACAATTAATCTCTTAAAATACTTCTACCAACGCGGCAAATTTGTACTGCCCTAACTATTATGAAAACTTAGCTCAAGTATAAAGTCAATTTATCGGACTGTGCAGGCGATGACTTCGTTCAATTAGCAGGTCTTCTTTTCTACAATAACAAAATAGTCTTAGGACTCGAAATAGTTTTTGCAAATACAGAGATTACCATATTTTAGCAATCTCATGAAATTCCATCGACACCAATTTAACATTTCCATCCGTAAATAATGAAATATCGCTATCTTCTGGTGAAAAAGCAAATTGTTCAGAATAGGAGAATATTCCTTGATTGGCAAAACTTCCAATTGTCCCCAGTCAGCGAGTATCCTAATTTTAATGTGGTTTGATGCATCCGGCTTAAGTTTTTCATCCAATAAAACCTGACTTTCCACATGGTAGGCTATTGTCTTATTGGCAATTTTAAATCCAAATTTTGAAGCAGTCGTGTTTGTTAAATCGAATTCAGCTACCACCTCAAATTTCTTTGACTTTATTTTTGACAAAAGATTTTCAATTTCATTAATTCGTTGATTTTCCCATTTTTGCGTGCTTGAATAAAGCTTTGAAATCTCATCAATAGGATTACGTGTTACACGCATTTGGCCATCATAAGTTACCAATCCAACCGAAACAGGGAAAGTGGCATTCCTCTTCCAAACCGATTCGCCAAGCCCTCCATTCCAATGATCCATCCATGCAATTTGAATAATACGTTCATCATGATTTGGAAAGCTTCCGGCAGGAAACGATTGTGCGGCATAAAAATCGTGGCCCGAAGTCATCACATGAGATTTCTGTCCTTTTTCGGGGAGGAATTCTTTCCCATCAAATTTCCCAACCAGATATGATCCATTGGCATCCATAAGTACCCATTTCATATTTTGCTTGTTCCCATCTAACGGTAACTCAAATATATCAGGGCACTCATATCCAAAATCAAGGTTGCTTAAGAACTTCCAGTTAATCAAATCTTCTGATCCATAAAACGTGGTTCCGTTTTCGTATAAAGCCATTATCCATTGGGAGCTAGGTTTGTGAAAGAAAACACGTGGATCACGAGGATAGGCTTCTTTAGCTGGATTTGCTACCGGATTTTTTGAGTAATCGTGCCAAGTTTTGCCGCTATCGATACTCCAAGCTAAGCAAGTTCCAACACCGGTACCTGTATAAATGGCAACTATTGCTTCAGCAGTTGAACCCGTAATCCGCTTCGACATTTCACCTGAAACAACTACCGCACTACCTGAAAATACATCATTACCTGATACATTTCTAACAGCTTCCTTTGGCAAAAAGGAATTTTGAGGAATCAAGGCTACAACTTCATCCGTCCAATGCAGCAAATCGGTAGAAGTGGCATACCCCCCCGTGTCTGACCGATTCGCCCCATTGATAGATCATGTGGTATTTACCACCCTGATAAACCAAACCATTGATGTCGTTCATCCATTCCGATTTAGGACTAAAATGATATTGTCCACGAAAACTCTCATCGTAATTAGTTTTATTACTGTGAGGATTAAATTGCGCAAGAACGCCAACCTGTATGTTCATAAAAAACAAGACGATTAGAGAAATACTGATATGTTTTATATTTTAAAAATTTATTTGATAACTTTGATTTATATATTAACTTTGATCCACAAGTTGGATCCTTTCACTTCCACAAATAAAAGTGTGTATTTTCATCTTTCCATTTATCCACATCAAGTGATACCCAACAATCAATCTTATTTACAGCAAAATCTAAACAGACTGGATTGGAAGCAAACACATTATTTTGTCCTTTGGACACACATTCTTCAATAGGGATATTGATGATTGGATTTGGTAATCGACAGTTATATTATCATCTGACGATTTTCTTTGAAAAGCGCAACCATACTTATCGATAACATGGAATTAGTTCGTTTGTCTATTTTGCTAACAATTGAATGCAATCTAATCCAAGAAGATAGTGAGCACCAAGCGTACTTGGATTCGTTCCGGCTATCTTTATTCGAAGTATTATTTTACTTTCCTCTGGAATAAATGTACCTAACTCTATAGCTTTTGAAATTGTCACTTTTTTACTATAACAGTCAAATAACAACGGTAATGTTTTTACCATTGACCACAAAGGATATTATTCCGTAATCTTCTGCTTTAGTTACATACAACGCAATTTTATACGGCTGATTTTTCAAATCTTTGAAACAAAATTCTATAAAATCATCAAGCTTTCCCCCATTGCAAATAAGCTGAGCACCTTCACTCCACTTTCCACCTACAAATCCATTCATAGTTTGCTTTTCTATATGTATAGAAGGCGATAGATATGTGGGAGTCAATGTTTCAAATTCAATACTATTATTTATTCTATATTTCATCGGATTTTCAGGTGGTGGAAGTAATTTATGTTTTGCTTCCTTTTCTCCCGAAGTGCCAACTGCCTTTGACGAATAATCTCCATACCAATAAACGGTACTTGCTAAATCGACCTTGCCTTTTACCCAACTCAACAATTCTAAATTAAAACAGAACTTGTTTTAAAAGGAATTCCATCCAAATTGCGAGTACGAAAAAAAGTATTATAGCCGTTCGAGCTTTCCTGATCAGCGCGAGGTGCTCCACCAAAAGGAGTTTGAAACGGAACGACAGGAGCCCATGAACTATTATAATAATCTTCGGTACCAGGCCAAAATGTGATGGAAAAGTATCTTTATCAATCCATATTTTCTCATCACCTTCACCATACCAAGCCGGAGTATGATTGAATAAGGTCAGAACATCGCCTTTATAAACTCCACGTCCGATGATAGTTGAGAAGTTCCACTCTTTGCAATGTTTATCATCGTCCGGATTATCGTTTTCCTGAAGTCCTCTTTGTTGCTTCCATGAGCTATGGAAATAAAGAGAACGTTCATTCCATGCTAGCGGAGAAACGTGTACTTTTATTGAAACATCAAGATTTGTTTTGGATAAGTTTTTTAAAGTCAACATTCCTCTTCTTTGATAAGGCATTAACCAACGGGAAGTGATAGAGCCCTTAGCATCTGACGACAAGAACCAACTTTTTACGTAAGGAGCACCCATACCCCCGCCGGAAAAATCGCTCAATGGAACCCAAACCGTTTGCTTTCCGTCAAAACTTGCCTGGAAAATGACTTCTCTCATAATCTGAGCATAAAGTTTTGAATTTTTTAAGTTCACCTTGAATTGCACTTCATAAACTGCATTTTCACCGTGTGGCAACATTATATTCAATGTATCTTTCGGAATCAACGTTTTTTTATGATTCAATGAAGTTCCCTTTTTAGGCGTTAAACCAGTAGCCAATAGGCTGTCAGTTTCTGCAATTTTTGTTTTTGCTCGATTCAGCACTTGCTCCGAGAAGGTTTCAACAGCTGTTCCAACAGCATATTTCCGGTAATTAATTTGGTAATATTTGGGTGTTGAAGCAACTCCTTTTTGTTCCTCAAAAGTAACTTTGCATCCTTTGGCATAAGGAATAGGCAAAAAGAGCGTATTCCCACCTTTTCCATCAGGAGTATAACTGGTGTGGGGCAGAAGTAATCCTTTCGTTGATAGAAAAATACCAAATTTCATGAGGTCATAAGCAGGTATTATCCAAGCTGGAATTGAAGAACCGTCAAAATAAAACCGAATAGTTCCTCGTTTGTCTACTGTGGTAAGCCAGATTCTGGTGATAACACCGGGACCTTTCTGATCGAAAAGGACTTTCTCAATTCTATTATCAATGGTATCCATCCGATCAAATCCAAACCCATCAGCATTGGCAAACCAATGTGGCAAACTGGGCGAAACTGACCTTCTGTCGTAACTGCTCTCCTGATGACAAGTATAAAACGGTGAAGGATAACATGCAGATTCTTCTACAGATGTAAATTCGGTTAGTAGAGATTCCAGTTTAATGACTTTATCAGCTGCCTGACTTTCAGCAACAAAACAAAAAAACAATGTGCTTAGTATGAAAACAAATCGAGTCTTTGTTTTCATACTAAAGTTATTGATTATTTCCATATCGATTTTAGTTTCCATGCTTTGAAGTTCATTGTAGTACCTTCGTTTTGAGCAAAAATTTCAATTCCTGCCTGAGTTTCTCCTGCGTAGGTAAGCAATGTAAATACTTCCTTTCCTTCATTAGTAAAGAGTTCAATGCTCGATTTATCGACATAGAAATGCAGCCTTAATTTCCCATTTATTGGAACTACTTTAGCCGAGGTTGTTCTTGCAAATTTTTCGATCGGAACATTGGAGCAATTAGTGCGATCAATAGTCAACATTTCTGTACGAGTGTCATAACTGAATGAAACCTTACGACCTTCGCCAACACAAAGATTAAAACCAAAAACGTTTGGAATTTTAGTAGAGAAAGTTGCATCCATTTCATATACATTTTCTTTAGGTACAAACATAGCTAATTTTGAAGTTCCTCTTGCCAGCTTAGATACAAACGAAACCGGTGTAGTGCGGAGCTTCTGCAAATTAGCAATTGGTTTTTGAATCAGACGAATACCGTCCGGATATGTTTTCAGTTCCAAATCACGTGGTATTGACCAGAACCCTTTTCCCCACGAAGTCGGAACAATCGGTGCATAATCCCATGTGGCAACCCAACCCATCGAAGTAATAGACTTTAAGGTGTTGTCGTAATCACGGAATGTGCGTGAAGCGTAGAAATCCAATCCCTGATCGACAAGTAAAGCCGTTTGGGGTTGGCTTTTATCAGTCTTAAAAGTCGTTCCATCAAAATCGCCAACAAAATATTGTTCATGTGCCCAATCGAATGAAACCACCAATACCCATTTTTTATTATTTGAGTTTCCATCAACCGAAAGTTGAAATAAATCAGGACATTCCCATGCTTTTTCCTGAGACTCAGCAGGTCCAAAATCGCTTAACCAAGTCCATGTTTTTAAATCTGTTGAAGAATAAAATTTAATTTTCTTTTCGAGTGCTTTTGCCACCACCATTACCCATTTAGAACTTGCCTCATGCCAGAAAACGGTAGGATCGCGAAACTCGGTGCTGCCAATGTCAAGTACCGGATTACCTTTGAAGTAATTGAACGTCAAACCATCATTACTGTAAGAAATCCCCTGCGATTGACTTTTAGTTGCTTCATTGAATATTGTATAGGTGGCAATCATGGCATTTTTACCAAATGAAGCAGTATTATTTTTATCAACCAATACAGAACCAGTAAATATGCTATTGAGCCATCATCGCCAACTATAACCTTTGGAGATTCTTGCTTGTAATGAACCAAGTCAGTGGATGTTACTTTGCCCCACCAAAACATTTGATACTTGTTTTGATAATAAATAAAGCCACACGGATCACCAATCCAACCTTCCTCAGGACAAAAATGAAATTGTGGACGATAGGGTTCATTTTATTTTTCTTGTGCATTAGAATATAAAACGGATAAAAATACAAAACCATTAATCAATAATAATTTAAGAGTTTTCATAATAATTTATTTATAAGTATGTTACGTTTATTGCTTAAACTGTTTGTTTTTTTCCAAAATTTTTGTACTTACCCAATAAATCCTTGCAGGATCGTTAGTTACTATACTCTTTCGCTAGGTATAAAGTAAGTATTTCCCATCGGGTGTGAGCGATGGGGCCATTTCCCAACCATCGGTATTAATGTCTTTTCCCATGTTAACCGGATTGGTCCAATGTCCATTTTCGTTAAATAAAATATAAAGATCGTGTTCTCCAAAACCTCCGGGGCGATTAGAATGGAAAATTAAATAGCTTTCGTCGGGTGCAATCAATGGATCACTATCATTATAAACAGTGTTAATTGGAGCCTGAAGTTTCTTTACGTTTACAAACTTATTCTCCTTTAGTTCAGCCCTGAATATGTCACCATGCAAAGCACTTGTTCCGTTTTCCCGTTCGGAAGTAAAATACACAATATTATTGTCAGTAAATGAAATGTGCCATTCGATGGCAATGCTATTAATGGTTGAATCTAACTTCTCTGGTGCACTCCAACCATTTGCGGTTCTGTTGACTCTGTATATGTCCGATTGCCAAATTTTGCCTGGCAGTTGTGGCAATACTACTGTAAAATAAAGGCTTCTGCCATTTTTTGTAATAAAAGGTTCACCTTCATACAATCTGTCTTTAAAATTCATAGTGTCTTTTTTACCAGATTATGGCTCGATATCCGTATTATTTTACTCATAGCCCACTCCGAATTGGTAATGGCATAATACAATTCAGAACCATCAGGGCTAATTGCACAATACCCGACATACTCGTTGTTTTTTAAAAATATATTTGCAGCAAATACCTTTGGTTGTAAAGCCGGAGGATTGTTGTCGAATTTCAGATATTCAGCAGGTTTACAACCTAAAAGAGTAATTAAAACTGACAGAGTGAAAATGAATTTCTTCATCAATTTGCAATTTTACTATTCAATAATTATTTACTGTAGTATTATCTTTTAACTAATAACTGTATGAAAACGACCACGGAAGCAAGCAGATGTGTTATTATTTTCATAAACAGATAAAAACGAAGTGAGAATATTTTACAGCTAACAGTCTCAGATTAGTGAAACTGTTAGCTGTATGAATGGATTAATTTGAAAGTTCGTAGCCAGGGTTTTGTTTGTATAACCCCCCCGAGAAATTAATTTGTGCTTGTGGAATTGGGAAGTATTCATCTTTGCCTGCAGTGAACTGGGTTTCATCTTTTATATAAGTGCGAACCAGCTTCTCTTTAGCAAAATATTCGTTTAATGTTTCTGCAGCAGCACCCCAGCGAACCAAATCGAAGAAACGTTCACCTTCCATTGCAAATTCAAGTTTACGTTCAAAACGTAGTGCCTTCCGTGCAAACTCTTTTGTCCATGTACAATTAATTCCCGGCTTGTATTCATCGATAACGTAATTTGCCGCATTAGTCGTGCTATTCAGTTTTTTTACATATTTACTTTGCTTTGCTCTATTACGAATCTGATTAATCAAAGGCAATGCTTCATCTTGTCTGCCAAGTTCAATAAGAGCTTCAGCTTTCCAAAGCAAGACATCAGCATACCTAATGATTTGCCAATTCAAAGAACTTGCTCCCCAGGGCCAACCTTTCACCATGTAAGGAGAACCAGGGCCTACAACAAATTTTTTGCAGCTAAAATAGCCGTATGTAGCAGGCTCACGTGACCATCTTTCGTCATAATTCCTTGTATAATTTTTCCAAGGGACACCTAAACGACCAACTGTAAAATCCAAACGAGGATCAATCTTATATAAAAAACCATCAGTAGCCTTAATTATATTTCCTGAATTATAATTATCGAAATCAGGGATGCCCCCATCAGTTGTTTTAAATGAATTTACAAGATTTTGACTTGGTTGAAAAAAACCGTCTCCTCCATAAACAGGACCACGTGGTGTACAAACTAAATTACTCCAGTTAATACGACCAAAGGTTGTTCCATCTTCTATTGAATATTCCACTCCAAAAACAGATTCAGAGCCGTGTTCGTATTCAACTTCAGCCAACTGCTGAAAATCAGAAAGTAATGAATATCCACCGGCAGCAACCTGATCACACAAGGTCACCACTTCTCCTAACAGAGTCTGGTCAATATCTGTTACCTGATTGTTCTGCGGATTCTGTTTATAAGCTCTGTACAATGTAACTTTTGCCGCATATGCTAGTGCAGCATATTTATTTACACGACCTGCTTCAGGTTGGCTTGAAGGAAGTAAAGCAGCAGCAGCTTTCATTTCGCTGGCAATTTTTCCCAAAATTTGATCTCTTGTAAATTCAACATTTGAAATCTTTATGTAATCTTTTATATCTACATTTTCATCAAAATATGGAATCTTATTAAATAATCTACTTAGTTCAAAATAAAAATGAGCTCTTAGAAATTTCATTTCTCCTAAACGGATATTTTTCAAAGGGACTTCTTCTTCAGTCACAGCATTAAGTCTACGAATAGCTGCATTAGCTCTCTGTACACTAATATAAAGATGGTACCATTTACGATCAAGAAGTCCGTTCGTAGCATATACTCCTGTAAAAGTTTCAAATGCGTGAAACTCCCAAACATCGGTTATTCCACCACCACCTTTGTAAGCAGTTTCAGCACGAACATCACCGTATATCCAGTTAGTGGTTGGAGACAAGAAGGCTGCATCGCTACCTTCGGGGCCGGCTAATGCTGAATAAGCTGATGTACATAAAGCATCAATTGCATCAGGGGTTCCAAGAATTTCGTCACTCAATTTCCCTTGTGGCTTTGAGTCCAGAAAATCGTCACTACACGAATAGATTGCTAGGAGGATAATCAGCAATAATGATAATTTGTATTTCATAATGAATTGAGTATTTAATTATTTAAAAACCAAAGTTAAATCCGAATGTAAAAGTACGTGGCAAAGGGTAAGGATAACCTAAACCTTCTGGATCTGCACCTGTATACTTAGTAAGAGTTAGTAAATCCTGTCCCTGTACATAGAAACGAATATTAGATGCACCCAATTTCTCTGTGATATTTTTAGGGACGGAATATCCTAATTGAAAATTCTTCAGTTTGATATATGAACCGTCTTCAATAAAATAATCGGATATACGATTTTCTTCATTTGTATTTACAGTTGTTAAGGCTGGAATAGTCGAATTAGGATTAGTTATCGGATCAAATGCATTTAATAAAGCGGTACCATGATTACCTGTCCATAGTTGGAAAAAATCTGTATAAAATTTTGAGTTATTCCAAGCATTTCTAACAATTCCATTCATAAACATCGAAAAATCAAACGATTTATAATTTAAAGCAACATTTAAACCTCCGACAAACTTAGGTAAATCTGTTCCCAACCATGTTCTGTCATTGTTGTCAATTACCTTATCATCATTTAAATCCATATACCGTATGCGTCCAATTGCTTTGCCGGGTTGACTTATCCCGTCATTCAAATCATCAACGGTTTTGTAAAGTCCATTTGTCTTGTATCCCATCTATGAACCGAGTGGTTGACCTACAATACTTTTATCGATTCCGTTACCACCACCCCAATTATAGTATATATCCTTAGGAAGGTCTGTAATCTCATTTTTGTAAGCTGTACCAGTAAATGAAATATCGTAAGAGAAATCTTTATTCACAACATCACGCCAAGCGATTGTTCCTTCTATCCCGTTGTTTTTAAGCGAAGCACCGTTGTATGACATATAACCCCCTTCTCCAATTACAGCAATATACGGACGGTCAATCAACATATCATCTGTTTTTTTCAAATAATAATCCACAGTTAAGGTAAGACGGTTTTTGAACATAGCCAGATCAATACCGAAATTTGTTTGCGTTGTAACTTCCCATTTTATATCTGGGTTACCTGTGCGTTGTTTCACAATTCCGTTATAAATAGTTCCCTGATTTATACCTGCTAAATCGTATCCGGCAGTATTCAGATTGAATAAATACTTTGTATAAGTAGCTTCATTATCCATCTGATCATTTCCATTTTTTGCCCAACTTGCCCGTAACTTTAAATCAGAAATTACATCAATATCTTTCATAAAATTTTCCTGACTGATTCGCCAGCCTGCTGAAACAGCGGGAAAATAGGCAGAATTATTATTTGCACCAAACCTTGAGGATGCATCATTTCTTAAAGTCGCTGAAAACAAATAACGTTCATTGAAAGCATAATTTAATTTACCAAAATAGGATACCATGGTTGTACGATCCTTTAATCCACTATTTGTTTGAGTCCCTTGTCCAGCGCTTAAATAGCGATAATCTAATGTTTCAATTAAATAATCTTCACGCTTTGCATCAATATATTCATACACATTTTCTTTTGATTCCATACCTACTAAGAAATTCACACTATGCTCATCAATCTTAAAATTGTACGCAGCAGTATTAGACCATATCCAATCTCTCGTATAATCCGATTTTACATACAAGCTATTTTTATCAACAACCCTACTTGTTCCCTCGGACCATTTGGGACTAAAATTTGATTGGAATAAATTTCTGTAATTTATTCCAAAGTTGCTCTTAAACACTAGATTTTTAATTGGTTCGACTTCTAAATATATATTACCAAAAATACGCCACTGTGCCAAACGATTGTTACGTTGTTGATCCAATAATCTTACAGGATTTGGTTTATCTCCTAAACCTTGAGTTGGTCCCGCATAACCTCCATATATATCATAAACAGGAATTAAAGGATGTTGAGCTATTGTAAGTTCTTCAATGCCATCAGGTTTTAATATCTCCGACCAATTGCTTAAATTCATATTTTCACCAACTCTTATTCTATTATTTAACATGTTATATGAATTATTCATTCGTAGATTATAACGTTGAAAATTAGTATATTTAATCAATCCATCCTGGTCGAAGAAATTAAAGGATAGAAGCGATGAAGAATTTTCACCACCATTGGAAACGGTTAAATTATAGTTTTGTAACATCGCTGTTTGATAAACTTGCTTCGCCCAATTTGTATCACCTGCACGAATTGTTTTGTCGGCATCAATAAACTCAGGTATAACAGCAGTGGCACCATTACCATATTGATCGTGGCTTGGCTGAACACCATCGTTTTGGCATGCTTTCCAATATACGTCTCCCCATTGTTGAGCATTTAGTAGTTTAATGTCTGTATGAAAAGTTTGTGCTGTTAGTTGCCCATCAAAGCTTATTTTTGTTTTATTCTTGCCGGACTTTTTTGTAGTAATTATAATTACACCGTTAGCAGCTTGTGTTCCATAAATTGAAGCAGAAGCAGCGTCCTTCAGCACTTGAATAGATTCAACATCATTTGCATTTAATAATGTAGCAATATTTTCGCGGGTTTGTACCCCATCTATTACATAAAGCGGATTACTATTATTAATAGTTGTAATCCCACGAATTGTAACACCTGTTGTTGTTCCTCCCGGTTGACCATCTGTAGTAACGCTCACACCAGCTAAACGGCCTTGCAATGTTGACATTATATTACCAGAAGGTATACTGCTCACATCACTTAGTTTTACTACTGAAACTGCCCCTGTTATTTCAGCTTTTTTTTCCGTTGTGTAGCCTGTAACAACTAATTGCTCCAGCATAACTGCATCTGGCTCCATCACCAGATTGATTATTTTTCTATTACCAACCTTTACTTCGGTAGTTTGCATTCCTATCATTGAAAATTGTAAGACAGCGTTGCTTGAACTTACTGAGAGGAAAAATTCTCCATCTAGATTGGTTGTTACTCCGTTTTTGGTTCCCTTCTCAATGATACTAACTCCAACAAGAGGCTGATTGTCTTCCGATGAAGAAACAACACCTCGAACCTCAATCTTTTGTGCGAAAATGGCTGTTGAAAAGGCCATCGACAGCAGCAAAAGTAATTGTCGTAATTTAATTCTCTTGTTTTTTCGTTTCATAACTTTATTTGAATTAATGGTTATTTGTAGAATGTCTGTTTTATTTAAGAATCATTATTTTTTTTGTTTGACAACCTTTATTTGTCTCAATTTTGAGAATATACATGCCTAAAGAGAATTTTTCGTCAATAACAATACGATTTTCAATTTGTCTATTTTTTGTATCATTAAAAACGATTTTACCCTCCACATTAAAAATGCTCAGTTTATCAATTTTCTCGTTAATACCTTCTATAATTATGTTATTTTCTCTGTTAACAAAAACATTAAAATTACTTTCCTCGGGTAAAATAACTGATGTCTGATTATCGTTCCATATCGATTTCAATTCCCAACCTTCAAATCTGGATAAATTTGTATTTCCATTTTTTGAGAAAAGTTCGATTCCGGTTGCTTCTGCAGCTGGAAACATTAGTGAAGAAATTACATTTTCACCATCGTTTATAAAGATTTCAATCGTTGATTCATCTACAAAAACATGAAACTTCAATTGATTAGTTTTATTTTTAACGGGGATATATAGTACTTTAGGGAACCTATCGCTAAATGAGACGTTGCCTGATTGAGTTCTGTCAAAATAAACATTTGATGTAGCAGCATTATAGCCTAGAATAACTTTTGACATTCTTTTTATACAAAAATTTATTCCAAAATTTTGATCAGAGTTTCCAGTCAAATCAAAAGTAAATTTTGCTTCGTAGGTATTACGAGTTGGTTGAAAATCATTAAAGCTTTGATTACCTGTTATATTTAAATTTTCAACTACTACACTGTCTTTCCTAAGCTTTTCAAATCCTTTAAATGGTTTCTGAATTATCACATAACCCTTTTCAGATGTTTTAAGATCAATTTCCCTTGGCATTGATTGAACTCCTCTCCAAGGAGAAGTAGGGGTTACAGTTGCATATTCCCAATTGCTCATCCAAGCCTGCCAAAGTGGCTGTGAATCGGGGTTATCATAATCTCTATATGGACGTACAGCATAAAAATCAGGTCCACAATCACCCCACAATGCATGTTCGAGTCCTGTATTGTATAGAATATCAGAAAACATAATTTGATCAACTAGTATATGTCCCCATGAACCAGTATTCATATCAACAACCTCAATCTGAGCATCTTTGCCAATGAATTCTGTTACATTCCATCCCTTCCATTTCAACAATTCTGAATTATCACCTGCAGTAGAGCGTACTATGTTTCCATCAATTAATAAGCGGATACAGGTTTTGCTTACATCATTACCACCACCTATTAAGAAATTAATATTGTTTTTAGTTATTTTAAAGGATTGAGACTGAAGTTTTCCAGTAGAAGCATCACCATTTACATAAGAATTCAAAAGCTTTGAACCTGTGTAGCCTGAAACACGAAGTTGATTTGGAAGAGTGCCATTTATTGGTGCAGTTCCAAAAGCAGTTCCAGAAACATTCCATCCATTGAAATCAGTTTTTTCAAAAGATTCAAAAACATCACCCTCTAAACCTGTACCATCATTGATATGTGAGTCGAATAAAGGATCAGTAGTGAAATTTGTCCCATCAAAATTACCGACAATATACTGTACTTTATTAGTACCCATACCTAGTATTAACACCCATTTTTTATTCTTATAATGATAATTTACAGGCAACTCAATCAAGCTCGGAACTTCCCAAATTTCTTGTCTCGCAGCAACAGGACCAAAAGAACTTAAATAATTCCACGTTTTAAGATCTTTAGACGCATAAAAATTAACCTTTCGTTCATCTGCTAGCACAACTGACATTATCCAACTCTTTGTGGGTTCATACCAAATTACATCCGGATCTCTAAATGAATTACTATTGATATCTATAACAGGATTTCCAGAATAATATTGGAATCGATTATAGGTTACATCATCAGAATTACAATATGATATAGACTGATTTTGTTCACCTGTACTTTGAGCAGATGTGTAAATAGCTATCATTGGAATCTTATTCCTTGTATTAAATCCAGATGTGTTATCTTTGTCTACTATAATAGACCCTGTAAAATAGCTAAAGCCTGTACCGCCCAACATTGGCCAATCTAATTGCTTCCAGTGAACTAAATCATCTGAAATTGCATGTCCCCACCAGAAAAAATGATATTTACCGTTATATTTTGTCAATCCACAAGGATCTCCAATCCAACCATCTTTAGCAGTAAAATGGTACTGAGGACGATATAGTTCATTATAAAATTTTTGGGCATGTAAGACTGAAAATGTCAATGAGAGAATAATAAAGACTCCAAAAAAATAAACTTTTGATTTTAAATTCATATTATTTTTATAGATAACTAAATGCTTTAAAGGTATAGTCAATAATTTAAAAGTCGCAACTCTCATTAACTTTACTAATTGAATTATCATTAATGAGAGTTACACTTATCTTGATATATTATTTCACAAATCGTTGTGCTGCAATAGACTTGCCTGCTTTATCAACCATTTTTATAATATATACGCCTTTCGATAAAGAGGAAATATTAATTCCGTGGCTAACACTTACCGCATCAAATGTATTGATGTTTTCTCCGCTAATACTGTATAGACTTATTTTATTAATCTGGTCAGCATTTTCAACAGTTAATATGTTATTAGAAACTCTAATTTTTATGCCTAAATCCGTGATGTTTTTAAGCGATGTTTGTCCAGCTTTAAGTTCATCCAATGCATTTTTAGTTAGTCTTTCAATATTGGCTTGATATGGATTTGTTCCGTTTTTAATATTCCATTCATATGCCCCAACTCCAATTGTAATACACGTTCCCTTATAGGTAGTTGTTGGATTCCAACGAGCAATAGCAGCTCCGAAATAATCCTGAACCTGTCCCCAAGATCCTAAAGCAGTTACGTTGTGAGTCGACTCCCATGTTGTCAGTTTGGCTACATCATCATTTGGTAGTCCCGCATCTTTAATATCCATAGACCAAAAGCAGTTGTGATCTTCTTTCCAACCATTCCCAATTAGTGGAAAAACAACATAGCTGTTCCCGTTCCCTCTCGTAACCGATTCGGTTGTAAGACCTGCAAAAAGGGGGTCGGACGATCTGTCGAAAACCGTTTTTGTAGGATCCCATGTTCCGTAAGTTGGCGACAATTGCCATACATCTGGATTTGCACCACCAGGGCCAGCTCCACCCACAATGTTAGGCCACATGTCGGTACGACCAAATTCATAAAGCAGGTTGTTGGCATAAATCGACAAAAGAAGATTTCCGCCTGCTTTATAATAATCGTTGAGTGTTTCGGCCACAGCGTAAATAGCATCGGGCGCATCGGCATAACCATTTTCGTTGTCGGCATAAATCCATATAACACTGTACTGCGAAAGGTCAATGGTTCCTATTTGAGACACAGGAATATAATCGCCACCGTAGGTTGTTGTAAACCACTGGGCTGCCGCTTTTTCATCATCATCTGCGATAGCTGAAACAGATGCTGCTACGTTCAAAAAACCTGCTTTTTTAATTTGAGCAGACATGTTTGCGAACAATGCGCAAACAACTAAAAGTAAATAGAATTTTTTCATGATTTGATAATTTTAATTGTTAGTAAAAAATTGAGCTTATTGAGAAATTATTAATATTTTACAGCCTTAATGAGCTTTTTATTATAGTTAATTAGAAACAGATATAATTTTTTTTTGGGCAGATTTGTTCCCCTAAAATTTTCTGGAGTGACATTACTTGCAAACAGCCTGCCTGTTGAATCATACACGTTAAATGTTGTGTTTTCGGGCATATTTTCATAATATAGTTCTTCACCAACAAAATAGATATTTGATTTATCAGTTGACATATTTTTTTCAATTCCAGTGAAATCATCTCCAGTAAGTTTCCATGCTTTTACCGAATTTACAAAAGTGGTTGCACCTTCCGAAAAAGCCTCTATTCCATTTGAATTCATATCTGTAGGAAAAATACGGATTGAAAATGCCCACTTGCTATTGATGAAAATATCAATAATTGAATGGTCAATGAATATTTGCATTTTTAGAGTTCCACCTACTGGAAGTGTTTCTGGAAGTGGGCTCTCGTATAAGCCATTGTACAACCAACCATCGTTTGACATACGGTTTACTGTACGTGCATCAACAGTAAACTTATTGTTGGCTGGCTGATAAAAAATCTTAATAGCATTGTCACCACTTTTACGTACATTAAATCCAAATTTCTGGTTAAGGTCAGATGATACCGTAAAGATTCCTTCTATTTCGATAGTTTTGCCATTGACAGGTTCCAAAGATTGAATTCCTGACAAATTCTGATTTACCATGCTGAATGTTGGAACATTATTGCGCATCGTTTTTAATCCCTCATATGGTTTTTGTACAAGATTATTATTAGCATCCAACGACCATTCCCGAGGCAGGCTATATAAATGAGCCCATCCCAATCGCTTATTATCGTCTGCACCTAGCTTGTCCGGCACAATACCGATAGCTATATTCTTTCCATCTTTCTGTACAATAGATGGAGACAACAGACCAAATCCTTCTTTCGACATGTTACCTAGTTCAACTTCTTTTGGTACATGGGAATATGGATTGAAAGTTCCATCTGTATTAATTGTCCCAACCCAATATAATGTTTCAACACCATCTTTTCCTCCCAACTGTGTTGTCACAAATAACCATTTGCCATCGTTCATTGGTATTATTAGTGGCATTTCCCAAAATACGCCATAATCTGTACTTAGGGCCTGATAAAAAATACGTCCATCGTTGCTCCATGTTTTTGTTACTGGGTTATACTGATGAAGTGTTGTTGCTCCTCGACCGTTTTTACGAGCTCCAACTATCATATAAAATGTACCGTTAGACTTAAAAATATACGGATCGCGAAAATCTTCGTCCAATCCTTGAGGACGATTTGGAATAACCGGATTATTACCTACTTTCTCCCAATTCAGAAGGTTAGTATCCAAGGGTCGAGCCTCCGCAATTGATGTTTTACCCAAATCAGCTGCTGTATAGTATATGTACGGCAATCCATTTGTCAATTCTGGATCAGCAAAAACACAGCCTGACCAAGCGCCTTTAATATCGTATGATGAAAGTGGATCTATGGCAGTTTTCTCTTCATTCCATCTAATTAAATCATCGCTGGTAATATGTCCCCAGTGAATTCGTCCCCAATATGGTCCATTTCCATTTTTCTGAAAAAACAAGTGGTATTTATTGTTGTAATACACCAGCCCATGGGGCTCATTTGTCCAATTGGCTCCCGGCATACCATGAAATACGGGACGTTGTATTTCATCTTTGTATCGGATTTTGGGAATGGATAAATCTGTTGTATTCTCAGGAATTTGTTTGGTTGAAGTGAAATCCTGCTCGCCGGAATAGATGCGGAAATCGTCAACCAAGCCGTTTATAGTATTTATTCGGAATGGCCCTACCCACCGGTTTACATCATCGTAAGACTTACCAATGTATAATACACCGCCCCCGGTGTTTAACTCACTTGTTTTTATGTATGTTTTGGCTATCAGTTCGTTATTTTTGTAAAGTTGAATTTCCTGCTGCCTCACACTCACAACTGCTGATAAATTGACCCATTCATATTTGGGAAATTTGTCGGGAGCGTAACATTTTAATTTCACACCATTGATGAAAACTTCGAAACCATATTTCCCTTGGCAATTTATAGTAAAGGCAAAGCCCGATTCAGTATTCATGTTTCCGGCAATAAACGTGGGCGTTTCATCAGCTCCATCTATATGCATCATAGGATAAGCTTCAAGAGCACACCATACTGATGCTGAAAATGCTTGTGTGCTCAGTTCTGTATTGTTGAAACGACCTTTGACATAAGTAGAGAAGCCATCGAATCGCAATGCATTACCTTCAGCTCCTGGAATGCTTTCGCGTATAGTTTTTGAATTTTCAACAGCAAATGTGCGATTTCCACATGTCTCCTTAATCGATGTGAGGGTTTCGTTTAACTCCATAGGAAAATGAGCTACAATCTTTGGTGTAACTGCTTGTGGAGAAACGAATGATGCCAGATATGAAAATATATTCGTTGTAAGTCTTCTGATGTTGAGCTGGTAAGCATTAGTTTTATCGTTCTGATTCCATTCATAGGCACCCAAACCTATGGCAATGACATTGCCTTTGAATTCTGGCGTTGGTAAAAATTCAACAATCCCGGCGCAACAATAATCTGTAACCTGCCCCCAAGTACCAATTATCCGTGACGAATTCTCTTTTTCGAAAGCATTTACCACATTTTCAGTATATCCATAGATATTGAGATCCCACATACAATTGTGGTTCTCTTTTAATCCAGATCCCAGAAGTGGAATGGTAGTGTACGGATAGGCAATATTGGTTATGGATAACCCTGAGTAAATTGGATGTGCAGAATAATTATTTGTCATACCTATATTTGGATTTATGGTCCAAACATCTGTGCTGTTAGCAGCTGCTCCGGCATTAATTATATTAGGAGTTCGTGTTGTTCTGCCTAAACTAGTAATGTACTGTGTAGCGTGGTTGGTGAGAAATAGATTTCCACCGTCTTTGTAATAGTTTTTTATGCGCGAAATAACATCGGTATCTTTAAATATGAGTGGAATTTCACCAGTTCCATTTTCTTTATCTATATGAATCCAAATTACATTATACTGAGACAAATCAACTAAATTGTTCTTGATGCTCATGGCAGAAATAATATCGCCTGACAAATAATATGTTTTGAACCAGGTAGCTGCCGCCAATTCATCATCATCCTGTATCGTTTCAATACTTTCAGCACTTATCAGAAAGGCGTATTTGCTTTCGTTTGTTGCAGCAAGACTCATTATAAATACAATTGACAATGCAAGTAACATTAGCAACGTAATTTTTGTGTTCATAAATATCAGATTAATTGTTTGTGAATTGATGCTTTGGCTTTGGACTTTTATTCAATTATCACGTTGCAAAAATAGAATGTTGCAACAGCAATGACTATCAAATTTGTTTCATTCTCTTATAATCTTGATACAATTACTGCCAGATACTATTAAAATCTCTATTTTTAGCATTAATTGAAATTGTACCAACGTTAGGCACAATGGAAATTTTATTATAAATGCTTTTAGGAAATACTTGATTTGTTAGACTAAGTTCTCCATCGTTTACAAAAACTTCAATTGATGATTGATCGACGTAAATATCTAATATCACTTGTGAATTGCTGTTTATGAAAGAAGCATAAGAGGATCCTGAAAATTGTCCTGAGAATGAAACCATACCCGAATTATTTCGGAAGAATGAAATACGCTGATTTAATTTATCAATCAGTATTCGACTTATATTATTACTATCATTCATCAATGATAAAGTCAACATTTGCTCTTGCATAAGTTCACATGTTAAATGAATTTGATAAGCCTTCTTACCTCCAAGATTAAGCGAATAGTTTTTTTCAATACTGATTTGTTCATCGGCTATAGTTGTCCAACTAGAAGCTATATTGTTGATTTCAGAAATTACTTTATTTTTCAACACCAAATAACCTTGAGAATTTTTTCCCAATGCCAGTTCACGAGGTAAGGTCATACTGCTTCTTGAACCATTACCACCTAATGAATATTGTGGAATGTCCCCTGCATATTCCCAATTATTCATCCAAGCAATTTGAATTCTACGACCATCATTATCAGGAATATTATCCCAAGTTACACCCGCATAATTATCTCGCCCATAATCAACCCATAAAGGATAAGGTTCATTATCTGCCTTAAATGTTGTTCCATCAAAGTTCCCAATAAAGTATTGTGTCGCAGATCCACTATTAGGACCACCAGGATTAATACTAACTAACAAAACCCATTTAGTTTCATTTTCAAATTTAAGAGGAAATAAGTCGGGGCATTCCCACACTCCATCATGTGAACCAACCCCTGCTCCGAACTCACTTAGTTTTGACCATTGCTTCAAATTTGGTGACCGATAAAAGGAAATTGTCTGTCCTGTTGCCAAAGACATAATCCATTGTTTGGTACTTTCATGCCAAAATACTTTTGGATCACGAAAATCGGATTTGTTGGGATTAGGTAAAACTGGATTATCTCTGAACTTAATAAATGTTCTGCCTTTGTCAGTACTGAAAGCTAATGATTGCGACTGTGTACTACCTGCCGATGTATAAATAGCAATCATTGCATTTCCTCCAAACCCGGCAGTATTGTCTTTATATATAACTATACTCCCCGAAAAACATCACCATGCGTATCTGGCTTTAGTGCAACATTTAGTTGAGTCCAATGAATTAAGTCAGTACTTACTGCATGCCCCCAACTCATGTACCCCCAAGTTGATCCAAAAGGATTATGTTGAAAAAATAAATGATATTCACCCTCAAAATAAACAAGTCCGTTTGGATCGTTTATCCAGTTATATTTTGACGAAAAATGAATTTGTGGACGGTATGCACTATTGTAAGCTACCCCATTAATATTCACAGAAGGTTCTGTATCATGAGTGCAAGAGAAAAAGAAAGTAGCTGTTAGCAGAAAAATAAATAAGATGTTGTATGCTTTCATTTGTAGGGGTGATTTATGACATGTTTCTATGCCTATATTAGACTATATTGGGAAAAAGTATCAGTATGTTTTTATTCATATATAATACGCAACAAAAATACAGTAGCTAAATTAGAAAGACTATCAAAATTGTTTCATTATCATGCAATTCTGATACAAATTTCAACTATTTTAAGAAGAAATGATTATAGCATAGTCACTATCAACCAGTAAATCTGATGAATTATTAGAAGTCATTGATGTAATCTACTATAGAAAGCACAACTATGGTGGAAAGAGCAAGGCGAGTAAATCAAGTCAATACTTTGTAAAAAAAGGAAAGACAAATCACTTGTTATTTGACAACTATGAATTTAGTGCAAGGTGCAAGTGTTTCTATATAGAAACTTGCACCTTGCACAATGTATAAATATGTAGTAATATGATACTTGCATATATCAAAATTATTGTGTATATTTGAACCTGAAAGTTAAGCAGACAAGTGTAAGTCATTGACAGTCAAAAAGTGATCTTTTTAGTATATTTCCTAATTCGTACCCCATAAGGGTGTAACCATAGGTAAATAACTGAATTACAATAGGATAAAATAGGAGGTTCATAAACCTCCTGCTCCACGATATATACTTAGTATTAGTATTTTAAAACAAAAGTGAACTAAAAAAGGGACTAAAATCGTTTTAGTCCCCTCGTTTTTAAAACTTTCCTACCTTATAAAAATACTCACCAAATTTGACAGCAACATTCCTGGTCATAATCCGGTTATCCTTTTGAAAAATATCAGCAAATTGTACGCTCAAATAATTTAACATTTTCAAAAAGTTTCGTTAAAAACAAGTAACCACCAACATCATTCACTAATAATAAATTGATAAAACCACATGAAAGATGTATCTTTGCCAATTAATTTCAGCTAACAAACATCACATAATGAATATTCGTTTTAAAATAGCCATTATCATTCTTTTAATTGCAGGCACAACGGGGGTTTCAGCTCAAAAATTTGGAGTTGAACTCGGTTATTTGAATCCTCGCAGAACAGGCACAGCCGAAAGCACTACGAACTTTAGAGGAATACGAATTGGTGGAACAGCTACTTTTGATCTGAAGTATAATTTTAGTTTACTTACCGGAGCACTTTATCAGGTGGTTTATGCCGATAAAATTCAGAACTACACCGCCGGTGACTCAGTACGATACAAAACATGGGGACATTCCATTGATATTCCTTTACGTATTCAATACACCTATCAGATAGCCAACTATTTAAAGGTTTTTGGTTTTGCGGGTCCGAATTTTAATATTGGTTTATTGCAACCACAAACTATTCAAGCAACTTTTGATAAAAATTCAAACTTAGGCGTCTTAACCGGTATTGAATCAGGCAATTATGACCTTTATAAAAGAGCACTCATTCATCGCATGAACTTTCAGCTTGGAGCCGGTGGAGGTATTCAATTCCGAAACTATCAATTAAAAGCAGGATATGATTTTGGAATTAACAGTATAAATGCAGTAGATACTGGCAGTTTACGACAGGGAGGCTGGTATATATCGCTTTCATATCAGTTTTGATTCTCATCAAAGAACCATTTTGAAATATTTTTCAAAAATTTAGGTTATACAAAAATTAAAGTTTTTCCATTTGAGTATTCATTTAACTTAAAGCTAATCAATAAATACCGATTAGCTTTTTTTGTGAATATATTCAGATTTTCTGCTTTTTAACATCACAATTTATCACTAATTTTGCAGCATATATCTTTCGTAAAAACAGTACATTATTTCCATGCAATTATATAATATATTTTCAGAACATCCTGTAATTTGTACCGACAGTCGAAACTGTCCTGAAGGTTCAATTTTCTTTGCACTAAAAGGCGAAAACTTTGATGCCAACTTATTTGCTTCGAAAGCTTTGCAGAACGGTTGCACTTATGCTGTAGTCGATAATCCGGATGTAGCAATTGATGAAAGATTTATTTTGGTTGACAATGTTTTACTTACCTTACAGAATTTGGCGCGAGAACATCGGCATCGGTTAGGAACAACTATTATCGGAATTACAGGCTCAAACGGTAAAACCACCACCAAAGAACTGATTGCGTCGGTATTAAGTCAGAAATACAACATTTTATACACACAGGGCAATCTGAATAATCATATTGGAGTACCACTTACACTTTTACAGCTAAAACCTGAACACGAAATGGCAATTATTGAGATGGGCGCAAATCATCCGGGTGAAATTAAAACGCTTTCTGAAATTGCCTGTCCCAACTATGGAATTATTACCAATGTCGGTAAAGCGCATCTCGAAGGTTTTGGATCATTTGAAGGTGTAATGCGAACGAAAGCAGAATTATACGATTACATTGCTGCTTTTGGTGAAAAGATTTTTATCAATGCTTCAAATCAATTTTTGCAAACAATGGCAGAGAAATCGGGTTTGAACCAGATAGATAAGAAAGTTGAATATCAACTTGCAACCTCCGATGATATGCAAGCACTATCCTATAAAATTTCAGGGAATCTACCTTTTCTGCAAATGCATTGCGCCAACTCAAAAGGTACAATTTTTGATATAAACACTAAATTGACAGGAAATTACAATGCCGAAAATGTAATGGCTGCAATAACTATTGGCGATTACTTTCATCTTACGATTAATGAATTGAAGAAGGGTATCGAAAGTTACGAACCCAAAAATAACCGTTCACAGTTATATAGAACGAATCATAACGAATTGATAATTGATGCTTACAATGCAAATCCAACAAGTATGATGGCATCAATTTTAAATTTCGCGGAATTAAATAATGATAATAAAATGCTGATTTTAGGCGACATGCTTGAACTTGGCAAATACAGTGGCACTGAACATCAAAATATAATTGATTTATTAAAAAAATTGAATTTTAAAAATGTTATGTTAGTTGGCAAAGAATTTTCTCAAACTGTCCATAACTTCATTTCATTCCCTGATGTTGAAAAGTTGATAGAATATTTCAATAAAATGCCTGTTCAACATCACTTGATATTAATTAAAGGATCAAGAGGCATACAACTTGAAAAAGTAATAAAAGTATTGTAATTAAGTTATTCAGTTTTGTATATTACAGATTTTTTATGAAAAACAAAAATTTATTGATTACTATAGGCATCGCTGCGATTATTGTAGTATTGATAGCGTTGGTTTTATTTTTTGTAAATAAAACCAAACAAAAGGATCGCGAAATGGTAGAAATGATTGAGATGATGAATTTTGAAAAAGAACAGGTTGAACGTGAATATCAAGACTTGACAACTGAGTTTGATGGTTATACATCGAACATAAAAAATGATTCCCTTATTAAATTACTCGAAAAGGAAAAATTGAAAGTTCAACAGTTACTTGAAGAGTTGCGCCTAACAAAATCCACCAATGCCCGACGTATTGCTGAATTACGTAAAGAACTTGCTACAGTACGTAAAGTAATGGTGCATTATGTAAATCAAATCGACTCTCTTAATGCAGAAAACAAAGTACTTAAAACGGAAAATAAAGAAGTAAAACGCAAATATCAGGAAGCAACTGAAACGGTTGAGCAACTATCAAAAGAAAAAGAAAACCTTAATGAAGTGGTAACCCGTGCATCAAAACTTGAAATTACATCATTCAGCATGACTCCACTGAATAACCGTAATCGGAAAGTGGGAATTTTTTCGCATATTGCGTCATTACAGTTCAACTTTACCATTGCAAAAAATATTACGGCACAACCGGGTTACAAGACCGTTTATCTGCGTATTATGCGCCCCGACAATGAAGTTTTAACCAAAAGCCCTGATAACGTATTTCATTTCGAGAATAGAAATATCGCATATTCCGCGAAAAAAGACATCGAGTATCAAGGCGAAGCTTTAAGCGATGTAATGTACTGGAAAGTTGAGGAAATTGTTCAGGCAGGCGAATACCGAGCCGATTTCTTTACCGATGGCTATCGAATAGGAAGTTTTACCTTCACCTTAAAAAAATAATCAAGTATTTTAAACATAATGTCCGAAAGCAGCAAATTCAAGAAAGCATCTGCCAAAATTGCATTTGACGAGCAGCATCGCCAAACCATTCGGTTTAATATCGGGAAATACGATGCCGCTGTGGCTAAGGGTATGGCACGTTATAAAGACATTAATTTGGCAAGAAATTGTGCTGCAGCTATAAAACGCGATGTTTTACAAAATTGGGAAAAATATCTGCTTGAGTTTGAAGAAAAAATTTCAGCACGCGGAGTTGAGGTACTTTGGGCATGTAACACTGCTGAAGCAACGGAATATATAAAAAAAATTCTTTCGGAAAACGATGCGCGTCTGCTTGTGAAAAGCAAATCGATGACTACGGAGGAAATTGAATTGAATCGTACTGCTGAAAAACTTGGATGCGAATCGGTTGAGACCGACCTTGGTGAATTTATTGTGCAGGTAGCCGGCGAACGCCCATATCATATTGTAACACCGGCAATGCACAAATCAAAAGCAGACATTGCCAAATTATTTAACGAAAAATTTGGAACAGCTCCCGAAAGTACTCCTGAAGAACTTACTGAATATGTTCGCCGGATTTTGCGAAAGAAATACACAAAAGCTGAAGTCGGTGTAACCGGTGCAAATTTCTTAATAGCCGATATCGGAGGAATATCGGTAACAGAAAACGAAGGAAACGGCTTGATGTGTACTGCATTCCCGAAAATTCATATTATAATTGCAGGAATCGAAAAAATTATTCCACGATGGGAACAACTGGGACTTTTTTATCCGCTCTTGGCAGCTCATGGCACCGGACAACAAATGACAGCCTACAACACAGTTTTTACAGGTGCACGCAAATCAAATGAGATTGATGGTCCCGAAAAAATGTACGTGATACTAATAGACAACGGACGTACAGATGTTTATAACGATGATGAAGCGTACGAAGCACTGGCTTGTATCCGCTGCGGAGCATGTTTGAATGGTTGTCCGGTATATAAAACTATCGGCGGATACACCTACGAAACCACTTATAGCGGTCCCATAGGCTCGGTACTGACACCTTTTTTCAGAGGGTTCAACGATTTTTCGCACCTGAGTTTTGCTTCTACCCTATGCGGAAAATGCAACGAAGTGTGTCCGGTAAAAATTCCGTTAACTGATATTCTTTTAGCCAATCGCCGAAAAACAGTTGAGAAAAAGTTACGACCTACTACCGAAAAAATGATGATAAAAGGATTCGGATACATTGCAGGAACCCGAAAAGGTTTCGATTTTTTCAACGGAAAGTTAAAAAATATTGGTACATTTGCATTTAATTACATTGGATGGGGACCCAAAAGAGATATGCCCAAATTTGCCGAAAAATCTTTTTCGGAACAATTCAGAAAAAAGAATACAATAAAATAATGAAGAAAATTCAACAAATAAGTTTTTTAATTTTTTTTACAGCCACTGCGCTGTTCCTCACTTCGTGCAAGGACGAAGACAAATACATCGATTGGAAAATTCTGAACGAAAAATGGCTCGAAACCCATAAATCTGATCCCGGTTTTGTTCCAACAGAAAGCGGAATGTGTTACAAAGTGATTCACCAAGGTGCAATGCGCCGACCTAACGCCGGAAGTTGGGTTGTAGTAAAATATACTGGAAAACTTATTGAAGGAACAGAATTTGATAGCGGCACTTACGACTATTATCTCTCAAGTGCAATCAAAGGGTGGCAGGAAGCCATTGTAAAAATGAACGGCGGAGGAAAATACATACTTTATGTTCCATCTAATCTTGGTTATGATAAAGATGGCTCCGGAACGAAAATTCCTCCGTATTCAACACTCATTTTTGAAGTGGAATTGATTGATTCATATTATTAAATTTTGATTAAAAAACGGCTTTAATTATTTTAAAGCAGAAAATGCCAAATCTGAAAAAAATTCTGATACTATTTCTTGGTGTAGCTGTAATTCAAACAATATCAGCATCTTACACCGTAGAATCGACACCAAATCCAAAAATTGCCGACAGTCGCACTTATGTGAGCAATCCTGATGGTATTATCGGAAGTAATACTGTTGCAGAAATAAATATTTTACTTGATTCGCTCGAAAAGAATACCGGCACCGAAGTAGCTGTGGTACTGTTAAATTCAATAGGGTATGAAGACATCAATATTTTTGCCACAGAACTTTTTAAACACTGGGGAATTGGCAAGGCACAGCAAAACAACGGGTTATTAATTCTTTTCGTTCTCGATCAAAAAAAAGTACGTTTCGAAACGGGTTACGGACTCGAAGGAGTTTTACCGGATGCAATAGCCAAGCGAATTCAGATGCAAACAATGATACCCGAATTCCGAAACGGAAATTTTGACAAAGGGATACTCGAAGGTGTAAAAGGAGTTGTATCTGTGGTAAAAAATGAGCCTTTTGAAAAAACACAACAACCCAACATCAATTGGCTCGAAATTATTCCGTATGCTTCAGCAATATATCTGATAATTATGTTATTAGCATTGTTGTTGATTCAAAATCGCATTCAGAAGATCAAGGTTAATCCACTTTTCCGTGATAATTTGGCTCGTTATAAAGCAATAAAGAGCGAAAAAACCGGAATAAATGTTTTAATCTCCGTTTTAATTCCGGTAATTGGTTTTGTAACGATAATTCTGTTGAAATTGTCACCTGCATTAATTTTATTGCTTATTCCTGTTCCTTTTACAACTTTACCTGCTTCACTCTATGCAAAATTCAGGATGAACAAAATCAGACGAGAGCCAATTAAATGTACCGATTGTGGCAGCATGATGCATTTTTTACCTGAAAATCGCGAAGATGAGCATTTGAAACTTTCGCAACAATTTGAAGAACAACTTCATGCTGTAGATTACGATGTTTTTGTTTGCGATAGTTGCGGTAACCAAGCCATATTCACACTTGATAAACCAAGTGCCTATTCTGTCTGTCCGCGTTGTGGAACAAAAGCATTTATAATGCACAACAAACGCACAGTGGTAGCACCAACATATATTTCAGCCGGTACCGAACGAACGACATACCGTTGCTCTTTTTGTGGTTATGAGGAAAATCATAACCGCAACATCCCCCGCCTGCAACGTACGGGGGCTTTTATCGGTGGTGCAGCCGGCGGAACAATTTTCAGTGGAAGAGGAGGTTTTGGAGGTGGAGGTTTCGGTGGAGGAAGCTTTGGCGGCGGACTTTCAGGTGGCGGCGGAGCAACAAGTGGTTGGTAATTTATTTTTAACAACATATACCCAGAATTATTCATCAATAACACACAATTTAGGAAATGAAAAAGATTTCAAGCACACTTATTATTATCGTAGCACTCATAGTTTTAGTTCTATGGGGTATAGGCATCTACAATAAACTTGTTGCACAGGAAGAAACCGTGAACAGCCAGTGGGCAAATGTTGAAAACCAATATCAACGTAGGGCTGATTTAATTCCCAATCTGGTGGAAACTATCAAAGGTTACGCTAAACACGAAAGTGCTACTTTCGAAGCAGTGGTTGCAGCACGTGCCAAAGCCACGCAAGTAACCGTCGATCCAAAAAATCTGACACCTGAAAAAATGCAGGAATTTCAGGCAGCTCAGGGTGAATTATCTACTGCTTTAGGCAGACTTCTAATGATTACCGAAAATTATCCCGATCTGAAAGCAAATCAGAACTTCCTTGAACTGCAGGCACAACTCGAAGGTACTGAAAACCGAATTTCTACTGAACGCACCCGTTTCAATGAAGTTGCAAAAGCTTTTAACACTGCAATTCGTAAAGTTCCAAACAATTTGATAGCTTCTTTTGGTAATTTTGAAAAGAAACCATATTTCGAAGCAGAAGAAGGTAGTGAAAAAGCTCCTAAAGTGCAGTTCTAATTTATTTCGAACTTTTTAAATTTCCGGATTTGAATACAAATTCAAATTCCGGAATTTTTATCACTTAACATTATTAAAAATGGCCGAAAAAGATAAAGATACGTATTTAGCTGATCCTGAAAGGTATCAGAAATCAATTCAGTACATTAATTGCGGCAGAAGTGGACTTAAACTTCCGCGTATATCGCTGGGTTTGTGGCATAATTTTGGTGATGTTGATGATAAAGAGGAAGCAAAAAAAATGTTGCATTACGCTTTCGATAATGGAATTACACATTTCGATTTAGCAAACAACTATGGAACACCCTTCGGAAGTGCAGAAAAAAATTTTGGTAAAATCCTGAAAAAAGATTTTGCAACTCATCGCGACGAATTGATAATCAGCTCAAAAGCCGGACACTTGATGTGGGAAGGTCCTTACGGTGATGGTGGTTCCCGAAAATACATAATGGCAAGTTTGGATCAAAGCCTTAGCAGATTAAAACTCGATTACGTAGATATTTTTTACTCGCATCGTTACGACCCCAATACTCCCTTAGAAGAAACGATGGGAGCGCTTTCCGATGCAGTTAAACAAGGAAAAGCTTTGTATGTGGGTATTTCGAAATATCCTGAAGAAAAAGCACTCGAAGCATACCGGATACTTAGAGCCAATGGTACTCCATGCGTTGTTTACCAGGGACGTTACAGTATTTTTGCCCGCGAAGCCGAAACTGAAGTATTTCCTTCAGCCCGCGAAAACGGTGTTGGATTTATAGGTTTTTCTCCTTTAGCACAAGGACTTTTAAGCGACAAATATCTAAATGGAATTCCTGAAAATTCCAGAGCGGCTCACAGTTATGGATTTCTGAAATCTGAACAAATTACTCCCGAAATTATAAAAAAAATCAGCCAATTAAACCAAATTGCAGCCAATCGTGGACAAACGCTTGCACAAATGGCTTTAGCCTGGTGTTTCCATCAAAGTACTGTTACTTCTGTAATTATCGGAACAAGTTCGGTTAAACAACTTAGCGACAATATTAAGGCGCTTGATAATTTGAATTTTACAGATGATGAATTGTGGAGAATAGGTGAACTTGGAGCTCAATAAAATTTAAAGAATAAAATTCAAAAAATTTTTATTTCGGGAAAATGAAATATATCAAACTAACATTACTACTAATATTATTAACAAGTTTAACAGCTTGCTACGATAAAGTTATTTCATCTATTCCCGATTATCCTGTACATTTACAACTTAACCTGACGACTACCTACCCTACTTTTAAAAACTCAATAAACCAGTATTTGCTTTTCGAAAAAAGAATTTTTGAAACAGATGCAATAGGTTTTGGTGGGATAATTGTTTATACCGGATTTGATGGAGCTTACTATGCATTCGATATGGCATGTCCACACGAAGCCAAACGTGAAATAAAAGTATATCCCAATGAGCTCGGACAGGCTGTTTGTAAAGAGTGTGGTACGGTTTATGACATTAGTTATGGAATCGGAAATCCGACCTCCGGACCGGCAAAAGAAACGCTCAAACGCTACAGAACATCGCTGAGTGGCGATGTTCTGTATGTTCTTCTTAGATAAATTATTATTCCGTAGCAGCAATGTAATTTATTAATGGATTGGCATACATCTCAAGCATTTTCTTCATTAAATAATCATCATCGCGGTTTTCGAGGTCAATTTTGCCGATTTGCTTTTCAAGGTAACGTTCAAAATCGAGTTTTTCCATCATAGTATATTCTTTACTGAAACAGTCTGTTTTTAATAGCAAATCGTAAGCAATTTTATTACAAGGGAAAATAGTGTAACCTGCGTGAATTTTTTTGTCAATTAATGTAGTAACAGCAGTTATTAGTGTTGATTTATCTGAATAATTTTCAGCAAGAGCAGCAATTTCGGAATTTAATAATCCGGCAAGTCGGTAAACAACTTTACCTTTGTAGCCCATAACACCTGTTTGCATATTCAATAAGTCATCCTGGGGTTGTTTTTTGTAATCAGCATTATCACGCTTGAGTTGAAATTCTTTCGCTTTCAGGTAATCGCATGGATCGTACTCGTATGAAATAGATAAAGGGCAAATATAAAATTCCATAAGATTATTAGCTACAGCACCTTTACCACTCATATTCAACATTTTAATCAAACTTTCCTGTGTACGGTCGTTGCTGTCTTTTGCTCTACCTTCGCGCTGTGCAAGCCAAACCGATTGTTTCTTTTCGTTAATTGCATAATGAATATACGACGACAGTTTTTTCGAACTTTCAAGTATCTTACGAGGACTTAAGCCACGTTTTACAATAAAACTCTTATTTACACGTACGAGATCCTCTATCCAAGGAAAAATAAGCAGGTTATCGCCAATGGCAATTTCCACAGTATCCATGTTACGCTCGATGAGTTTTGCACCGAGTAAAGCCGAATCGAGTATTATATCGCGATGATTTGAAATATATAGATAGCTTTTTGATACGTCAAAATTCTCAGGCACAAAAAAATCAATGCCTTTTGTAAGATTTGCTTCAATATTTTGGAGAAAAGGATAAACAAAATTTTTCTGAAATTCGTAAGCAGTTTTAAAGGATAATAGTCTTTGTTTGATAACTTCTTTTGGCAAAAGCGGATAAACAGTACTAAGAACTTTCATAAACTGCTTTTCTTCCGTCAATCGTGTCAGAACATCATGTATCTCGCTATCGTAATAACACCTTATATCATCAAAATCAGCATTCATAAATATATTTTAATATAAAATTTAGTGTAGTTTTAAGTGCGTTTAAAATTACAACATTTGCCTTAAATTCAGTATATGTTTTTCAATTTAATTTCGGATTTTACTTCTGATTCTTCTCAAAATATATTCAATCACAATTGCCACAGCCACGATCAAGCAAAGATACATGGCAACTTGAGCCGCAAAATAATAATTACCAGTGATATCCGACAAGAAACCACCGGTTACGGGACCAAGAATGCCGGATAAGCCATAACCCAAAAACACATAAGGGTAAATTATTGCCAGTTTTTCAAGACCAAAACGATGCGCTGTTTCGCGTGCATAAAGAACAAGATGTGCTCCAAAACTAAAACCTACGGCAAAAGCAAGCAAATAATATGTGATTGTATTCAAGGTTACAACTGTAATCATGAAAACCGCAACGCCGGTAATTAACAAACTTAAAGGCAAGAGCAAAAAAGCACCTACATGATCGGCAAGCCAACCCCAGAAAAGACGACCGGTAAAATTAGCAACTGAAAAGATGGCAATTCCAGTAGCTAAGACAATTTCGTTGGAAATGTGAACTAAACCTATTGATTTTAGATTCCCGATAATCATCAAACCTGCAAATGTTCCGGTAAAAATACCAATAAAAAGTCGGATAAAATTCACGTCTCTGATAACAAGTTTAATTCCGGTACTTTTTAGTTCGGCAGGTTTAAAATCAGGCGGAGGAGAAATTGCAAAAGCAATCATCAGCATAATTCCTGCATAAATAAAAGCAGGATATGTCATAATTTCGAGAATATTAAATTTGAACAAAATTAGTTTTTCGCAAAAAAAAGATTGCACAATTGCACCCCCGCCAAAACCTGCCGATACGATTCCGGTAATCAAACCTTTTTTATGTGGATACCATAAAACCGGTACGGATACAGACACAAGATATCCTATACCAGTTGCAATTCCTCCTAACACTCCAACACCGATCCAAATTAACAGGAAACTACCATCGGATAAAAATGTTAGAATATATCCCAAAGTATAAACTAAAGCGGCGGCAACCAATAATTTTCGGGTTCCATATTTTACAAGATACGGATTAACAAAAATCATTGTAACTGCAAAAATTCCGATGACAGTGCCAAAAATAAATTGTGTTTGTAACGATGTAAATCCAAATTCAGACTTCAAAAAAGGAACATAAAGACTCCATGCATAAATACTACCAAGCATCAACATTAGTAAAAATGCAGAAAAAACTGTCAGTACGGCTCTATTTCTCATCATTGAATGAATAGGAAAACTATTTTAATAAATATAGGTTGAGTTTGTTCGAAGAAAAATTATCGCAATAAAATAGAGAGATAAATAAAAATAACGGGTGATGCCAGTAAAAGGCTGTCGAACCGATCAAGAATTCCACCATGACCAGGAATAACATTGCCTGAATCTTTTACGCCTAACGTTCTTTTTAGTAAAGATTCAGTAAGATCTCCAAAAGTACCAAATATAACAACTATTACACTGAACATCAGCCATTCAATTAATGAAAGTTGATCTATAAACTTTGATAGTACAAAACCTGTAGCAAGTGAAAATAAAGCTCCACCCACAAAACCTTCCCATGATTTTTTTGGTGATATACGCTCAAAAAGGCGATGTTTGCCAAAAGTTACACCGGTAATATATGCACCGGTATCGTTTACCCAGATAATTATAAAAAGTGCTAAAACCAGATACGGATTGTATTCGTCAGCATATATTATATAATTTAATAACGAAAGCGGAAGTGCTATCATAATTTGGCCGGTCAGAAAATAAGCCCAATTATGCATAGGGTTTAGGCGTTTAAGGTATAATTCGGATAAAATTATTATAACAACATATAAACCGTAAAATACAAAAAGCGGAAATAATATTTCTCCGGAAACCAATAAAAATGATATTACAAATAGCAATACACCACCTAATGAAGCAACAACGGGATTTACACATACTGCTTCCTGTAAGTTAGTGAGTTTATGAAATTCAAAAACAGCTAAATAAGTTATAATAGCGAACACAATCACAAAACTTAAAGGACTGAATATAATCGAACCAACAATCAAGGCAACAAATAAAATACCGCTCAGTGTTCGTATTAAAAAATTATTCATGGCTTTTTAATCTGAAGTTTAATTATTATTCTGACTAAAAAAATACAGAAAACTATCTACTAAGATATGAAACAGATTTAATCTACAAACAATAACATAATCAAGGATAAATTTATTTCTGTAAATTTTATGAAACTTTTATTCTGTTTTATCAGAATTCAGTTCTGTTACAAAGATAAAAAAAGATTATTGTAAACGAACAAAAACTGCCAACTCTTTTGGTCCATGTGCTCCGAGTACCAGTGTTTTTTCAATATCGGCAGTACGGCTTGGTCCGGTAATGAAAGTAATTTGAGAGGGTAAATCTTCATCATATTTTTTTCGAAGATGTATTATCGCCTCTTCGGGATAATTTACTATTTGTGAGGCATCTGCCAAAATTATGTGTATAGGCGGGAAAACATTCATTTGTCTGCCCGAGTCACCTCCTGATGATATTATAACACTCCCTGTACGTGCTACTAATACTTCTGCCCCGGTAATTCCCGCTTGCATGGTTTCAAAATGATTTTCATCTGCAATTTGAGGGATGTTGTGTTTGTTTAGAAATTCACCAATCTGTTTATCACGACAAAAAACAAATTGAATTTCTGATGAATGAAGATAATTAATCAACTGTGCAACAAGTTCATTCTCTGAACTTGATATAAAACATTTACCACTTATAGTTTCAAGTTCTTTTTTAAATGTTTCAATTAAATTTTCTGGTTGAAAGAAAATTTCATCGTTTTTGAAAGTAGAAAAATCCGTCCATTGTGCCGAATTTTCTTTTCGGTTTGTCTGACGGATTTTTGAAAGAATAATATCGCGTGAGGCGTTATTTCTCATTTTTATTATAACTATTTTCTGAGACTATATCAGGTTGCTTTGCATCAGTTTCGGATGACACAGTATTGTTAACTTCTGCTATCGGCTGTTCTTCTTGTTCTTTGTGTTGTTTCTTTTCCGTATCTCCGTTTTGAGCAATCAACTCATCACTTCGCGAAGTCCAGGGACGTTTCCCAAATATATTCTCGAGGTCTTCAGCAAAAATAACTTCACGCTCAATGAGTAATTCAGCAAGTTTGTTATGACCTTCGGCATTGTCGCGTAAAATCTGTTTTGCTCGTTCGTATTGTTGGGCCACAATTTGTTTTGCCTCTTCATCAATCAATTCTGCGGTTCTTTCACTGTAAGGTTTTGTAAAACCATAATCTGAATTCCCGGATGAATCGTAATAACTCATATTGGGAATTTTTTCACTCATTCCAAAGTATGCAACCATAGCATAGGCGCGTTTGGTTACACGTTCAAGGTCGTTAATGGCACCAGTAGAAGTCTGATTCAGAAATACTTCTTCAGCAGCACGTCCTCCAAGCGTTGAACACATTTCATCAAGCAAATGTTCTTTATTGGTTAGTTGTCGTTCTTCGGGTAAATACCATGCAGCTCCCAAAGCTTCGCCACGCGGAACAATGGTAACCTTTACAAGTGGATGCGCATGCTCGAGTTTCCAACTTATAGTGGCATGTCCGGCTTCGTGATAGGCGATGGATTTCTTTTCGGATTTAGTAGTAATTTTGGTTTTCTTTTCCAAACCGCCTATTATACGATCAACAGCATCGAGAAAATCTTGTTTTTCAACAAATGCCTTACTTTTACGTGCGGCAATCAGAGCAGCTTCGTTACATACATTTGCTATATCAGCACCAGAAAAACCTGGCGTTTGTTTGGCAAGAAAATTAACATCAACTGTTTCGTTAATTTTAATGGGACGTAAATGCACATTGAAAATTTCTTTCCGTTCCTGCACATCAGGTAAATCAACATGAATTTGCCTGTCGAATCTACCGGCTCGCAATAATGCTTTATCAAGAATATCGGCACGGTTAGTTGCAGCTAGAATGATAACACCACTGTTCGATCCGAAACCATCCATTTCAGTAAGCAGTTGATTGAGTGTATTTTCACGCTCGTCATTACTACCCATATTCGGATTCTTTCCACGTGCACGACCCACAGCATCAATTTCGTCAATAAAAATTATACATGGCGATTTTTCTTTTGCCTGTCGGAACAAATCGCGAACACGCGATGCTCCTACACCAACAAACATTTCGACAAAATCAGAACCCGACATCGAAAAGAATGGCACATCAGCCTCTCCGGCAACTGCTTTTGCAAGCAGCGTTTTTCCTGTCCCCGGAGGTCCTACAAGAAGAGCACCTTTGGGAATTTTTCCTCCCAATTCAGTGTACTTTGAGGGGTTTTTCAAAAAAGCAACGATTTCTTCAATTTCCTGTTTTGCTCCGGCAAGCCCTGCTACATCTTTGAAAGTAACTTTATTTACTGTATTTCCCTTGTCAAATAGTTGCGCTTTGGATTTTCCGACGCTGAAGATTCCGCCGCCTCCTCCTCCACCCATTTGTCCGGTCATTCGTCTATTGATAAAAACAAAAAAACCGATAAGTAATGCAAAAGGTAGAATTGAATAAAGAAACATTTCGAAATAGTCTCTACCTGCCTGATAATTTACATCACCAGTGTATTTCTTTGATTTCTGCATTTCACTGATATAGTCAGAGAAACTTTCTACAGAAGGTATTCGAACACTTATACGGGGATTTTTTTCGTAAATTTCAGATTTTTCACCAAATACTTTTTTTACGACATTCTTTTTTACATCTGCTTCAAGAATATTTTTTGCAGAAATAACATCAATATTACCAATGTACCCTGAATCTACATACTCCTGGAATTTTGAGAAAGGTACTTCTTTGACAGGTGTTCCGTTGTTAAAAAAATATGAACCGATTAATAGCAAAATGATAAAACCATAAATCCATGAAATACTGAACTTTGGTGATTTACCTGTAGGTTTGTTGGTGGGTTTATTTTCCATTTTTATTTAGTAATTCTTTTTCTAAGTGTAATTTTTGTCATCGTAAGTTTTAATTTCGGCATCAGCCCATAGATGTTCAATATCATAAAAAGCGCGGGTATGACGCTGAAATACATGTACTATTGCTTGTCCATAGTCAAGTGCAATCCATTCTGCGTTTTCAAAGCCTGCAGTAGCATGGGGTTTTATATTCGCTTTTTCACTCATGTAATCTTTTATTGAAGTAGCAATTGCATTCACATGAATGTTCGAATCTCCTTCGCAAATTACAAAAAACCCACACGGAGCCTCTTTCAACTTTTGCATATCAACAACAATAATACGTTTTCCTTTCTTCTCCTGTATTCCTTCAACAATTCTGGATACAATTTGTTCGTTAGGGGTTTTTCTCATTTTGAATTAAAACACTGATATATAGCAAAAAAGTTATTCTAATTTGAATCTGCTTTTAAATATATTTTAAAGTTATTATTTGAGTTAATTGTATTTCAAAATCTGTACCTTTTAGTAAAAGTAATTATATTATACAAATAAGTGACATAATGACAGATTTAAGCAATTCTTAAATAATAAGAAAAATAAAACCTAACAGACTTTAAGAGCCTGTTAGGTGTATGGTAAGAAAAAGTTTTACAAGATGTGATACTTCACTGTTTTATATAAAAACCAGATTATATCTGTTATTTAATAATTGAAAGAAAAGCTTGATCAGTAAAGAATTTCGAGAATTCAAGATCGGTAGCAGCTCTTACAGCATAAGCTTTGTTAGCTTGTACGGCTTTACGTAAGTTTTCATATACAGCATCTCTATCGTTTGTACGGGCAGCTACAATAGCTCCGAGGTATGCAGTGGTGGCATCCGGATTTTTTACGCTTGCCAATGTATTGCGAGCAGCACTATACTCCTTGTTAAGAATTTGCAAAAGAGCAGCATTATTCGTTGCTACTGAACCGAAAGCAGTTTTTGCTCTTGCATAGTCACCTTTCATAATATAAAGAGAACCAAGTGCATTGCTCAAATTTCCGGCTGAACCCGCAGCTTTTCCGAATAATTCCTCAGCGCGAGCAAGATTACCGGAAGCAAGAGCAGCCATACCTGCATTGTAATTCATATCGGCATTATTAGGTGCAAGTGCAAGTGCTTTTCCATAAAGGGCTGTAGCTTCTGACAAATTACCCTGTCCGTATTTTATTGCAGCAAGATTATTGTAACCACGCGGACAATTTGGATAAAGGTCAATAACTTTCTGATAAATAGCTGCCTTTTCAGTGTTGTTGTTCGTAATTGAAGCAGCGTAAAGTAGTTCTTCAAGCGAAAGTGCAGATGGATTGCTTTTTGCAATACCGGCAATTTCCTGATCTGATTTTCCGGTAACATCAACGGTTAATTTCATACGTGAACGACGCAATTTTGGAAGGATTTCTTCAGCTATAGCTTTAAACGCTACTGAAAGATTTTTAATTTCCCGTTCACGTTGTTCAGGATCGGTGTACATTGAAAGTACACGTAAAATAACTTGTTTATCCTGAATATTTGATGCTTCCATAAGTTTCTGGAATCCATCCCAGTCTTCTGCTGTAAATTTTGAATCAATTTTTACGTTGGTTTTCAATTTTTTCATCTCACGATTGATGAAATCAGAAGTTACTTTCTGACGTTTTTCGGCAAGATTTGTATTTAAATCGAGACTACCGTCCGGCGATGCATAACCTGAAATTTCGAATGCAGAAACTTCTTTGTTCTGAGTATCAATCGCCTCTTTAATTTTTTTGGTCAATGCAACTACATCAGCTGATTTAGTTTCTGAAGTGCGAAGATTTGATTGCTGTATAAGGAACATAATATCAGCTTCCTGCATTTCCTGAATTACTCGCTGAAATTTATCAGGTACAATTACAGCACCTGCACCTTCGGCACCGGTTTCAGATCCAAGTCCGAGTCCATTGGCAGCGAGTTGTGAAGTAGCAAGTACTCCATCGGCAACTTTTACAGAAGGAATTGTGTAGTTTTTCTTTTTGGTAGCTACTTTGAATTCGAGAAACAATTCAGATTTTGTCATTTCGGGAACAAAATCGAAAGACACAGGCATTGTATAAGCTCCACCTGCTTTGAAAGAAATAGTTTTATCATTTCCTACTACTTTTTCACCCTGAAATGAAGCAGACTGACCTTTAACTTCTTTGCCGGCAAACTTTAATACAGGTGTAACTGTTACAGTTGCATTTTTGGCAAAATACTTTTGAGGAAAATTTCCGGTTACCGTGGCAGTAACTTTTCCTCCTTTTTCTTCAAGCGGATTTGGCGTACATGTAAACAATGAAAGATCTAATGCTGTTAAGTCCTTATTACATGAACTGAAAAACACTACTGCAAGTAATGACATTGCAAAGAATAAATTTTTTCTCATGATTTCTTTTTTATTATGTTATTTATTAATTCCATGATTTATGATAACAAAAGTAGTAATTTTAACTGAATTTTTTCTTACTTTGCAGTAGAACAGATTCTTATTTAATTTTTTTTCATAAATATTCGAGTCTCTTTTTGATTTTCGAAATAATTATTACACAATGTACAGCAATATAAAACATTATATAAGATTTTTCAAATACATCACTTTAAAAAAAATTGTTAATCTTATACTTATTTATTTATCCTATTTCATTTCGAATAAAAAAATTGTTTTCGATGGAAAATTTATGCCTGCATTTATTTCGGTTGAACCAGCTGATTTTTGTCAATTAAGATGCCCTCAATGCCCTGTTGGGATAAATCTCAGACGAAAAGGGAATGTAGTAGATATGAATTTATATCGTGAAAGTATAGATAAAATAACGAAAACACTTTTGCATATTATTTTTTATTTTCAAGGTGAACCTTTATTAAATCAAAAACTTTCTGAAATGATAGCCTATGCGCATACTTTGGGAATTTACACATCAACTTCGACAAACGGTCAGGCATTAAATTCTGAAAGAGCAAAAGAGCTGGTTTTGTCCGGACTGGACAAACTCATAATTTCAATTGATGGAACTACACAGGAAATTTACGAAAAGTACCGAAAAGGAGGTAAACTCGATAGAGCAATTAAAGCTGTAGAGCATATTGTTTATTGGAAAAAACAGCTAAAATCAATCTCACCAATGATTGAAATTCAGTTTATAGTTTTTGGTACTAACGAACATCAGATTAAGGAAATAAAAAAACTCTCCAAAACTCTGGGAGCTGACAGACTGACACTGAAAACTGCTCAGATTTATGATTATGAAAATGGCAGTGAACTTTTGCCCAAAACTCAGAAATACAGCCGATACCGAAAATTACCTAATGGAAAATATGAAATAAAAAACAAGCTACATAACAGATGCCTCAGATTGTGGAGCGGTGGAGTAATGAATGTAAACGGAGATGTATTACCCTGTTGTTTTGACAAAGATGCTTCACATGCTTTCGGCAATTTGAATCAAGCAGACTTCTCAGAAATTATGAATGGTAACGCAGCAAGAACATTCAGAAAATCAATACTTACCAACAGAAAACAACACGAAATTTGTCGTAACTGTACTGAAAAATAAAAATAGTTCATCGATTTAATTAAAGAATAAAACATTTACAAACAAATGAAACCAACGATTTTATGTTATCCGAAATGCGGAACATGCCGTAAGGCTGAAAAATGGCTGAAAGAAAATAACATTGAATATATCTACAGGGATATTAAAGAAACGAATCCTTCAAGAGAAGAATTATCAGCCTGGATAAATCAAAGCGATTATCCTGTTTCTAAATTTTTTAATACCAGCGGTTTATTATACAAAGAACAAAACATGAAAGACAAAGTAAAAATGCTTTCGGAATCTGAACTGATTAACATACTTGCTTTCAACGGACTTATGGTAAAACGACCATTATTGATACATGGCGATAAAGTACTTTTAGGTTTCAATGAAAAGGAATGGCAGTATCATTTTGGATTATAAAAAGTAAGCAGCCGTCAGTTAAGCAAAACTAACGGCTGTCATTTCTTTGGATTTAGCAATTTAGAATTCAAGATCTCCGAAAAATTCTGGTCTGTGGAAATCAGGAGTAGGTGTATCTATCTTATTCCATGAAACATAATGGGGCTTCGAACTTGCATCGGCACATTTGTAGAAGTTTGCAAATAATTTCTTAGGTAACTGGTTTTGATCCATACCCATCAACTCAAAAGGAATTTTTACTGTAAGTTCCCAAAAAGTTTCACCTTTCAATGTACTAAAGGCTTTTGAACCAAGCGTAGCATATCTTTCAATTTTCTGCATTTTATCCATCGAAAATGGTACTACTTCTACATTTCGTCCTTTACGTATTGCTGCAAGACAAGTTCCAATACAATTAAATTCAAAATTAATATATCTTTCACTATCGGGAATCTTGCAGAAAAATTCTACACAACTATCCTGCCAAACGGGATCATGGTCAGTTTCGTAAATGGCCTGAACATTTTCTTCGTTAATGGAAAAATGAATATACAATGCACTTACCGATCGTGCAATCTAAAATTGCATGCCGGTAATGTATCGAACTGATCAGGCCAGTTGATATTGTCAATATATTGTGAATCAACCTCCTTTAAAATCCAATTTGCATCCTGTATATCTACGTTATCGAGTTCTTTTAGATATTTAATTTTTAATGATTTCATTTGATGCTTCAGACTTATCGTGCGGGTTTATATTCTACAAAAGCCTCAATAGCTTCGTATGAAGCTAAACCAAGTTTATTGTACAAGTCGGCTGTAGCTTTGTTTCTATCTTCAGCCCTTTGCCAGAACAAACGTTCATCGCTACCCATAAATGGTGCGCTTTCCATTTGAGATTGATGTTTAAGTATTGCATTTCGTTTTTGACGAAGCTGTTCAGGACTCATAGGAACAGCCATTTCAATATGGTCAATTTCCCACTCAGCCCAAGCACCTCTATACATCCATATTCGACAATCTTGCATCCATTCGGTATTTTTTAATTCATCAATTGCAGCCAATGCAGCATTGAGGCAAACTTTATGAGTTCCATGAGGGTCGGCTAAGTCACCTGCAACAAAAATCTGGTGAGGTTTAACTTTTTCGAGTAAATCCATTATTATCTTCACATCCAGCTCCGTAAGTTTTCCTTTTTGCACTTTACCTGTCTCGTAGAAAGGAAGATCAAGAAAATGTACATTTTCAGGTTTCAGACCTACGAACCTACAAGCTGAACGAGCTTCTTCACGCCGGATCTGACCTTTAACAAATAAAATATCGGGTGTATCCGAATCGCCTGCACTTTTCTGTGACATGGTAAAGGTAAGTGCATTTTCAAAAATCGGATAAAGTTTACTGTTTTCAGGATCGAATTTATCCAGAATATTTTTAAAAAGTGAAACCGAACGTACTAATTCATCATCGCCAACAGCAATATTGCCCGATGTTTGATATGCAACGTGCACTTCGTGCTGCTGATCAACTAAGCGCTGAAAAGTTCCTCCCATGGAAATTACATCATCATCGGGATGTGGACTGAAAACCAGCACTCTTTTAGGATATGGTTTTGCTCGTTCAGGTCTGTGGGAGTCATCAGCATTCGGCTTTCCTCCAGGCCAGCCGGTAATTGTATGTTGTAAATCGTTGAAAATACGGATATTCACATCATAAGCTGAACCATATAGAGATAGTAGTTCGTCTAAACCGTTCTGATTATAATCTTTGTTGGTCAGTTTCAGAATAGGTTTTTGGGTTTGGTTACAAAGCCATACTATTGCACGACGTATGAGTTTGTCTGTCCACTCACATGAACCCACGAGCCAAGGATGACTCAGACGTGTAAGTAATTGCGCTGCATCGAGATCAATTACAACTTTTGCATTCTGATGTAGTTGAAGCACTGTTGCGGGAACATTTTCGTCTTGTTTACCCTCCACTACTTCTTTAATAATTGCTGCTTTATATTCACCCCAAGCAGGCAAAATCACTTTTTTAGCATCCAGAATGGTAGAAAGTCCTATGGTAATGGCACTGAGAGGAATTTCTGATACTGATGCATAAAACTGTTTAAGATCGCGGCGGGAAACTTCGTCGAGTAACATTAAGCGAGTAACCGAGCTTGTTTGAGAACCCGGTTCGTTGTAGGCTATGTTTCCAACCAGTCCTACACTTACCAGTACAAGGTCGAGTCCTCCGTAACTTTCAATGAGTTGGTCAAAATTTCTGCAAAATTCATATACATTGGTACGGTCAACAGAAACATCGGGTGAGTGAAAATTCTCAAAATTAAAATCTACTTTATTAAGTAGGTGTTCTTTTATTATTTGCGCGTTGGAGTGAACATGTTCATCTATAAGGGGGAAAAATTCTGTTACATTAAATACCACTACGTTATCAAATCTTAAACCTTCCTTTTTATGTAATCGAACCAATTCTGCATAAATATCGAGGGGAGTAAGACCACCCGAAAGTCCCAGAATACATTTTTTTTGCTGATTTTTCTTATTGATGATAAGTTCTGCTATCTCCGAAGCAATAGATTTTGCACCGTCTTTAACACTGGTAAATATTTCTGTCTGTATTTTTTCGTATCGTGTCTGACGAAGTTTTTCAAATGCATCTACAGGTCTGAAATATCTTTCAGGAATTCGTTCGAGGGTTATTTTCGAACTTAAGTTCAGATTCATAGATTTCTTAAATTTTATTCGTTTATTGTCAAAAATGATAAATTATTTTAAACTCAGAAAAAACTTATCAGGATGCGAAATATCTCTGATAGGGAAGTACAAATATATATAAATATTTTTTTTATTTTTAGTGATATAAAATATTTATTTTAATAACTCAATGTAATTAGTCAACAATTTTTATCAAACATAACATATCCATTTTAGTTTATTTAAAAAAAAATAATACTTGTTTTGCCAAATGAACTTGCAACAACATTATAAATTGTACGTAAAAAACTTAGTTTCTAAACACAATTTCAAACTATTCAATAAGAAAAAGAATTATAACTAATTATGATTAATATGTCATAATTAATAAAATTCAGCAACTTGTAGTAGATTTTGAATATTTTGAGCAAAACAATAATTTCGCTCAAATGAATGAAAATCTTAATATCAGTTGTGAGCGACTCATTTACAAATAACAAAATCTTTATTTCCAATTTATAGTAGTATGAATATTTATGTTAGTAATAAATTAAAAAAAATATTTTATAATTGTATTAAAAACTAACTCTAATAATAAAATAATAAAATATTAAAACATATTATATTGATTATAAAGAAATAATGGTATGAAATTGCATGAAGAATTAGTTTAATAATAAAAAAAGAAGGAAAGAATAAATAAAATCATCAATTAATCTTCAAAGAAAAAAATGGAAAGCATTAAAAATTACCCCAATGGAAAGCATTAAATCAATTTACAGAATAGGTAACGGACCATCGAGCAGTCACACGATGGGACCTAAAAAAGCCGCAGAAATTTTCAAAACCAAAAATGAAAACGCAAAAGAATATATCGTTTACTTATACGGAAGTTTAGCTGCTACAGGCAAAGGTCACTTAACAGACAAGGCTATTTCAGAAGTATTTTTCCCAAAAAAAGTTGAATTCATTTGGCAACCGGAAATTGTACTGCCATTACATACCAACGGTATGAAATTTGAAGCATTAAACGAAAGTGGGAAAATTTTTGATTCATGGATAGTTTATAGTATCGGTGGTGGAAAGATAATCGATGAAACTACCAATTTACATGAAAATCAAATATATGAGCATGAAAATATAACGGATATCCTTCATTGGGTTGAAAAGCGAGGTAAGTCCTATTGGGAATATTGTATTGAGCGTGAAGAAAGCGATATCATGGATTATTTGAACGAAGTATGGAAAACCATGCAGCAATCGGTACGCGAAGGACTTGATGCAGAAGGAGTTTTACCCGGAGAACTAAATTTAAGGCGCAAGGCAGCATCGTACTGGATAAAGGCAAAAAGTTACAAAGTAAGTTTACAAAACCGATGTTTGATTATGTCGTATGCACTGGCAGTTTCCGAGCAGAATGCAGCAGGGGGAGTTGTAGTTACAGCGCCAACCTGTGGAGCAGCCGGAGTTTTACCAGCAATACTTTACCACATGAAAACTTACCATGAGTTTACCGACAAAAACATACTTAAAGCTTTGGCAACAGCAGGGTTATTTGGAAATGTAACCCGTAAAAATGCATCAATATCAGGGGCTGAAGTTGGTTGTCAGGGCGAAGTAGGCACGGCATGTGCAATGGCAGCTGCAGCTGCCTGTCAAATGTTTGGTGGTTCAACTCAACAAATTGAGTATGCAGCCGAAATGGGACTTGAGCATCATCTTGGATTAACCTGTGACCCTGTTTGTGGCTTGGTTCAGATTCCATGTATCGAACGAAATTCATTTGGAGCGCTGCGTGCACTCGATGCCAATCTGGCTGCAATGATGACGGATGGAAAGCATATTATAAGTTTTGATAAAGTAGTAGAAACCATGCGAACTACCGGACACGACTTGCCTAACTTATATAAAGAAACTTCGCTCGGGGGGCTTGCGAAATTTGCAAATATAAAAGGTGATATGTGTTAACTTCAGGGATAAATTACACAAAAGTCCTGATATTCATAAATGCGAATATCGGGACTTTTTTCTGTGAACTAAAAGTAGTATATCGTTATCGTTACTTAAATATTACTTAAATGTAATTGCAGTTTCAGCGGACTGAAGCAGAGGAGAAGTAAACTTCACTTTTATTTCTCCGGGTTCTCTTGCACGAATATACGCCAGGATTTGTCCGTTAAATGCACGATGACGGTTGTCTGTGTAATCACTCATATCGGAGTTGTTACTTGCTTCCAAACCAAGTAGATACGCATTACCCGAAATTCTACACGTAATTTCGTTATCAGCAAGTACAACGGGAATTTCATCTTCGTCCACCACCTGAACTGCAATTTGTGCTAATGCATTTTCATCGAGTCCTGAATTTATTTGCTTTACAATTTTCAATGCGTAAGGACGTTTTGAGGATTGAATACTATGCCGAACAATTTCTTTTCCGGTCTCATCAAACCCTACAACTTCGAGTTTACCAAAAGTATAAGGAATATCCCAGTAAATGATTCCTGAGTTTTTATCGTATTCTTTCAATGAACCAACTTCCTTACCATTGAGTAACAAACGCGCTTTTGCAGCATTTGTATAGGTTACTACGCGTATCATTTGTCCATCGTTATAATTCCATACAGGCCAAGCATCCATAGAAGGGCGTTGTTCACGTCTGCCTTGTTGCGCTTCGAGTTGCGACCAAACATCAGCATTATGTGATGACATACCGGCACCGGGTGTAGGATAAGTTCCAATATACGCAACAGGTTTATCAGACCAAAGTGATGCTCTGAAATATCCACGAGGTTTTATAAACCCACCAAAGTCGAGCAAACCACTGTAAAAACCACGCGATGGCCAGCGACCCGACTCTCCCAAATAATCGATTCCGGTCCACAGAAATTGTCCGAAAATAAATTTATTGTCCGTAACAGCTTTCCACGCTTCAAGGTCGTGGCGATTCTCACTGCCAAAAATTACGCGTTTGGGATAACGTTCATGATCGGTTTTATACATACTTTCGGTGTAATTATAACCGGCAATATCAAGTGCCGAAGGATATTCAGTTTCGTTAGACATGGCTACGCCTGCCAATCCGGCAGTAACAGGACGTGAAGGATCGTACATGCGAACAACTGCAGCCAAACGTTTGGCAATAGCACCAAGTCGCATAGCATCAGGAGCATCTTTTTTATATCCGCCAAAAATTGGTTGTGTAAATCCGGTATTCGTTCCTCCATCGAGTACAGGATGAGAATATGGATCGTTTGGATAATCCACTTCGTTACCAATGCTCCATGCAAAAATGGATATATGATTGCGGTCGCGGCGTACCATATCGGCTAAATCACGTTCACCCCATTCTTCGAAAAAGTCATAAGCTCCCTGAAAACCAGGGGTTCCCACATTCCAACCTTCGAGCCATTTGCGTTTTGGAAATTCCCACTCATCGAAAGCTTCGTTCAAAACAAGCAACCCGATTTCGTCGCAAATTTCATAGAGATGAGGCGCCTGCGGATTATGACTTGTACGTATAGCATTACAACCCAATTCTTTCAAAGACAAAAGCCGACGTTTCCATACCTCTTTGAATGAAACTGCTCCAAGTACACCGGCATCGTGATGCAAACACACCCCTTTCATTTTCATCCACTCGCCATTCAACGCAAAGCCTTTGTTGGGATCGAATGTAAATTTGCGAATACCTGTTTTGGTTGATGTTTCATCAATAAGCTTTCCGTTTTGAAAAATCTTTGTGTTAAGCACATATAAAGATGGTGAACTTAGACTCCAGAAAACAGGATTCTTTACATCAATTTTGGAAGAAGCAACAACAGTAGCTCCTGCATCGACTTTAACTTTGGAGGTGCTTTTGCCTGCCGATTTACCATCTGGTGCGATCAATTCATTTACTATGGTAACATTTGCAGGTACAGTTGTATTGTTAACTATATCAATTGTAGCATTTAACGTAGCTTGATTTTTTGATTTTACTTCGGGAAAAACATAAACACCCCATTGAGAAATATGCAACGGAGAAGAATAAATAAGATACACGTCGCGATAAATACCTGAGCCGGTGTACCAACGCGAATCAGCCTGCTGACTGTGATCTACCTTAACGGCAATTACATTTTCCTTTCCGAATTCAACATGAGGTGTGGCATCGTACATAAATGAAATATAGCCATTGGGGCGTTTCCCAAGCAATTTTCCGTTTATATAAACTTCACTGCGATTATAAACACCTTCAAAATAAAGGTACACCTTTTCGTTGCGACGGTTTTCAGGAATCAAAATGGTTTTACGATACCAACCAATTCCACCCGGAAGGTAACCTGTACAACTGTAAAGTGAAGGACTTAGAAATCCGCGTACACTCCAATCGTGCGGTAAATGTATTGTTTGCCAACGTCGGTCATTGAAACCGGGCTCTGATGCATCTTTAGTATCGCCCAACGAAAACTTCCAATTGTTTATCAGTTTTTCGGGTTTTCCAAACGAAACCTGAGCTGTTGATGCTATAGTAAAAAGAAATAAAAACCAGAAAGTGAGTATTTTTCTCATATTTTTGAAGTTTGAAGGATTGCTTGTAATAGAAAAAAAATAAAATCTGCATTCAAAAGTAAATAAAATACTTTTTGTTAATGCAGACAAAAATATCAGAAAAGCGATAGTGCACTTTTTTGATTATTTTTTCATCTTTTCCCCATTAAATAGGTATGCTACTCTTAAATTTCAAACTTAGTTAAGGGTTATTATGAAATACATGATTTTAAAAGAAATTCAGTTTTATTGTTTAAAAACCAATTAAAATAAAAAGCTATCAGGGGATTTAGCACAATAAATTCTATGGGTAGTAACCATTAATATAAAACACAGGCATACAGGAATTTACAACTTACATTCGGTTTCAGAAAAAATATTCGGATTAACACCTGTTAAAGCACCCGAATCAAATTCAATTGCACTACTTCCGTCAGGCAAAGCGATTATTGAACCCGGATGGGCACAAAAATATGCTCCTGATTTGATAATTAGTTTTCCATCGCCTTCTATATTAAGATTTGCTCCTTCTTTCAATAATAGAGTAGAACCAGATTCTACAATCAGTTTTGCTCCGTTTCTTATCGTAAACGTAGCATTATCATTTATAATAAGTGAACTTTTATCATTTAGTTCAAAAACAGATTGCTCAAACATATTTAAAATAGAACCTGCTTCGCAAGTAAAAAAAGTTGGAGGTGAAAAGCAGCCCGAAACAGAATCTAAATATATCTGATTCGCAGATCGACTTTGACGTAAACTTACTTTTCTGCCTTCAAGTACATTTAATTTTTCTTTCAGCACAATATCGCCCTTCCAGACAACATCTTTTTTCACGTCATAATCGTCCCATCTGATTTTTACTGTGTAAGCTTTCATACCAGTTTCAGTAGGATTGGGATCAATCATACGAATGCTCAAACCTGTGAGATAAATTTTACGAGTATTTCTTATACTGTCCACTGCCTTAAAAGTAAGCGAATCGCCCACACGGGTATTTTGTATGGAATAATAAGTTATGGTGTTTACAGCGGCAGGGTTTGTGCTAATGTCCATTACAGCCTCATTTACCGTAGGTTTAAATGCATCGTAATCATCATAAATGAAAGGAAGATTGTTTTGCACGACACTGTTTTTTATTTTCGAACCCAAATATTGCATTCTACTGGAATATTGAAGTTTATCAGTAAATAAATTTACCGGATAAACTTCGGTGAGATCATTTACACCCGTGAAAACGTTTTCGGAAATGTATTCGTATTGAGGTCGGCAATTGCCACCGCAATAGCGCAAGCAATCCTCCACTTTATTAATGTAAATTGCGTCGAAATTTCCTTCAGCACTTATCATTCGTAGATTATCTTTTTCATTTTTTGGGAAAACAATGCTATCGTACTCACTTTCGAGAATATCTTTACCTACCTGATAATATGCATAAATTCCAGCACCCTTAATATCGCGGCAAGTACCCGGGTTAGAATAAATGATATCGTCAATTTTTCCGTTTTTGCCACACTGATGATTTTCAAGCCAAATGTACTGATTGGAGGATTCCGGATTATCTTTATAAGGTAATTTAATACGGATAGCATCACCATAGGTTACAAAATCGCGCAAAGTAAATATTTTCTCTCCTTCAAATTTCTCTATATCAGCATTTTGATTGTTGGAAGCTATAGCAAAAGCATTATTCGTGGGATTTTGCCAACCAAGTCGCCAACGTTCGTAACCATTACAACTTGTAATACCTCCACCAAATAAACCATAACCCATTTGAGTTCCTATAAATGTTTGAGGCATGAAAGTATAGTCGCCTGTATGATTTCCTCCTGATGTATGAAACTCGTTTCCTCCCAAAAAATAATGTGCTATTTCGTGTCCCCAAATTCCGCGGGAACTTGATGTGATATCTCCACCTCCCACACACTGATAACTTCCAAGATTATACCCACAATAGACATTCCCGATTTTGATAGGAATACGCGGACAAACACCAAACCCGGAATATCCCGAGCCCGGATTTGCACTACCATAATTGATAATATTATTACGTATAAAGGTATTTCGCAGCACAAAATGAATCATATCAATTTTTCCATCAGGACGGTCGTTGTCCAAACCTGCAAACGAAGAACGGTCATAATCGCTGATATTGTTGTAACCATAGATAGTTTTCACGCCACCGTTACGGTTAATTTGTTCAGCCACAGCATCCATTAGGTTGAAAAGCGTAAAATCGGATGCCGGTTTATCGGGTGTAATTTGTGACTGACGAATGTTTACAACCATCATATCGCCCAGCAAATGTAATTGGTTGAATGAACTTTCCGCATAAAATTTTGTAATTATACCACTATAATTATCACTTTTCTTCACATCAAATATTTGTGTGAAATATGCTGGAGGATACATATTAATACTAAATGTAGTATCAGGTTTCCAGTAAGTTGCTGGTAAAGAATATTTTCGTATGGTATCGGGATGTGCCTGATCGTAAATGATATTTACAAATATTGCCAAGCCCCGATATGTTCCCTTTGGTGAACACATATAACCATCAGTACTGCGAACGACACTATGTTTTGCTGATTTTGTTCGATGGACAGGAAACTCTACAACGGAAGGAAATTCCGGAATGTTCTGTCCAAAAAAAGGAGCATACATCAGCAAATTAAGTATTATTAAAAAAATCCGCAATTTCATAAAAAAATAAAAAGGTTGTAATTTTATTTTTGAACAATAATTTTACCGGTAAAAATACCATCGGTACAAGTAAATTGGTAGAGATAAACACCCTGATGGATACCTGCAAGTGAAACCTGATTTTCAGTGCTGTTTAAATTTGTATTTAAAACTTTTCTTCCATCAGGCAAGTAAAGCGAAAAAGTTCCAGCACTGAGAAATTCAGATTGTAACCTTAAATAATCTTTTGCAGGATTAGGAAAAACACTGTATTTAAGCTGTAATTTTGGGAATATTCCTGTGCGGGTTACAGGATTAAAATCCACGTTATTATACGTAGTATTTACTGTTCGTTCTGCAAAAGTAAATCTGCCTGTAACTGTTGTTCCGGTTTCAAAAATCCGGTTATCTGAAGTCATAAATGCATTGGCCGGCATGCAATAAGCCTCATTTCCGTAGGGTTTGTTATCAATCCATTGTGGAATGCCATTAGCATTAACTTTAAGATTATATAGTACACTAACGGATGGAACATTTGAGTTTTGCAACCCGTTAATAAGGAAACCTCCATCGGATAAAGCACTTAATGACATTGCTTTATCGTACAAAACATTATCGAAATAAGCAATTTCAGAAATTATTTCTCCTGATGTATTTATTTTCATAAGGCGAGGTTGAGTTTTTAGCACCGGAATCGGAGCATAGTTAAGTAAAATTACATAGTTCAAATCCTCTGAAAGAGCAATTTCTATTGGTTCGTCAACACCATCATCACCAATTGTACCGCTTGCAAGCTGAACGCCATCAAAATCTATATCAAACCACACAATGTCATTTTTTCTTTTTCCGGCAACAAAAATATTATCGTAGGGTCCTTTACATGCCGCTTTGAATGTTTCGTTATAACTTCCGGTAAGTTCTTCATCCTTACCGTTCAACCCAAGATACTTTTTCCATTTTTGCATACCCGATGCATCAATCATTTGAATATAAATATCACTGTCCGTGCCATTGAGTAAGTGTGAAGTTGTTCCGAGCACCAAAAAATTTTCTCCAACATTGATTATTTGCTTCGGAAAGTGAAGTTCGAGCCGATTATCCCAAACCATCTCTCCGAAATTATTAAGTTTTAGAATTCTTCCGGTATTACTGCTATCGGTGGCACAAACAAGAAAACCCCGATCAGGAGTTTCATAAATGTTATAACATCTATCATTCCCTTCGTTGCCCAACTGAACCGACCAAACCACGTTACCCGAAACATTCGTTTTTACAATAAGAATATCAGATGTTATGATGTCCTGAAAAATTGTATCGTAAGGAATTTTACAATCTTCGCAATCAAGCACAATAGTATCCGTTCTGATAAATACATCAATATTACCGGCAACTATATAATTGCCATCGGAAGTTGCTAAACCTCTGACACCTTCAGAATAATAGTGACTGTTGTGTTTAAAACTGAAATTAGTTTGCGCTCCCAAAAACAGGGAATGGACAAAAAAAAGTACAGTAATAAACTTCATCGAAGTTTTCGGGAAAAATCTGTTGAGTAAAAAATGTCTTAGTAAATAATTCATTTTAATATTTACAACTTTAAAAAATATTCACTTTAAAGCATCAATATTTGTCTGATTTACAATCTCTTTTCCTGCAGGTTCATACATTAGTGCAATTCTGTCAGCATATCGTTCTTCTACTTTACTTCGAATCACTTTCATAGTGCTGTTCACCAAACCGTTTTGTTCAGTAAAAGGTTCACCTACTACTGCAATTGTGCTTGGCAACCAACGTTCAGGGAACATGCCCTCATGTTTTCCGCCCTTACGGTATTCGTTTATTTCACGTTGTAGTTTTTTTAGCGCAATTTCCTTTGCTTCGATTGAATCCCAATTTAAATCAGGTTTTTTACGATGGACATAACGTTTCAAAGCTTCCTTATTTGGAACTACTATAGCTGTTGTAAAAGGATTCTGATTATTGTAAAGTACAACCTGATCGATAAAATATGAGTTTTCTACAATAGCTTCCTCAATTCCTTCGGGACTGTATTTTTCGCCATCGCTTGAAATCAGCAAACTTTTATACCTTCCCAAAACATAAAGAAAACCATCATTATCCATATAACCCATGTCGCCGGTGTGCAACCAACCATCTTTTATTGTTTCGGCTGTTGATTTTTCGTTGCGGTAGTATCCTTTCATAACATTTTCGCCTTTTATCACAATTTCACCCTTCTGATAATTGGGAAGCGAATTTCCATTGTCATCGCAAATTTTCAGTTCAAGCGGTTGTACCAAATAACCCGATGAGCCAAGTTTATGACGTTTTTGTCCATTTGAAGAAATAATGGGTGTAGCTTCTGAAAGTCCATAACCCTGAAACATAGGCATACCAACAGCATAAAAAAACCGCTGCAAATCGATATCGAGCAGAGCTCCGCCTCCAATGAAATATTCGAGATTTCCGCCAAAACCTTCTCGAATTTTTTTGAACAATATCTTATCGAAAAGACTTAAAAGAGGCTTTTTTAGAATCTGCAGACCTTTACCCTTGTTGTACCCTTCTTTATTGTATGAATAAGACATATTCATGGCAGTATTAAAAAGCCATGTTACTACCGGCCCTTTGGCATGAATATTTGAAATGATATTTTTACGGAAGTTTTTTGCCAACGTAGGTACGCTTAATAACAAATTTGGCTTAATTTCTTTGATGTTTATGGGTATGTTTTTTAGCGTTTCCATTCCCGTTTTTCCTGATTGAACAGTAGCCACACTTGCTCCACAAGCCATAAAACTATAAAAACCTGCCACATGCGCAAAACAATGATCGAGCGGAAGTATAATCAATGTTTTAAATGTAGGCGGAATGGTCATTAATGTTAATGCCTGTTCCACATTAGCAGTGTAGTTTCTGTGGGTCAACATTACACCTTTGGGATCAGCGGTTGTGCCTGATGTATAGCTAATGGTTGCAACATCGTCAGGTTGAATAGTTTTTGCTCTTTCATCAACACTATCCGGATATTTTTTCAGAAATCCCACGCCCTTTTTAATTAATTCACTCAGCGGCATTTCCTTTTCTTCGTACGAATTTTGTTCATCTATTACAATTACATTCTCGATGTCAGGTAACAATGGTGCTATCGTTCTGATTTTTTTTAGTTGGCTACCGGAAACAAATAGAATTTTTGATTCGGAATGTACAAGCCTGAAAATAAGGTCGTTGCTTTCTTCAAGTTTGATTGACAACGGAACGTTAGTAGCTCCGGTATATAGAATACCTAATTCGCTGATAATCCATGCATTGCGCCCTTCGGACAGCAAAGCTATCTTTTCGCCGTTTTTTACACCTAACGACAATAAACCTGCAGCAACCATTCGCGCCTGTTGACGAGTTTCTTCGTAAGTTGTAGAAGTATATTCATTCGTTACTTTTTCCCATAAGAACGGATTAGTTGCGTATTTTTCAACGCTTTCATTCAGTAAATCAATAATGGTAGGTCTGTGTTTTTCCATGATTTTCTGTATATAAGCTGTAAAAATAAATCACATTATCAGATTTTCAAGGGATAAAGATATAGATTTTTTTTACAATAAAACAATTTTTGAACTTTTACATTCACTGACTTGCGAAAGTTTTCAGAAACTTCAATTTTATAAAATTGGTTTATTCATATTCAGTTATTTACGAAAACAAATCAACCTTAATCCATTATTTAGTTTTGTTAAATTGAGTTTTGTCCAATATAGGTAATTTTACTTCTCCTGTAGAGTTTTATTTTTCTGTAAATTTTGATCAACTACAAAATTAAAAGATTCTCATATTTTTATTTTTTTTATTTTTGAAGGTAGAGTGTAAAAATTATGCTTCATTAGATTTATCAAAAAACTAATCAGTTAAAGTCTGGAATTCTACATTAAAACAATAATATATGAATGCTATGTGAGTTTATAACCGTCTAAAACAAAACAGCCCTAAAATTCTTCAAGGCTGTTTCGTTGACAATTACTTATTTTATCAAAACTCTGATTTCATGATTTTCTCAGTTTTAATTTTTCCATCGGAATACAAAGTGCGTTTCAGTACTACACCTTTGTAACCTTCAAAATTTATCAGTTTTTTACCTTCTATAGTGAAATAATCTTCGCCGATAACTATTGCATTATAATTAACTTTATCAACAGCAGTTGTAAATTCAACAGCATTTGATGGTGCGCTTAAGCCACCCATTTCGTTGGCTGCTCTTACGGTGTACATCGATGCTCCATTAGCTGATTTACCAATCGGAATGGGAATTTCATAATAATTGGAAGTTACAAAAGTTTCGAACTGATTATCTCTGAAAACTGCCCAGCAAAGTACGTAATTGTTATCGTCCCATACAATTCTGTTGCCCAATATTGAAATTACCGGTGCAGCAGCCTGATCGGTATAGAGTTTTGGCTGCCATGCATCGGTTCCACCCAATACATTTTCGATGGTGTAATTGGCAGCTTCGGCAGGTGAAAGTACCGGATTAAGCACAACTGTAGTGGCATCTTTGGTGTAAGTCGTTCGGCGTCCGCTTAAATCAATAGGAGCTCCATTAGTGGTCATACTGTTATATTCGGCAAAAACAGCAGGAACTACGTTCATCGGGTCGCCCCAACCCGAAGAAATTGGCAGCACTTTCATAGTAGTATTCAGATAAACGGCTTTGGGGGCATTACTCCACGGACGACCAAGTCTGTATCCGTTGTTGTTTATAGCATAACCATCAATGGTACAATTATTAAATACATAACCCCAATTACTGCTTGTAGCAGGAGCAGTAATCACATTTCCACTTCTTTCTTCGAGATAAATCAAACATTCGTTGAAGAAAATATCGCCACCACCACAAATAAAGTCAACCGTACCGTGAATATCACAATTTTCGAAATACGATCGTCCACTGCCACTATAGTAAGTATCCTGATTGCTTTGCAATTTTACATTTTTGTAAATATTTTTATTTCCCTGATCCCAAAGTGCCACACCACGCCCTTTAAGTGTACCTGTACGGAAGTCCATTTTATTGCGTAAAATAATATCCTGCATGTAATTGTTCGAGCTTGTGGAAGTAAAATACATTGTAGCTGTAGTATTTATAGCCTCTGTAAGCGACTGATTATATACCAACACATTACTACTCTGTCCGATCAACGAAAGATTAGGTACATTAATAGTAGTCATTTGATTAGCATCGCCTGTATTCGTACCAATGTTATATTCGCCATCAGGGAAGAAAATATAAAAACGATTTCCGCTTGACTGAGCAGCCTTAGCAGCAGCAAGTGCAGTTTTAAAATCTCCATCTCTTCCTACAACAAAGTCGAACAGTTTTTTTGTAACTGTAGGTCGGTTTATGGTAGTAAAAGCGACGCTTATCGGAGTGGTCAAAGTATTGCCCGACAAATCGGAAACTTTTCCTGCTGCAAGTGTAAAAGTATAAGCAGTATTATAATCAAGTCCGGTATAACTAAAAGTAATTGTTTTTCCGGAAACGACCGGCGTTAGTTCTTTCGAACCCAATAAGGCTTTTGTACCATCTGCCACCTGCACTTTTTCATCGAAATTCAATACGATTTTTCCAGTAGTAGAAGCGCCTGTTCCATTATTTGCAGGAACAGTTGAAATTAAAACCGGAGCAATTCCATCGTTGGGCACTTCTTTTTTGCCAAACACATAAATGCCAGATATTGAAGTTCCATCATTGCTCGAAGCAGTTCCAACAACCGTTGAGTTATAATCGGGAATCCATCGAATATAAACTTTTGGGGCATGATCGGCTGCTGATGGTAGTGCAAATGTTGCGTTATACCAAACTTTTGCATTGGTCATCTCTATCTGTCCAAGTGTTGTAAACTCCGTGCCGTTTAGAGAGTATTCTACTTTTTGTACGGAATATGCATTATAATTAAACAACATGGATGATTTTACCGACAAGTTGGTAAATTCAGTAGCATTTACCATTATTTGATAATAATATTTATCTGCCAAAGGTTTCCAGTTAACGGCAGCGGGAGCCCCTTCGTAACCACCGGCAGCCATTTGCGATTTGTCGAGCCAACTCGAAGTTGTTCCATCAGCCAAACGTAACACAAGTGTTGAAGCTTCATTTTCGGCATTCGAAGCAAAATCGGCAGCGCGACCACTTGCGCCACTCATATAGAAATCCCAAGCAGCTAAATAATCTATAGCGCTATAAACAGCTGTAATGTTTTTGTTTTCGGTCATTGAAATTGTTCTTACGGCATTGGTTTCGTTGTTTTCCCAGTTAGTAAATGTAAGAATATCGTTGTTTGATGCCGTGAGTGTAACATTGGTGCCTTCTTCGTACATATTTTTTCCGGTTACTACGGTTGGAGCAGGCGAAACTGAAATCATATAAGTTTTAGCTCCGCCTTCAGTATTCATCTTTAATTCGTAAGTATTAATGGGAGTGAAAATTGCTTTTAGCGATGTGTTTTCATTCAACTTGAATGTATAAACGCTTTGTGATGAAACATTTGCCCCTTCGGCATTTTCCCAATGCGAGAAATTAAAACCAAAATTTCTTTTGGCTGTAAGTGTAATGTCAGTTCCGGCATCGAAGCTTGTACCAACAGGATTCGTTGTGATTGAACCTGCACCGGAAGGTGAAACTTGGGTTGTAAGCGTATAAGTTGTAACATTGGCAAGTTCGCCGGTTAACGCACCTGAAACTTTAATGTTAGCTAAACCAACCTGTTTTGTAATTCCCAAACTGTAAATGTAGATCATAAGTTTACCTTCGGTTGCCGTAGCAGGTATTGAAAATGTTGTCAAATCGATATCGACAAAGCCTGCAGCACCGGAATTATCGCGAGCAGGAAGAATCCCGGTTTGAAGGATAGTTTCAGTACCATCGGAAGTTCTCCATTTTACATCAATTTTTCCGCCATCGGTGCCATAACGCTGGCAATTGAACGAAACTCTGGTTGGTTTGAATTTAAGTCCGGTTTTGGGTCTAATTCCGAAAGTTACTACATCAGCATCTGTGGGATTGTTGTTCTGAACAATCGGTTGAAAGCGTGTGTAGTCGATAGTGTAAGTGGTTCGTTTATCGAGCAGTTTCAGATTGCTGGCAACGGTAAAATAATCAGGATTGAAATATCCTTCCGTGCCGGCTGTATAAGTAGCAACCTGATCAGCGGTTCCAGTTCCAAAAGGCCAGAAAACATCGGTAGTTGTGTTTACGGTTTGTGCTTTCAGGTTAGAAAAGCACGAAATCAAAATTAAACTCAGTAGTGTAATGAATTTTTTCATGGATATAATTTTTTAGATTTATAATTCAGTTTCAAAAATAAGTTTTTGTAAATAAATATGATGGGAAAAATTGACTTTTTTTGCGTGTCGTTTTAATTTAGTTACATAAATGATGATAAAAAACCTGACAGACCTACAATTTCCTGTCAGGTTTCTGGTTTTAAAGAAATTATTTAAAATTTAAAATCCTACTTTATAAGTCTGGCTTGTGCCGTTAGCTGCTACGCGTACAATGGCATTTCGTTCACTTACAGGAATAAGCATGGTTTCGCTTACAGCATTTGCTGAGTAAAGTTTGCGACCGTTTATGCTGTAAACTTCAACTGTGGTGTAAGCCGGTAAATTGTTAACCACAATAGTTCCATTGCTTACAAATACTTTTGCATCGATGCTGTTTTCCACGGGCGTTGTAGTCCAAACTTCGTTAATTTTCCAGCGCGGGTCACCAACGTTGTTGATGGTGTTTGGATCAGTAGTTATAGTTAATGCTGGATAATTATAAGAAAATGAGTTTGTAAGAGTTTTGTTGTCAGTTGTGAGTGTGGTGTTGGTAAACAACTCATCAGGTAGGTTATTTCCGTAAATTACGTTATCAATATGATTCGTGTGAGAGCTTAACTTTGATACCATATTTGTGTTTGTTCCATCGTAAGAATCAGAAATAATGCTGTTTTTTAACGTATAAACTGAACCTGCATTTGTATTTGCATTAAATAATAATTTGCTGCTAGTACTACTTACTTTAATAATACAGCATTTTTCCATATTAAATGTTATTGGAAAATCAGTTTTTTCAGTGTACCAAACACCATTTTTGCAGCTGTAGAATGTGGAATTTGTAATACTTGCAGCAGCCACTTTTGCGGTTTTAAGAGCCAAAATACTGTAACCAGGAGAGTCCATACCCATATCGCTAATTATGGAATTGTCAATAATTAACGAAGTTAAAGTTGCAATATTCGATGAGTTATCCATACGAATTAATGCACGACTATAACCATGAAGATTGCAATTGACAATTTTAATTAAAGGAATTGTAATACTTCCGGCAGTAGCTTGAATAAAATAACGCGATGCTGTAACCGGAGATGCTCCTTCAAGATCCCAATATGCTTCGATGCCGTTAACTTCAAAAGAATATCCGGTGGTATTGCCAAATAAAAACATTATCTTTTCCAGGACAGGTTTTTTAGTCGCAGCAGGATCGGCAATTATTACAGTATTTGCTGTAATTGTTTTATTTGAAATATTAAAGGTATATGTACCCTCAGCTACCTGAATAGTATCAACTGTTCCCCAAGCTGAATTAAAACCATCCACATCTGTAACGATGCTTTTTGTTGCCCATACATTGCTGATTGCCAAAAGGCATAGCGCCATTAAAAAAGTAATTTTTGTTTTCATGATAATAAAATTTTTGTTGTTGAATAAATAGAGATTTTTAATTTAAAATTGTCTGTCTGATTATTTTTGAATATTGATATTTCGGGAGTTTTTTCCCTTAATATCTATAGGTTGTGCAAGCTTTTCGGGATAACTTAATTGATCACCTTTCAGATTTTTTACATTGTTGAAAATGAATGCCGGTCCCTGTTTAGGTTCTACATAAACATTTTTAAGCGTGATTCCGTCCGATTCGGAAAGTTCAGCGCCAATAAGTGATGAAAAACTGGCATTTTCAACATGTATATTACTAATATTCATTTCGGGCAAACCATTGAAAAACATTGCCCTTCGTGCATTACGTGACACAATATTTTTTACAAATATATTTCGGAAGATCGGAGTGGTTTCATCCATAGGTTTCAACTCGGCTACCTGATTTGCTTCATCATTGTCCTCAAGGTTTTCACTGGCCGATTTTCCTCCATAATACAAATCGAAAAGGAATGAATCAGTAACAATATCGAACATACTTATGTTTTCGATAAATATATTTTCAACAACACCTCCTCGTCCCCTGTTACTTTTGAAGCGCAGACCTACATCGGTACCTATAAATTTGCAATTTGTTACCGAAATATTGCGCACTCCGCCCGACATCTCGCTGCCAACCACAAAACCTCCGTGACCTTTGAAAACCGTACAGTTATCCACAATTACATTTTCGGTTGGTCGGCCACGTTTGCGTCCTTCGGCATCTTTACCCGATTTTAGACATATAGCATCGTCTCCTACATCGAGTGTAGAATTTACAACTATCGCATTTTTGCACGATTCCAAATCCAAACCATCGCCATTTTGAGCATACGCCGGATTACGAATAAACACACCATCTACTATAACATTTTCACACATCAAAGGATGAATATTCCAGCTTGGTGAGTTTTCGAACAAAACGCCTTCAAGTAACACGTTTTTACAATTGATAAAACTAACCATTACCGGACGTAGAAAATCATGAATTGATTCCCAATCAGAATCGGTCATTACTTTGCGAGGTACATTCTGGTTTTGCTCACTAAATTTCTGTCCCTTTAACGCACTTTCGGAGGGGAACCAAAAATCAGGACTTGCCAATACTCCACCGGATTTTAAAACTGCTTTCCAGTGTGCATCGGTTACTTTACCTTTTTTAAGCGGTCGCCAGGCTTCACCTGATCCGTTTATAGCGCCATGTCCTGTGATAGCAATATTTGTGAGATTTTTCCCTGAAATTGGCGATTGGCAACGGCGGGTTTCCTGTCCTTCGAATGATGTTTTAATAAGCGGATATTGTGTTTTATCGGGAGTAAAAAGTATGATTGCTCCTTTTTCAAGATTAAGATTAATGTTCGATTGAAAAACTATCGGGCCTGTAAACCAAACTCCAAATGGCACCAGGAGAGTTCCACCACCCTTGTCTGCCAACTTGTTCATTGCATTATCGAACGCCATGGTATTCAATGTAATGCCATCTCCAACGCCACCACAATCGGCGATTGATACGACATTTTTTGGAAAAACAGGCTTTTGAACTTTTGGCATCTCAAAAGGCAGATTTTTATATAGATACTCATAATTATATATTTTTGCTTCAGATATATTTGCAATCATAAAAATTGCTGATAATATGAGTATTAGTCTTGATAAGTATTTCATTTTTTTAAATGTAAAACCTTGATTCTCAAAGAAAATGAGAATTAAAAAGTAAATTTTTAATTTTGAACGAAAAATAGTTTAGGAAAGCATAAGTAAAAAATTACTTATGCTTTCTTAATTTGAAAAGAATTACCACCAGCGAGGATCGCCTGCTTTTTTAACTAAAGCTGTGTTTGTTACTTTGAAATTCATTTTGGCAGGATCGGCAAAAATTTCTGCCGAAGTTTTACCAAGCTCAGTGCATGGAATAGGATAAGTAGGCTCAGTAGCTCCTGCTGCCACAGTCCAAACCAAATCGGATGTTTTGAAACAGTTATCAATATTCACATTCGTAGATAGAGTGCGTAGTCCGTGTACGGTTGTACCTGCATCTTTTACACTGCCAAATATTGAGTTTTTAATTGTAACACCACCGGGATAGGTTCCAGCAGTCAACTCAAAGAAATATCTTGTGGAAGCAGGTGCATAACATGTTGTAATATTTTCAACATAAATTGAATTGGGTGATGCTGAAGTTTTAATGTTTCTACAGAGATAACCATCGAAATGTGAAAAAGTTGAATTTTTTAACACCAAATCAGTTACCATAGAAGCAGCATTATCCAAATTTACAATACCGTAACCACCTATTGAATCAGCTATTGTATTGCTAATAGTTAAAAGATCGATTTTAGCAGATGTTTGTAAGCGAACAAAACCTCTTTTATATTTAACTTCACAATTTTCAACTGTCACTGAACCAACATTTCCATCAGCCTGATTTAAGTTAAACAAATAGGTTCCGCCAAAATTGGCATCAGTTCTCAATTTTCCGACATCAGTACCTTCAGTAAAAAATACTTTTTCAATTTTTACAAAACCTACATTTGTTGCAGCTTTAATTCCAAAGCTTCCGTTTACAGCCATGATAGCTTTGCCTTTAAAACTTAAACCTGTAACTATATTCATCGATACAGGAATATTTATTGTAGGCAATTTATACTTAGTACCTCCTGATAAAACCAGATTAAACCCGTTAGGATAAACACCGGCAAGACTATCGATATATGCCTGCGTTATTTTATTTAATGCCGACTCGTCAGAAATATCTCTTAAATCAACTACATCGCCTTCGAAAATCTGTGATGCGACTGTTTTGAAAGTTTTCTTGCCTTTATATTCATTGTTCGAAAAAATCTTAACAATATAAGTTTTTGATGCTTGCAGTCCTGTAATAATTTTTTCTCCGGCTAAATTATCAGCATCGGTAAGAACAACAGACTTATAAACTGAATCTTTAGTAACCATTACATCAATGCGATTGTAAACCATTGATGATAAAGTCCATTTCACCCGTATGGACTTATCGAGCAAATCGGAAGATGTGGGTGTGAGCATTAATGTTGGATAATCCAATGTTTTAAAATTGAGCGTATTGAACAATGAACGTATGGTATCGCCCGATGCTACAATTGAATCGCCAACCGCACGAATTCGAACCTGATAATTTGTATCAAATTCCAAATTTGAAAATGTAATTCTCACACTGTCAGTTCTTTGTGATCTTAAAATTGTTTTAAAAGTATCTACTGATAAATCAATTTCGTATTGCTTTGTACCCTTATATTTGTCCCATGACAATTGCGCCCATGTCATTCCCAATACTGTTTCTTTCACAATGGGACGAAACAACCTGTCAGCCGACTGTATATCTTCTTCGGGAGTACAACCAGTATAAATCACTGATAATAAAGAAATCAGCAGTAGTGTTCTGGTAATATCAATTATTTTTTTCATGATTTTCATTTATTAATTTGTTAACACTAAACCATAACCATCGTTGGTTAAATACTTACTGGCAGCCACAGTTTGACTGCTGATTGGTAATAAGAAGGGAACAGCAGAAACACCTGTTGGATCTTTATAACCTCTCCAGCAACGGGCTGTATAATCGGCAGTTTCATAAGTTATAGTACCATCTGTAGCTGTTACTTTTTTGTACAGACTGGTACACCAATTGACAGTACTTAAAGTTCCATATATCGATGTCCAATTATCAATTTCGGGACCTGAAGGTTCATAAATATCATTTAGGAAAGTAATTTTTCCGTTACTACTTTTTACGTAGTAAATTTTCTTTGCCAAACCAACATATTTTGCTACTTCCGGATTTTCAAGTTCAAGATCAAGAGCAGCTTTACCCATGTTATCAAGTTTTGTTTTCGTTTCAACAATTTTTTTACCGTATATATTCCAGCGTCCCAAATCAAATTTACGTAAACCTTCGCCACCAAATTCTAAGGCGCGTTCATCAACTATTGCATTGAAGAAAGCTTCTTTTGAACTAAGATTATTAACGTAATTCTCAACAAATTCGGCATGGTCAGTCGGATCAAATGCTCTGGCGCGTACTTTCTTCAGCATATTTTTAGCTAAAGGTGTAGGTCCGTTCAGCTCGTTTTCTGCTTCAGCCAACATTAAAAGTATATCGGAATATCGCATTAGTGGCCAGTTTATTCCGGTTCCTTTTGATGATGAAGCACCGGGAGCAGTATTTAACAGCAACCGATTCCATTTCCCTACGGCTAAACTTGTAACTCCAAGTGCGTTTTGTTCGGTTTCATTCGTATAACTTACTCTGGTGATGGTTACATCGCGGCGTTTATCTTTTGGGTTAAACATAAAATAATATGTGGGCGTAAAACCAACCTGAATTGTAGTTGTTCCATAAGCGCCACCTGTTACAGGAACTCCAACACACCATCCCACATCGCCGCCACTGTTGGTATTTCCAAATGCAACTTCGTAAAGAATATCGTCGTTCACCGGTTTAATCCATTTATTCTGATTATAGAAAACTTTTGCATAATCGGTGAGTTCACGGCCCTTCAAATCGATGAGTTTTTGCGCATAATCTTTAACTAATTGATAATATTCAGCCGAAGTTCTTGCGGTTTTAGTTACACCATTGTAAGTGTATTTTACAGCAAGACTATCATTTGTCTGCACATTTAAGTAATCGTCGGCTCGTTTCATTTCTCCGGTTTTGGTTGTGCCGTACCCCGCTCTGAATAATCCTAAACGACAAATCATTCCAATTGCAAATTCTCGGTTCATACGTTCAATTCCATCGCTGAATTCATCGGCAAAGAACATATCGGGTTCACAATTCACCAAATCTTGTATCATGCCACTATAAATAATGTTTTTATCCGTTTTTGGCACATCCAGTTGCATGCTGGCGTTTGCTGCATCGCGAAAATAAGGTACATCGCCCCAAAAATTTATCAACAGGAAATATCGATAAGCACGCAAACAATAACTTTCGCCCAATAGCATTTTCATTTCTTTTGAATTGGCAACAGGGCTTTTTATTATACCTTCGATACATTGGTTTGCACGGTCGATAGCCAGATAGTTATGATCCCAAGCGGTTTTAATATCTCCAAATCCTGTCAATAATCCACCCTGAAGCGACCAAACATCACGTCGTGAACCATCGGGAGCAGCCGAAGGAGCAGTAACTTCTACATCGGTATTTTGCAACCACACATTCGACATACGCGATGTATATGAGTCTTGCGTGAACAGAGCGTAAGAGCCCAGCACCATTTTTTTAGCATCAGCAGCATTCGAAAAAACGTAAGTTTCATCGAAGTTCGATTCTGACACAGGATCTAAAAAATCGCTACACGAACTTAATAATAAAAGTGTAGTTATTATGACTGAAAAATATAATTTGATTTTCATTGTACGAATTTTTGATTGTTAAACATTATCAGAATGTAAGATTCAAGCCAATTGTCCATGAGAAACTCTTGGGATATGCGGAATAATCGACACCGGGAGTTAAGCCTGAAGTAGAACTTCCTCGAACCGGCGTACTTACTTCGGGATCGTATCCTGAATAATTTGTTAATATCCATAAGTTGTTGAAAGTACCATATAGTCGGAATTGATCAGTACCAATTATTCGTGAAATTTTCTTTGGTACAGTATAACCTATGGTTAAGTTTTGCAACCGAAGGAATGAACCATCTTCTACTGCCCACGATTGCGGCAAAACAGTGGCATTTCCAAACGAAAATGGTGACCAATATTGTTTGGCATTAGGACCTTCATTCATTTGAGCCAGGGTTTCAAGGTCAGTAACAATTTCACCTGTTTCATTATTCAGATAAGTATATCGATTTGCCTGATTCATAAAACCCAATAAATTGGGGTTGGTTGTTCTGTATTGTTGCGCCGAAGCTATTTTGTTTGCATTATATACTTTATTTCCATATACATAGCTAAATAGCATTGTAAAATCAAAATCATATACACGTCCGTTGAAACCAAATCCACCAATTGATATTGGCGCTGTTTTACCAATTATTGTTCGGTCATAATCATCTACCACGCCATCAGGTACACCATTTGCTCCGGAAATATCTTTGAATTTAGCTGTTCCCGGGCGTGTTCCAATTCTACCTCCTAACATACCACAAGTAGGAACTCCAGGTTTAAGAATATATTTTTTGGTTGCTGCATCATATTGCTCAAAATCTGCAGTAGTATAATAACCATCGTTAACCCAACCGTAAATTAACCCTACGGGTTCCCCAACTTGTACGCGGTAATCATAATAGCCTTTTAAATCTGTACCTGCCCAACCCGAAGCATATTCCTGTAAGGTCATACCATCTGCAAGCTTATCAACAACTGATTTGTTTAATGAAATATTAAAGTTTCCACTAATCGATATATTTTTCTTCTGAATCAATACCGTATTTAATGTTAACTCAACTCCTTTACCTGTAGTTTGACCTATATTTTTATAAGTTGTGCGATAACCGGGAGCTACAATGGGAATTTCGAGCAATAAATTTTTATTGGTATTTTGATAAAATTCCAATGTACCGGAGATTTTTTCGTTCAAGAAACCAAAATCGAAACCGATATTTTGTGTCAACGAAGTTTCCCACTTTAAATCTTTATTAGGCAATTGTGTATTTGATGTTCCCCAGTAATTGTTTTGAATATCATTTAAACCATACGTTTTTGTGGATTGAATGCTGTAGGTTTTCTTATATTGTCCACCACCAATTTTATCGTTACCGGCCTCTCCAAAACTATAACGGAATTTTAAATTCGAAAGCCAACTTTTTGTACTTTCCATAAAAGGTTCTTCTATCATACGCCAGGCTACAGCAGCCGACGGAAAATATCCCCACTGATTGCCGGGTGCGAAGCGCGATGAACCATCAGCTCTGAATGTAGCAGTAAAAAGATATCTTTCTTTGTAATTATATCCTACACGTCCAAAATAGGACAACATATTTTTTGGCAACGCCACGGAACTTGAAAGATTTTTAGTGGCTCCACCCAAACCAAGATTGGCAAATATTTTATCGGGAGTAAGGTCTGTTCCAAAACCAGTGGCATATAAATAAGAATTGTTACTGGTTGCCGAATTTAGTTCCTGTCCGATAAGAACATTTAAATTATGAACATCATTAAATTTTCTCACATAAGTCAACGTGTTTGCAATTCTCATTTTAGCTCCATTTGTCTTTGTCCAGTCAACCAAAGGTAATCCATCCACATAAGAAGCATTGGTAGTATATTGTCCCCAATAATTTTTTACGTCGTAAAAACCATACTCGTAACCACCTTCAGCCCTATATGTCAAACCTTTAAGTATTGACCAGTCAATTCCGCCAAGAAAATTGAATGTTTGTTCGGTACGACGTTTCCAATATTGCTGTGCTTGTTCAGAAAGCGACATTTGGGAGCGAATCCATTGTTCATATTCTTCCTCTGTCATTAATGCAGGGTCAATTTGAATCATATCAGAAAGTCCTCGTACAGCAGGAGATGTAACAGCTTGTGAAGTACGTATTTTATATGTTCCACCTGACGATCCAGATCCGTTTACTGTTATATCTCCCATACGGAGGTTAAAAGTAGCTTTCAGATTTTTTGATATGGTATGATTTAATTTGAAATTGGTTGTAAAACGGGTGTAGTCGTTGTTAACCATCAATCCTCCATCCCTGTTAAATGTTGTACTTAACGAAAAATTTGTTTTATCGTTACCTCCGGTCAAACTTAAATTCTGCTGATGCGAAACAACATTCGAACCGAACATATCTTCCTGCCAATCAATTCCTTTCTGGTATTTATACAAATCAATATCTCCATAAACACCAAAAGTTTTTTCAAATGATTTTATCCCATCTTCGCCACCTAAAGCAGCATATTCATAATTCAACAAAACATATTCATAAGGATTAAGAACTTCAAGACGTTTTGAGAGCTTTTTGGTTTGCATATAACCGGTATAAGAAACACGCGTTTTTCCTCCCTGAGCTTGTTTAGTGGTAATAATAACAACTCCATTTGCTC
>CAYNGF010000006.1:0-72102 GCA_964396515.1 uncultured Paludibacter sp.
CAAAAGCTGAAAAAATTCCATTCTGCCAAGCACTTGTGAAAATAATCGAAAGTTCCGATAAGGAATTTGCCGATATTAGGCTTTCAGAAATGAAAAGTGAAACACTTGTGTATAAGTATGGTAGCTCAATTGAAATTGCTGAAGCTACGGATTCTTATCTGAAGAAAATTGCTTCAACCATGACTTATACTTCAGAGTTCGGTAAATTTACATCGGAAGATGCTGCCAAAATCAAAATTAACGAACTCAAAACTGTGCTTAGCAAATGTTTCAGTACGATAGATTTTGTAAGCTATTATGAACCGTTATTTAATACTTTTCATGTCGATTTGTTAAGTAAAGGCGAAAAAGGTTTTCTTTATTATAATTCTGGATTTCGTATAAAAAAATATGGCAATTCGTATGAACTTGTTTTTGAATATGCTGCAGCAGAAAAAAAAGGATATGGTTCAAATGCAGCATTTGAGCCAGTTTATTCAGAATATATTTATATTGATAAACAGCAGAATACAACACAATTCAGTTTAGATATTAGAAAACTTATAGCTGATGCAAAAACAGCATTTGTAACCCATAAAGCAGAAGAAATTGAGGCAGATTTTGCTTTATTCAAAAATTTTAAATCGAAATTTAATCCTACTGGTTTTTCAGAATGCTATATTGAGGACAGAGGTATGAATATTATCAACTTTGTTATTCCGGTTACTTCAGGTATAACATTGGAGCAAGCTGAAAAATTTCAGCAAGAATATATCGATAAATTGCAGTATGCTTTAGGCTCAAATTATGCTTTTAATTACTCGAGAGATGGTTATGTAATATCATTTGTAAACAAGCTTCAACCTCAGAAGGAAATTGTACAAATTGTATTTACATACAATTCCGGTAACTATGATATGAATTTGCATATCGTTGCCGACAGATGATTTAAATTATTAATGTGATTTTGCACTGATGATTATTAAAGGTAAATTAAAGAAATTACTGGGTGTAAATATTACAGGGGCTCTACTTGGCTCTGTTATTTTATATTTATGGCTTCAGATCAGGACATTGCGTGGTCTGAAGCCATTTGTTATTCTTTATTCCCTTTTAGTTTTATGGTTGGTTGCCGATGTTATATATTGGATAATAAATGGCGTTCAGCAAATTGAACTTCACGAAAATAATTTAATAATATTAAGAGGGAGAAAGAGAAATAGATTTCATATTGAATACGATCAAATTACCGATTTAAATATTCATAAACGATTGTCGAGGGTAAGTTTACAGATTTTACTAGAGAGGAAAGTCGTTAAAATTCCCGGAATATTTACTTTTTATCCAGGTAAAAAAATATGGATTACCAGTGATGCTTTTGATGAAAAGGAATTTAACGAGATGTGTAAAATACTTGAAGAAAAATATAATAACCAATAAAGAAATCAAAAAAAGCCCGAAAGAAATTTTTCCATCAGGCTTTTTATGATTTCTATTTGAATGAAATTTTTACTGTTTGATTATTTTCTGAAAATTACTTCCATTTAAACTTTCAGTTTTAATCAGGTAAATGCCTGGTCTATAGTCGGATAAATCAACTTCGTTGTCATTTCTGATTACCTTGAGTTCTTTACCCTGTAAATCGAGTAGTGTAATTTTTTGCAAGGTTTGAGTATTGGTGATATACACCATTCCTTTTGTTATGGTTGGAAATGCAATACTCAAATTGTTGTCAACTTCATTTTTTTCAATTGCATTCGGGAAATTCACCTGACGGTCTGTAAAAATTAATAGTTCACCTTGTTGCATTGTGATAGACATACCGGTATTTGTAACATTCAGTTCCTCACCTGTAAGTAAATTATACCATGTACCTGTTTTTTGAAAATTTGGATATGCAGTAATTGTTCCTGTAGTGAAATTACCTAACGCAACCATGTTTAAATCATTATGTGTTAATGCTATTCTTCTTCCGTTTGCCCAGTCGGTTTGTGCAATGTTTAATCCGAATGAACCTTTTGTAAATGCATCAGGATAAAGACGACGTAAAGTGATAATTTTACTTACTGCATTGTAAGCTTCCCTTCTGTTTTCGAGGTTTAACCAATTCCATGGTACAGGTTTGGGTTCTACTCTTCCTCCAAAAGCATCGATTGAATAATCGTAACCCAATTCTCCAAATTCCCAAATCATTTTAGGACCCGGAATTAATACATTAAATGCAATTGTTAACGGGATTCTTTTCAATCTTAAAATTGAATCGGTTTTAAGTGTTCCGGTTCCGTAAGTTTTAACTTTATAGAAGTTGCGTTCTTCATCATGACTCTCAGCAAACCCCACCCATTGGCGAGGACCGGCATTCATAGGGCTAAAATTACTATCACTCTGATAGCCCATTGCAGCCTGTGAGTATGCATTGTTAACATTTCGCCATAGATACATTCCCTTGTAAGCCAATGCATTTTCTTCAGTTGCTGTACAAAAATGTTCAAGTATAAACATTACATCACTTTTTACTGCTTTGGCAGCGTTATAATATTCAGTTAATATATCAATTCGTGACTGATCATAATTTGAAGCAGTAGCTTCTGTACTTTGAGTTTGTGTAAATCCTTTCGTAAGATCTAACCGATACCCATCAATTTTGTATTCAGTAATCCAATACTGAATCATACGTTTGAATAGATCTTTTGTGCCGGTATAAGTATGATTAAAATCGTGAAAAACACTGTAAGGATGTGGTGCATCAACATTAAAATAAGGATTCTGAGCAGTAGTTTTACTTAAGGTAGCATTCCACCAAAGTTTTGCATAAGGGTGATTACCTGTGGCATGGTTCAATACAATATCTAAAATTACGGCAATACCTCGTTTATGACATTCGTCGATAAACTTTTTGTACATTTCGGGTGAACCATACGCTTTATCCGGTGCAAAATAATGATTTGGATTGTACCCCCAACTATTGTTGCCATCAAATTCTTGAATGGGCATTAATTCTACAGCTGTTATTCCAAGATTTTTCAAGTAATCAAGTTTTTCAATAGCTGCCTCCAACGAACGTTCTGAGGTAAAGTCACGAAGTAAAAGTTCGTATATTACCATATTTTCCCGATTGGGAGTGATAAAGTTCGGCGCTTCCCAATTATAAGTAGGTTTGTTTATCTGAAATGTAGCAGCCAAACCTTCGGTTTTTCCTTCAGGATAGGGTTTAAGATTGGGGTATATAGGATATTTTTCATTTATCCATTTATCATTCCAAGGGTCGAGGACTAATTCTGTAAACGGATCGCTTATTTTAATGTTATCATCTACAAGATATTGGTATGCATAAAGTTTTCCGGCTGTTAAACCACTTATTGTTAACCACCAATATTCACCATCTTTTTTCATTTGATATGCATTTAACTTAGTCCAGTCGTTAAATTCGCCAACAACATAAACGCTTGATTTAAATGGAGCATGTAAAACAAGTGTAACTGTATTGTTGTCAATGTAATTGATTCCTGGTTGTACTCCTGTAGGTCTGGGTTCACTTACTACAGGTTTTGGTACATTTATTTTTACCGTATCGTAAACAGTCTTATCTCCTACTGTGGCTGAAGCGACAAAAGTAAAATCGCCTTGTGATGTGAAAGTATGGCTATAACTTAAAGTCGAAGCTGATGTGGCAGATTTTTTTAACTGATTATCTAAATAAAGATTTATGTTTGCAACTTGCGTAGATACTACAGAAAAATCAATTGTCGTACCCGTTGGGACACTTTTGTTGGACGAAGGAGATGAAAATATTACATTTAAGCCGGCTTTATACACAGGTACGAAAATATCTGCACCTCCGATGTCTTTGCCTTCTTTGGTTTTATCAGCACTGCGAAAAACGAAACACAGCTTGGTAACTGTTTCATTGGCAGCAATACCATAATAGCTGATTATGTTTGGAGTTATGAGTAATTTCCACTTGTTGTTACCTAATGGACTTAATTTATACTTTGGTGAATTATCGCCCCATGCAGGCGCATATTTCCAGGTGGAAGGAGATAAACTTGTAAAAACTCCGGTATGTGCATAAACATCGCCTGTATAATCTTTTAATCCAGCGGTGCCTTGTGTTGCATCAAAAATTACTTCAACCACTCCATTGTAATCGTCGGTTACAATTACCGGGTTTGTAGTTACAATTTGTGCATTACTGATTGCAGTAGTAATGAATAAAAAAAGAATAAACGCTGTTTTTTTCATTTTTTTGTAAGTGTTTTTCATGCTGTATTTTAAATTTATTTTATTGCAGTAAATGAATTTCAAAAACAAAAGTATAAAGTTTTTTTTGGGTATTAATATTTGAATAATGCAATAAACACTTTTTATATCGCAAACGTTTGCAAATTTACATAAGTCATAAATGATGAATTATTTAGGTTTTTTATTTCCATTTCTTTAATTTTGAAATGAGTATAATTAAATAAAGTTTAGAATCAAATGAGAAGAGCACTATTATTATTTGTTGTTTTAAATTTCTTTTTGTTTCAGAAAAGTTTTTGCCAAACTGTATATAATAAACCTCCTGCTTGGGCAAAAGATGTAATCTGGTATCAGATATTCGTGGAACGCTTTTCGAATGGCGATACTGCCAATGATCCGTATCCTGATGTAATGAATGTACCTGACATGAAAATATTTACGCCAGAAAACTGGAAAATTACGCCGTGGACATCGGATTGGTTCAAAAAAGATTCATGGATGGAAGGTTCAAAAAAAATTTTTAGTGAACTTTTGCAATATCGCCGTTACGGTGGCGATTTGCAGGGTGTCTTAAACAAACTCGATTATTTGCAGGATTTAGGCATTACAGCGATTTATTTTAATCCGCTGAACGATGCACCATCGTTGCATAAATACGATGCGCGTTATTACCACCATATCGATGTGAATTTTGGACCTGACCCTGAAGGTGATTTGCGGATTATTAAGTCGGAGAATCCTGCCGAACCCAAAACATGGCAATGGACATCAGCTGATAAATTATTCCTGAAAATAGTGCAAGAATGTCATGAACGTGGAATAAAAGTAATTATGGATTATTCTTGGAATCATACCGGAACTTTATTTTGGGCATGGCAGGATATTCTTAAAAATCAAAGTAAATCAGTTTTTAAAGATTGGTACAACATTAATACTTTTGATAACCCTGAAACGCCCGAAAACGAATTTTCATATTCAGGCTGGTACGGAAATGCTTATATGCCTGAGTTCAAAAAATTAGATATAAAGGGCGAAAGAATCAATGGAATTCCTTACGAAGGTAATATGCCCGAAGGTGTGAAAAATCATGTTTTTGAGGTTTCGCGTCGTTGGCTTGCACCCAGTGGAGACACGTCAAAAGGGATTGATGGTTTCAGGCTGGATGTGGCGGAGCAAATAGGTTTGCAATTTTGGCGCGATTACCGCAAATTTGTACGTTCGGTAAAACACGATGCTTATCTTCTGGGTGAAATTTGGTGGGAGAAATGGCCTGATAAATTGATGAATCCTGCTCCGTACTTACAAGGCGATGTGTTCGATGCTGTAATGTTTTATCAGGTTTATAAACCGGCGCGTTATTTTTTTGCTGATACCGGAATTCCTTTTGATGCAAAAATGCTCAAAGATAGTTTGCAGAAAGAGTGGGGGCGAGTGTCCGAAGATAATTTGTACGCCATGATGAATGTTTCTTCCTCGCATGATACGCCTCGTTTATTGAGCGATTTTTTCAACAGTGGAAAGTATAAATATCTTGTTTCTCCAAACGACAATCCTGATTATAAAACCGGAAAGCCTGATTTGGAAACTTACAAAAGACTTCGATTGTATTTGATTCATTTATTTACCAATATTGGTGCACCCCAAATTTGGAATGGCGAGGAAATGGGGATGTGGGGCGCCGACGATCCTTTTCCGAGAAAACCACTTTGGTGGAGCAAATTAAAATTCGAAAAAGAAAACCGCAATAATGTAAAAGATATAAAACCTGTTTATGATAAGGTTGGTTTCGATAAAAATCAATTCTCATTTTATAAAAAACTGATTCAAATTCGTAAATCAAATAAAGCACTGATTGATGGCAAGTTCGAATTTATTACTACCGAAAACAAATTGTTAATTTACAAACGCTATAACCACTCCGATGAATTAATTGTGGTATTGAATGCAGGAACTGAAACAGAAACTGCAATACTTCCGGCATATAATTATTTTGATTTGTTGTCAGGAAAAATCCTTAAAGTAAACAAAATCAGATTGAAACCACTTAGTGGAATGATTTTAAAACCATTGTAAGCGAAAATAAGTTTCAATAATATTGTCATAACCGAAAAAAGAATGTATCTTTGCACCCGCAAAAACCACAATGCGGCTGTGGCGTAATTGGTAGCCGCGCCAGACTTAGGATCTGGTGCCGAGAGGCGTGGGGGTTCGAGTCCCTTCAGCCGCACAAAATAACAGATGAGTTCTTCGGATTCATCTGTTTTTTTGTTTGTATTTTGTAAATTTGCAGCATCAAAAAAAATTCATGTTTATTAAACCTGCAGTATAATGAATAATTCTCACGATATCAGAATGTCCGTTGTAAAAGCATTGGGGATTATTTTTATTGTTGCCGGCCATGCTGCAATTAATACTGCATTTTGCAGATTTTTGTATCTTTTCCATGTAACAATTTTTTTCTTTGTAGCAGGTTACTTTTTTAATGATAATTACATCAACTCACCAATCAAGTTTATCTCTTCCAAAATTAAGCGTTTATATATACCATGGTTAATTTATGGGATTGTTTTTGTATTGCTCCATAATTTTTTCCTGAAACATAATTTTATCTTATACAATTTTAATTCAAGAAAGTATTTTGAGCCTTATTCGTTAGAAATTATCGGGAATAAGATTTTGAATGTTCTCACTTTTTTCAGATGGAAAGAACCATTGCTGGCGCCCATGTGGTTTCTGTTCGGACTATTTTCCGGTTTGATGGTTTTTTACGTAGTTACTTTTGCTATTAAAAAGTTTAAATTAAAGAAGCCAGAATTTTTTCGTTCAATATCTATAATTGTAATAAGCGCCGTTGGTTTTCTGGGCGCTGCATTCCACCCACGTTTCGGAATTTTTTATAAAGCATTCGTAATTTCCGGAATTATTTATTTAGGTAAACTTTATAGTTTGAATGAAAGTGGCATAAAAGTACATCCGGCAGGAGGATTGTTAAGTTTGATAATTTTGATAGTTGCCACTGTATTAAAATACGATGTAAATGTGGGAGGAATGAAATTTGGCAATCCGTTGTTTTTCATGATAGTTTCCTGTGCCGGTTTTTATTTCACTCTTTCGATAGCAGATTTAATTGCCCGTAAACCTAATTTATTTTCACGAGCACTTAATATTATTGGTGAAAATACTCTTACAATAATGGCTTTGCATTATCTTGCATTCAAGTTCGTAAATCTTTTGCAAATTGCAATTTACAATTATCCTGTAAAATATCTTGCATATTATCCTGTAATTCCTTTTAAAACAGCGTATTGGTGGGTTGCTTATACTATCGTTGGAATAATCGTTCCGCTTTTATTGGCAATTATTTATGACAAAACAAAGTATTTTTTAGTTTCCAATTCAAAAAACTTTTTCAGAACGAGTAAGGAAATGGAAATCCATTAACTATTCATTCCAGTTTTTAAATGTAAAACTTTCATTTTCTTCATCGGTTTTCATAAGTTGTTTTATTTTCTCGAAACCAAGTTTCCAAAGTTTGATAATAAGATAAACAAAAGCTGCAATCAGAATGAGAAGAAACAATGGTTGATCAACTGCATAGCCTGAAACAAAAAGGATAAAATCGTAAAAACCATGAAAAAGAAATGGGTAAAGCAATGCTTTGGTAAGATATATGTTTTTTGATTGTGGTAAGCCAAAACGTGCCAACGAAAGATAATATCCCATTATCACTCCAAAAAATCCATGTCCCGGCACTGCAAGTACAGCTCTAACACCTGCTACGCTAATTCCGCCTTCCAATACGTACATCACATTTTCGATCAGAGCAAAACCGAGCGAAACAAATACTGCATAAACAATTCCATCGAAATGTTGGTTAAAATCCTTCAACTTCCAAACCATAAAGTACAAAACAATAAATTTGGAAAGTTCTTCGGCAAACGATGCCGATAAAAAAGCGGTAAAAAGTTCTTTTCCGTATGGAAAAGTAAAATAAGGTTTTAAAAAACCAAGCGGAATGTTTATAAGTAAGGTGATAATTACAGCAATTGCACCACCGCCAAGACATCTTAATAATATCTTAAAGGGTTCTTTATGAGTATCGTTGCGATAAATTAAATACAAAAAAATTATTACAGGTGCTATGGCAGCTAAAATAAGGTACATTGATTTGTGTTTTTTGGGGGGAGTCAAGAAACTTTTCCAAAGTTCAGAAACTTTGGAAAAGTTGTATTAAAAATTACTGATGTTCAGGTCGGAGCAAATCATTTACTGTTTTTACAGGATTGAAAGTTTCAATTGGTACTTCTACAAACACTGTATTCCAATCACTCATGGCACCATTCCACAATCCGGGTAATTCAAGCGCTTTAAGTTCTTTTCCGTTTTTTGATTTTATGGAAATAAAACCGGTGTTTTTATCCACATATTTCAGTAAATCGAACTTTTCACCTTTATAATCGCGTACACCGCAAACCAAATCTACAGGATTGAAATGCGTGGATTGCATCATTTTTTCTTTTTCAGCCGGGTCAGCAAGATTAATTTGTGAACTTTCGAGAATTTGAAGTGATACTGTGCTATCCGAATTTACAGTAAGAAATGGGCCTCCACCAGGCTCTCCGGTGTTTTTTACCATTCCACACACTCTAATTGGGCGATTTAATTTTTTAATCAGATAAGCTCGCAACTCCTGTCCTTTCAGTTTACGTTCAGGAAGGTTTAAAAGTTCTTTTTCGCAAAACAGCGCAATTTCTTCCAATCGATTGTCTGCAATATCTTTGTTTTCAAGTTCTTTCAAATATGTAAATGATTGCTGCTGAAGTTGAATTAATAATCCTGCAATGACTTTTTTATAAGTTACAGTTATATCTTTCAATTTATCTGGAACAATATTATCAATATTTTTTATAAAGATAACATCAGCTTCAAGATCATTTAGATTTTCGATAAGCGCACCATGTCCGCCCGGACGGAAAACAAGTTCACCGTTTTCGCGGAAAGGTTCATTTTCGTGGTCGGCAGCAATTGTATCAGTCGAAGGTTTTTGTTCCGAAAACGAAATGCTGTATTTTACGCCGAATTTCTTCTCGTAGGTTTCCTTAATTTCCGATACTAACTTCTCAAAAAGTATGCGATGTTCCGCTGAAACCGTAAAGTGAATTTTTACAATTTTATTATGGTCGGCAGCATACATTGCACCTTCTGCCAAATGTTCTTCGAGCGGAGTACGTTTGCCGTCTGCATAGGAATGGAAAAGTAATAACCCTTTCGGCAGATAACCATAATTTAAACCTTCTGAAGTAAGTAACTGTTTCGTTATAATTTTGAAAGCACCATGGCTTATTAGTTCTTCAATGTTACTACCTGTATTTTTTTTACAGGTTTCAGATAGTTTTTCGTAAAAAGCAAACTTATCAATTTCATTGAAGAATTTAATTTCAGCAGGTTTTGACGGAACTTCGGAATTTCCTTCAATAAATTCAAACAAGTCCTTGAACATTCGGCTTGCGGCACCCGAAGCGGGAACAAACTTCAGTACGTCAACTCCTTTTGCAAGAGTCTCATTCCATAATATTTTAAGTTTTTCAACTTCATTGGTTACGAGTACTTTTATTCCACTATCCGGAGTGGCAGGTTTAATTATTTTCAGAAACGGGAAATCTGTTTTAAACGCATTTAATTGTTCTTCAACTTTTGAAATGCTTATTCCTTTGTTTTGTAATTGTGCCAAATCAGTTTCTCTTAACATATAGATTAATTTAAAGGATTTAAAAACCATGTACTTCTTTACAAAGATAATTTTTTTATTTTTTTGAAAATACTTTTTGTGTCAATTTTTTTGAGATAATTCTTTATTTTCATTGCAACTTTTATTGTGAGAATCATGTTATTTTTGATAGTCAAAAACACTACATATTTATGTCAGATTTTACACATTATGTTCTAGGTATAGATATATTTTTGCATACTTGAAATATAGAGTTAAACCAATCTTGTAGATCTTAAAAATTTTACCAATTCAAAAAATGAATCAATTTAAAAATAAACTTATGCTTAAACGAAGTATCACAATTACGTTATTTTTAATCAGCTTATTTTCGGTAACTATATTTGCCCAGGTGCGAACCGTAACCGGAGTAGTAAAAGACCAAACAGGTGAGCCAATAATTGGCGCCAATATTTTAGTTAAAGGAACAAGTGTTGGAACCATTACCGATTTTAATGGTGCATACCGTATAGAAATTCCTGCAAATTCCAAAACATTGGTATTCTCATACGTAGGAATGAAATCGCAGGAATTAAACATCAGTGGAAATGTTATGAATGTTACACTTGCAGATGATACAAAACTTCTGGACGAAGTAGTAGCAATAGGTTATGGAACAGCTCGGCGTCGCGATGTAACCGGACCTGTTTCGTCGGTTAAATCCGAAGCTATCACTGCTATTCCCGTTGCATCTCCTGTAGAAGCAATAACAGGAAAACTTGCAGGAGTACAGGTTACAACTACCGAAGGATCTCCCGATGCTGAAGTTAAAATTCGTGTGCGTGGCGGAGGTTCTATAACAGGTGATAACAAGCCATTATTTATTGTAGATGGATTTCCTGTAAACTCTATCAGCGATATTTCGCCCAGCGATATTGAATCAATCGATGTGCTTAAAGATGCATCATCAGGTGCAATTTATGGTTCACGTGGCGCTAATGGTGTTGTAATTGTTACTACAAAATCAGGAAAAGAGGGAAAAGTATCGGTAAGTTACAATGCATACACAGGTTATAAAAAAATTGCCCGTACGCTTGATGTACTTACTGCTTATGATTATGCAAAATGGCAATATGAACTTTCGTTGCTTAAAAACAATAATAGTCCTGATAGTTACGAAAAGTTTTTTGGAGCTTACGAAGATATGGATTTATACAATAATATTCCTGTTAACGATTGGCAAAATCTTGTATTTGGTCGTACAGGAACTACTTTTAACCATAATTTGAGCATTAATGGTGGAACAGCAACCAGTAAATTTACTTTTAGTTACAATCATATAAAAGAAAAAGCTATTATGCAAATGTCAGGTTTCAAACGCGATAACCTGAACTTTAAATACACCAATAAACCTGTAAAAAATGTTACTCTCGATTTCTCTGCCCGTTATTCCGGAACAAATATTACCGGTGGTGGAGCAAATGAGCAAAAAGAAGTATCAAGTGCCGATTCGCGTTTGAAACATGCTATGATTTATACTCCTTTTCCTATTAAAGATCTTACTGCCGATGCAGGAGCTGCTGACGATACAGAAGTTGGTAACTTATATAATCCACTTGTAAATATTTCTGATAACGATAGATTACAGAACCGTCAGAATTATAACCTTGCCGGAGCATTTACATGGGAATTGTATAAAAATCTTCGTTTAAAAATGGAATTGGGTTACGATGATTATCGGAATAATGATAGTCGTTATTACGGACTTACAACATATTATATTAAAAATGTTCCCTCGAGCGAAAATCAGAATTTACCGGCTGTTATTCTTACAAATGATGTCAGAAATTCAATTCGTACAACCAACACAATAAACTATGACTTCAAAAGTTTGATTACAACTAAAGATCACAGTTTAAATACTATGATTGGTCAGGAATATATCCATACACAATCGCAATCGCTCACTACAGTAGTTCATGGTTTTCCTGCCGGATTTAATTCTGATGCTGCTTACAGGCTTACTACACAGGGAAAAGCTTATTCTATCGATAATTTCTTTGCGCCAGATGATATTTTACTTTCATTCTTCGGACGTGCGAATTATGATTATAAAGGAAAGTATCTTGTAACAGCTACTTTTCGTGCCGATGGTTCAAGTAAATTTTCAAGAGGAAATCGATGGGGATATTTCCCTTCGGGCGCTTTTGCCTGGCGAGCCTCATCCGAAGAATTTATGGCAGGCTCAAAAGACTGGCTCGATGATTTGAAAATTCGTTTAAGCGTAGGAACTGCAGGTAACAACAATATTCCTTCAGGACAAATGGCGCAAACATATCGTTCAAGCTCTACTTCGTGGATCAATGGTTATACATCGTTTTGGGCGCCATCAAAAGTAATGGCAAATCCTGATTTGAAATGGGAAACTACAGTTACACGAAATCTTGGTATTGATTTTACTCTGCTCCGTAGCAAATTAAGCGGAACTGTGGATATGTACTTCAATACTACAAAGGATTTGTTGATTAACTTCCTTACTTCCGGTACCGGTTACGACTCACAATATCGAAATATGGGCGAAACACAAAATAAAGGTTTGGAGTTATCTTTAAACTGGGTAGCCATTGAGAAAAAAGATTACGGGTTAAGTTTTAATGCAAATATTGGTTTCAATAAAAACCGTATTAATTCACTTGGATTAATGGATGACTTTGGATGGGCAAGTGGCTGGGCTTCAACGGAAATTGGCTGGGATTACTGGATTGCCAAAGGTGGCTCAGTAGGCGAAATGTGGGGTTACAAAAGTGCCGGACGATATGAAGTTTCCGATTTTCAGGGTTACGATGATACTTCCAAAAAATGGATTTTAAAAGATGGAGTTGTAGATGCATCTCCTGTTATCGGAACTTTACGTCCAGGTTCAATGAAATTGCAAGATATTACAGGCGATAATCTGGTAGGTGGTATGGAAGACAGAACCATCATTGGAGATGCAAACCCCTTGCATACCGGTGGATTTACAATCAATGGAAGAGTAAAAGATTTTGATTTAACTGCTAATTTTAACTGGAGTTACGGTAACGATGTTTACAACGCCAATAAAGTTGAATATACCTCTACAAGTAAATATCAATACCGTAATATGACTACTGAAATGAAAGATGGCGTACGTTGGACAAACCTGAAAGCAGATGGAACAATAAGCAATAATCCTGAAGAACTTGCTGCAATGAATGCAAATACAACTATGTGGTCGCCATTTATGGCACGTTATATTTTCTCCGATTGGGCTGTTGAAGATGCTTCGTTTTTGCGCTTGAATACACTGAGCATAGGTTACAGCATTCCAAAATCGGTTTTAGCAAAAGTCAAAATTCAGCGACTGCGCGTTTATGCTACTGCTTACAATATATTTGTACTAACAAATTATTCAGGTTTTGATCCTGAAGTTTCAACACGCAGACAAACTACGCTCACACCGGGTGTTGATTATTCGGCATATCCGAAAAGCCGACAGCTTGTATTTGGTTTAAATCTTAATTTCTAACCTCAAAAAAACTGAAAACAATGAATAATAAAAAATTTAGAATCTTCTCAATTTTAGTTTTTGCAGGCTTTCTTGCTTCGTGCGAGAATTTGCTCGATGCGCCAACTAAATCGTCGATGGACGAACAGGTGATTTTCTCGACTCCGGTACTTGCCGAAAGTGCATTGATGGGAATTCATCAATCGCTGTCAGAAACAAACTCATATCGCGGACGTTTTATACCTTTTTATGGAATGAATACCGATATAGAAATATATAACTCATCCGAAAATATTACCGACGATCGTGCCTGGCTCACTGCTTATGATCCCCGTGTAAATAGCATTCAGATGAATACAGATAACAACGCGTGGGCAAAAATGTACGAAGGCATCGAAAGGGCTAATCTTGCAATTAGAGGTTTAAGGAATTTTGGTAATGTTGAAAAAAATGAACAACTTGCTCAGATACTTGGCGAAGCGCTTACTCTTCGTGCAATGATTTATTATGATTTGATTAAAGCATGGGGTGATGTACCTGCACGCTTTGAACCGTTAACCACAGCTTCACTTTACATTCCACGTACCGATAGAGACACAATCTATAAAAAAATACTTTCCGATCTTGAAGAAGCTGAATCGCTTGTACCTTGGCCTAATGAAACGCGTGTTACTTCAACAGTAGAAAGGGTAAGCAAATCCTTTGTGAAAGGTATGTATGCCAGAGTAGCGCTTGCAGCATCAGGTTATTCCCAGCGTGCTGATGGAACAATTCGCCTGAGCAACGATCCTGCGCTTTCAAAGGATGTTCTTTATCCGAAAGTAAAAAAGCACTTGGTAGAAGTTATTGAAAGCAATACAAGTAAACTGAACAGTTTTGAACAAAACTTCAGAAATCTTTGTCTTGAACGCACATCTGCAGGACAGGAATCAATTTACGAATTGCCTTTCTCCGAAGGTCGCGGACGCGTACTTTATACTTTTGGCGTTAGACATACAACGGTAGATAAATATACACAGCAAGCCCAGGGAGGTAATAACGGTCCATTGCCAACGCTATTTTATGATTATGATAAAGATGATGTCCGACGTAATATAACATGTGTTCCTTACGAATGGACAAATGGTGTACAGGTTCCACGTCAATTGAAATCGTGGTGTTTTGGTAAACTGCGTTACGAATGGATGACACGTGTAGTTACTTCAACCAACGATGATGGAATAAACTGGCAGGTTATGCGTTTGGCTGATATTTATTTGATGGCTGCCGAAGTAATAAATTATCTGGAAGGTCCTGCTACAGCAGCACCTTATTTAAGAGCAATACGCGAAAGAGCATTTCCGGGTAATACGGACAAAGTAAATACATTTATGGCACAGGCAACAGCAAGTAAAGAAGCATTTTTTAATGCCATAGTTGACGAACGTGCCTTTGAATTCGCCGGTGAAATGCTTCGCAAAGCCGATTTAATTCGCTGGAATTTGCTGAAAACAAAATTGGTTCAGGCAAGAGAAAAATTGATTCGTTTGTCGGAACGTTCCGGAGAATATGCCGATTATCCTGAAAAAATATACTTTAAAACGCTTCCAAATGGCGAAACGCTCGAAATTTACGGTCTTGAAAAAGGACATACCGATGCTTACGGTAAAGATAATTATCCATCAAGTAAAGGTTGGTTCATTAGCAACGGTGTTCCAACTTTAACTACTGATAAAATTAATTCACTTTATCTGAGAGACCCTGATACACGTCAGCACTGGCCAATATGGCAAGTTTTCCTTGATGCAAGCAATTATACTCTTGTAAACTACCCATGGTTTAATACTGCATCAAACTAATTATTAATCAGATATAAAATTGAACAGAATATGAACAAATTTTTGAAAAAATACCGGATTCTTTTTATCATACTTGCAATAGTTTCAGTATATTCCTGCGATGATAATTTGACTGAAATTACCGATTTCGATACCGACAGGCTTTTTCGACCTATTGGTTTCAAAGCAACAATGAACAAAACAGAGGTTACGTTTGAGTGGGTTGCAGTTGATGGTGCTGTAGATTACACACTTGATATTAGCCCTGATTCTTTGTTTGCAACCATACCCGTAAGCGTAAAAACTACAGCAAATAAGTATGTTACTGAACTTGCCGGTGCTACAAAATATTTTGCTCGCGTTAAAGCCAATGCGTCCGATCCTGCAAAAACTTCCGGTTTTAATGCTCGGTTGAGTTTTACAACTCCTTCCGAAAATCTTTTCACGGGTTATGTAACGACTATGATAGCTATGAATACTATTGAAGTGAAATGGTTACCGAACGCAAATGCAACAAAACTCCGACTTTCGGTAGAAGGGGGTGAAACCAAATATTTTGATATCACTCCAACTGAAGCTGCCGTTGGCAAGAAAGTTATCAGTTCTCTGCCAAATGCAAAATATAAAGTAGAATTGATGAACGGAGATTATGTGCGAGGGAATGTAAATGTGCTTGTTGAAGGTGATGTGCTCGTTGCAGCGGGACAAACGCTATCTGCAGCCATTTCAGCTGCTACAGATGGTCAGGTGTTGTTACTTGAACCCGGTGTACTTTATCAGACCGGTTCCGGAACTTATCGGTTCGATAAAAATTTAAAGATTAGAGGTATAACTCCTTACAATTTGCCCATTTTGGCAATGACAGCCGGAACTCCGACTGCTACATCGAGTATGTTTGGTTTTGTTGAAGGATCGACATTTAATTATCTGCGATTTGAAAATATCGAATTTAGTGGATATTGCGACAATGATGTGAATGCGATTAAGGTTGGTTATATGTTTAATAATAACACCCTTACAAACGTTGGTGAGGTAAGTTTTACAAACTGTATATTACGCAATTTTTCAAATACACCTTTCCGTGTTCAGGGATCCAAAAATCAGGTAATTGAAAAATTAAAGTTCGATAAATGTACCATATTTGATATTGGTTTTGGAAGCACTTATGCAGTTGTTAACAGTAATTCCGCTGATTTTATTAATGATATTGAATTCAATGGTTGCACAGTCTATAATTTTAAAGGTTCGTTAGTACTCAGACAGACCCAGAGTTTCAAAAAAATTACTGTAAGAAATTGCAATATCAATCAGGCGGTGATGGAAACAGCATCAACCCGTTTACTTATCGATACGAACAATTCGGCATGTTTGGGTGAAGGAATTATTATCGAAAAAAATATTTTTGGAAGTTCCGGCGAAAAGGCTGCAGGAATTCGTAAAACTTCACCTGATGGTTCCTTGGTAATTACCGGAAATTATTATACTACCGATTTTATCGATCAGAATCCGGTTGGTGAAATAAATTATTCGCAAAAATCAAAAATGACAGCTTATCCAAAATTATCAACCGATTTGTGGAATGATCCTATCAAAGGAGATTTTAGTTTTAAAGATGTTAACTTCGCCGGACGGGGCACTGCAGGCGATCTTCGATGGAAATAATTTTTTAAAAAACAAGAGGTCGGCAATTCTAAACCGACCTTTTGTTTTTTCTGATTCAATTTGAGTCTCAAAATTGATTATAAATAGATATTTTTTCACAATTACCTTACTACTACACTTGAGCTGAAGTGATCACTTTTTCTAACACTTGCTGGATTCCCTTCGCAAATAATTTCACTTGCACCGCTAGCATTTGCATCCACGCTTATTAAAGCGAAAACCTTTGCCTTACTTGCGCCGGATGAACGTACATTTACTTCATTAGCTTTAAAATCGAATGCATCAATTTTACTTGCGCCCGAAACATCGTAACGCGCTATTTTTGTTTTTCCATAAACTTTTGCTGATGAGGCGCCACTAATGTAAAAATCGCTCATACCGCTTACATTCATGTACATATCAGCTTTGCTTGCTCCGGTAAGTTCAAGTTTTAAAGAAGAAGTTCTGAGAGTATCTTCAGTAATAAATTTCGATGCACCACTCACGTTTATTTTAAATATTGAATCCTGATGGATATATGCTATGATTTCGTGGTTGTTGAATGTGTTTTGAGTATATATTTTTAATTTTCCATCAGTTGCAGAAGTAATAATTTTATTTTGCAACTTTTCAGGAGCATTAATTACTAATTTTTGCGTGCTATCTTGCGTAAAAATTACCTTTACATTGCCCGAAACGTCAATTTCGTTGAAATCATCTACGTTTCTGGTGTTATCAACGCGAGGCGAGTCATAATCGTAAAAATTAAACGAAAATTCATTGTTGTGATTTCGTAAATTTATTACAGTTTTTGCCCCTACGCTATAGAACATGAATAACCCGGCAAGCCAAAGAATCAACACAACTAACGAAGTTGTTTTCGAGAAATCGCGTCGGCCGGAAATTAACCGTATTATCCAATAAATCAGCATAAATACCGGACATCCAACAATTAATAGCAGTGAAATAATTAGCAAAACAATTTTCTCGGGAGTAACAACAGCCCATTCGCCCGTAATTTCAGGATAAAAACCATTCACCAATCCGGGTTCAAAAATAAGTACAAGTAGTCCTATAATCAATGCTCCAATAACAATTACTCCGGTAAACCCGAGTAATGCGCCAAAAATACTAAAAATTACTTTGAAAAATTCACGCATGAAATTCACAAATTTATCGCCAAAAGAGGATACGTTTTGTTTAAATTTTTCGCTTTCCACGTAGTTTTTTACGTTTTTCACTTCTTCCTTTATGTTTTCAACAGTTACATCTTCGCCCTGCATTTCGAGTCGATGTGCTGCTGTAGTTGCTTTTGGGGCAATAATCCAAACTAACAGATACACCCAGACAAGATTAAAACCTGTCAGAAACGTCAGAAGAATTGTAAAAATTCTTACCCAAGTTACGTCCCACCCAAAATAAGCAGCTACACCGCCGCACACGCCACCAAGAATAGCGTTATCGGGGTCACGATAGTAGTGTTTTGATTTTCTTTTTTCTGATTTTTGATCAGCATTTCCTGTTTCAGTTTGTTCCTCTTCACTTGAGTATTGATTTGGTGAACCGAGAATATTAATTATGTCCTGTACATCGTCAATGTTCACTACAGTTTTGTTTTTCTGAAGTTTTTCACTGAAAAGTTCAGCAATACGCGCCTCAATGTCGGCCATTACTTCACGTTTTTCATCTTCTGATAAGTGTTTCTCAACGTCATGAAGATATTCGTGCAACAATTCATAAGCATCGTCGTCGATATGAAAAACGATGTTGTTCAGATTGATGGTCAATGTTTTTTTCATTTTGAATGAAGTGTTATTTTGTTGGTTTTTTATTTTTAAGACTTATTTTTTTGAGAGTTTTCTCTTTTTGTTAATTGGTATCTTTTATTTTTTTTACTACAAGATTTATTTCGTTCCAGGCATCTTCAAGTTCTTCGAGAAATTTTTCTCCCAAACTTGTCATATTATAGTATTTACGGGGAGGTCCTTGCGTGGATTCTTCCCAGCGATAATCAAGTAACTCGCTGTTTTTAAGTCTTGTAAGCAGCGGGTAAAGAGTACCTTCAACAACAATTAATTTTGCGTCCTTCAGCTCTGAAATTATATCCGAAGCATAGGCTGGTTTCTTCTTAAGTATCAGCAAAATGCAATACTCAAGATAACCCTTACGCATTTGTGATTTAATATTGTCTGCATTCATTTTATTATATATTTGTTATTACGCTTCGCTGTAATTAGCTTCGCTGTAATTAGCTTTGCTGTACGAATCTGATTGCGTGTTTCCAGTTTTATCGAAAATTGGGATATTCAAATGTAAATCCAGATTTTTTAACACGTGTAACGAAGTTGCCTCGGTATAGTATGTTTTATTAATACCTCTTAGTGTTATCATTTTTATTAAACTGAAATTATATTTGTTTTCGTTATGCTATGCAAATATATGTAATTTATATAGTACTTTGCAATACATAGTACTATATTTAATTTGAATTTAATTCAAGTTATTGAATTAAATACTAGAATATCAATAATATAAGTAAAAAGCAAAATTATTGCATTTAACTTTATTTAATAATAAAATGGTTGATAAATGTATAAACGGAAAAACAAAATGTACAAATTGCGCAAAACAAAATGTACATTTTTTTTAATAAGAGCTAATCGTAGCTTGAGTAGCGCTCTACCTGCGGTACTTTTCGCTTAATCCCACGGTCGAGGTCATTAAGGGCTCTGGCGAGAGTTCTTACCATGCCGGGTATTATATGCTGCTCGTAAAATTCACGCGGGCTTAAGTTATAGTCTATTTTTATAATCTCCTGCTCACATATATCTCCAGCGTCGTACTTGTCGTTTGCCCAGAACCATGTGGCCGCTGTTACCGGCTCATTCCGCTCGTAGGAATATTTAATCGACCTCTTACCCCTGCCGTAGGGGAGTGGGCTGGGATGAAATATTAAAGTGCCATATAGTGGCTCACTTATTTGCTCCTGGCCAAGCTTATATGTTAGAAGCGGGGCAATAGCAAGGTGCTTAATAAAGTGGCTGCCATCGGTAACGGTGTGTCCGGCGGAGGTACAAACCCGTTTGGCCTCATCATAAGCTCTGGTATTTTTATCACCTAAAATATCAATTATCATATCCCTATATATTTAAATGCCTGAACGGCTCTAAAGTGCCCGCCATATCCGGTGGAGCATCTTCTTTCTTTATAATTTTTTTTATGTGATATTTTTAACGAGTTAGCGCTTCTGGACTTATTATCACCATATAGTCTGGCGCCAGTCTGTTTCCATTCTTTTGCCCTGCGTAACGCGTTGCAAAGCTGCGGGTGTGACGTATGGAAAAACATCGGGTACCTATGACCGCATCGACCATTCCCCTGCAGGTGATACTCACCAATTGCGTTTAAGAACTTAATGCCAACACCCGCGCCCTGCCATTCGGGCATGACAACGAGGCGGGTTCCACGGTAAGCTTTTGACGTGAATAGCGGCGACACTGCCATGTGACACACCGGCTCATTGCCAATCATACCAACATAATACATTCCCGCCACAGGTAATGGTAAATCTAAATAATAATGCTTTTTAAAATGCCGGAATACACTTCCCGAGACTTGATAAATCCGAAGGGTGAGCTGTGGGCGTTGCCGAAGACAGTCACGCGAGAAGCGTGCCTCCGTAGTGTCATAAACCCAATCGGGCTGTAGCCACTCAATTATATCGTAGTGGCACGATAGTAGAATAATTCTTTTATTTGTTCGCTTCCATGCCTTTGAAAAAGCCCCAGCGCCAATTTTGGCAATTTGCCGGTCGATAACCGATGTAAATTCATCAACCACCACCATATCGGGCTGTTCACAAATAAGGCGAGCGAGACCGGCCCTGAATTTTTCACCGTTACTCAAAACGTGAAAGGGTCGGAGCCACGCGGGAACATCGCCCAGCCCAACGGCGGAAAGCGCTCCTGTTACGGCGTTAAAGTCGCCGTCGGGTGCAATACAGTCAACTATCGGCTTATCTCTGTCCCAGCCCGAATATAGATCATAAATGCCGGCACCGATTTGCATGCCAATACTTGTTTTGCCGCTTCCGCTCGCGCCCACAATAAGCCCTATTTGCCACTCTTCCTCCTCAAACGGTAATTCGGCCGTATGCGACCAGTTAAACCCGTTTTCGGCGTTAAACAGGCTTTTTACCCGAGCCGCGCGATAGCTATTAAAATCGCTGCAGCTGTGATTAATTTCCACTTTCATACACAAACAATTTTACATTTAAAACCCAATGTTAAAAGAAACTCATAAATATTCTTTTGATCGTCCTCATCGTTTGCAATGACGATCACCCCGAATCCGGGTTTGTAAATAAATTCTGCCATACCTTAAAAAATTAAATTGAATAATTAAAACTATATTATTACCTTTGTAACCTCTCACAACAACAAATGCGAAACACCCGCACCGAAGACATTACTGCCTCCGGGTATGCGGGTGTTTCGCATTTTATGTATCAGGGGGTGAGAGCCCTGATATGACCGGGGGTTTTATACCCCCTTTAAATCCTATTTAAATACCATTTCACTGGTTTTAAAAATGTGTTTAAAAATCACATATCCGTCGCGGTTGTCCTGAGTTTCGGATATGCACTCGAAAAGTTCGTAATCCGGCGAGCCTAAACCCTGAAATGTTGCGTAAATATCGGAAGCGGCTTGCAGGTAAGCCAACGAGCGGTCGATAACTTCATCGCGCTGGTTGGCGTGGGTGTTGTTGCCGGTGGCATCGAAAGCGCTGCGGATAGTTACCGTCCAGCTTTTTTCCTGACTGCCCGATTCGTCAATGTTTTTATTTACCGATTCCAGTTTTACAAGTGAGCACGGGTATTTCAGAGCCGGATCTTTGCGGTCGAGCTGGCCGCTGTCGATATCTATATGTTTTATTGCCGAAACGGTTTTAAGGCGGTCGGCAACGAATTTATACAACTTTTCCATTTTTATTTTTACTTATTTTATTCCGGTTATTTTCATTAAATCGTCTAAATATTGGCGCCTAAGTTTTTCCCGCAAAACCTGTGAGTCGCCAATAAACTGTCGCTTTGGCATTGTAAATGATTTTTTGCCGAATATTTTTGCCTTTTCGCCAAAATTGTGAACCGATGCGTGAGGCCTATCGGAGTAAATGGTGAATCGAGCATCACTATTTGACGATTTTAGAGATGCGTATAGTTGCGCACCTTCGGGCATCAAAATTTTACTTTCTGTATTTACCTTTTTAAAATTCGTGATTTTCTTCGGCTCGCCTTTTTTACTTTTTTTATCGCCCGGGCGTGGAGCAGTTCCTCCGAGCTCGAAGCCATACCACGGGCTGTTCGGATCGCGGCGCTTCACGTCGGGCCACTTCTCCAGTTGTTTATCGGTAAAACCTTGATTTTTGAAAGAATCCTGAAAATGCTCCAGGGCTATGGCGGCTCCTTTTACTGGGGCTATATTTCGCCTGTAATTTTCCACCTCGGCAAAATGGGCTTTGATGGCGGCATGCATCTGTTCTATTTTCATAATACTTTTACCCCGTTTAGTTTTATATAATAAAGCGTTTCGTCGATACGGTTCAGCCGGTCGGTGTTCGTCTTTATTGCATCGAGCGTGGCAAGTGCCCGGCTTACAGAATCGAGGCTGCTACGGCTATTTGCGAGCATGGCAACAATATTCAGGCGCATGGCTGTAATTTGCCCCACCAGTGCGCTGCCGGTTTGCTCGGTCATATTTGCCACATCGCCCTTAATGCCGGTGGCAGTTGACGATTGGGTGAATATACCGCCGAGCGCAGTGTTCGCTTCGTTGAGGGCTTTAAGGTAAGCCTCACCGGCTGCGGTTACTGTGTTGCGGAATTTGTCGGCTTCGGAGCCCGTAAGTTCACCGCCCGACTCGACATCTACGGCAAACTGGTCGATAGCCGGAGCGAGGAGCTTATCGAGTACTTTTAGCTTCAGAGCATTTATTACCGCGTTACGTAACACATTATTCACCACGTCGCCCATTGCCACCGCTGCACTTTCGCCGCTCTGGAAAGCGCCCACAAGTGCGTCGGAAAGCTGCGAGGCTAAGTCCTTCACGCTGGTTTGCGCCAGGCTTTCGGTAATGGCCTGAACCTGGTCTTCAATGCTATTTTTTAATTCATCAATTTTTGCTTTTGTATCGGCAATTTTCGCCTCGTCCTGCTTGCGTTTTTTCTTTTTTGCCTCGTCGGCAAGCCAGGCTTCGTACTCAGCTATTTGTTTTTTCTGATTTTCAATTTGCTCCCGCTGTGCCTTGTATATATCAGTTCCGAGAGCGGTTTCCACGGCCCGCTGTAACTTTTTATATTTTGCCTCCAGTTCCTCCACATTTTTCATGTGCTGGCGTTGACTTTTTTCAAGAGCTTTATTTTTAAAATCGAAAAACTCAATGGCGTTAACCAATAAGTCCACGGCGCCCTGAATGATGGCGAGTGGGTTACCTGTGGCAATACCCATAGCGATATTGGCGGCTCCGCCCACCATGCCTATAATGTTATCGGCGTCTTTTTTCTCCTCCTCGGTTAGTAGCCCCAGCTGGTCGAGCGCGCCAACGGTTTCCTGCAAAATAGCCTGCACACCCTGAAGCGCTGCGCCTGCTGTGGCTGCCACGCTTGTTGCCGCCTTTTTGGCTTCGCTTTCGAGCTTTGCCAGTTCGGCGGTGGTTTTTGTCGGATCGGATAGTGCCTGTTTGTAAGCATTACCGGCAGTGGTATTATTGCTGATGGCATTGCGCAGGTTGGCGAAGGGGTTTTGCCCGTCGGTGTTAAGCAGGTTACGCGCCTTTTTTACCTCAGCCATGATTTTATTGGCGTCAGATACAGACATTTTACCTGCTGCAACTTCAGCATCAACCCGGCGCTGGATATCGTCGATTAACCGGCTTGTCATCTCTTCTGATATCTGCAGCTTATCGTCGGCGGCGACCTTGTAAAGCTCCGACTCTTCGATTAGTCCGCGGCTGGCTATGCTGATTTTTTTGTCCCGTTCCTGTTCGGCAAGTTTTGCCGCGTCTTCCTGGCCACCGTCACGTAGCTTTTTAATTTTTTCGTTGTAATTTGATTCAATCTGTTCGCGTTCGTCAGCAAAGGAAAGTGCGAGCTCTTTTAATTCGTCGTTCCACTTTCTAATTTCACTTTTTGTTTTTTCGCGGAATACCTTCTCAACACCTTCAGTTTGCGTGGCAAGCTGCTTTGCCAGTTTAGGGTCAATAGCAGTGAGCGACGCCCCGATATCTTCGGGCTTAACGGAGAGTGGGGTAAAGCCTTTTTTGTCTTTATTCGACTTATTATAAGCTTCGATTATTGCAATTTGTTTGTCCTCAATGGCTTTTAATTCGCTTTGTTTTTCGCGCTCCACCTGCTCAAGCCTTTTTTTCAGGCTATCTTCCTGCAGGCTTAGCAGCATATTACCGGACTTCTGCTCCAAATCGTATATTAACGACAGGAAATCACGCTCGGAGTTGTAGGCTTCATTTTGGGCTTTTTCGCGGGTTTTGGTCTGTTTTTCGTAGCGTTTTATGCCCGCTTTTTCAAGGAATGCGTCGTAGGCTTCATTTTGCTTGTTTGATTCCAAAATAAGCGAGTCGCCCTCGGCCTTCAGGGCGTTAGCCATTTTTTTTGCCCTAATTTTAGCACTGTTCTTTACCGTGGTAATTTTCATAGAACCACCACCTGTAACGCTTTGTCCTCCGGAACCGGTCGCAACATTTACTGTTTCATTCATTTTCTCGGCATCCCGCATTTGATTAAAATACTCCTTGTATTTTTCGGTAGCCACTTGCATGGCAGCCACCGACATGGCTTTAGCTATCATCGCCCGCCGGAACGCGTCCACATTACCAACCAGCAGATTTTCGGCATCATTTACGTTATTAATTTCAACTCCGAGTTCTCGAAAGGCAGTTTTATTATCGTCAACGAACTTCTTTTTTTCTTCGAGGTTACTGCCGAGTTTGTTCCACCTGTCGGCTAATTGGTTCACTTTTGCCAATGGCTCGGCTGCTGATGTGGAGAAAGCGTCATTAAACTTTTTTACATCCTCTTTAGCCCGCTGAGCTGCCTCCCCACCTTTTGAAAACGCGTTAATAATCTCTTTACCATACATGCTTATAATGGTAATGCCTACCATCATAGCGGTTTGCCAACTTACCAATGAGCTAAGCAGCTGTTTCCATACCGGAGTTGTTGAAGCTCCAGAGGCCTTTAGCGCCTCGTTTTCCATACGTGCCCGCTTAATGTTATCGGACATTATAGGCAAGTTATTACTAATGGCGAGAAAGAACATATTTAGCCCCATGGTAGCGGCCGGAAGCTCGCGCACCACCTGCTGAACCGACATGTTCATCGAGTTAAATCCGGTAGCACCTTTGCCAACATTATTAACGGCCGTTTGAGTGGCTTTACTTTTGTTGGCTATATTTTCCAGCGACTGCTCTATTTTCTTACCTTCTGTGGCCGTATTACCGCCGTATATAAAATCAAGTTCTACAGGTTCCATTACTCAATTTACGATTTTACTATTTACTATTTACCATTTACTGTCCGCTGAGAAATTCGAGCAGCTCGTCGTTGTCTTTTATTTCCCGGGCGCGCTTATTGCTGATTACTCGCGGCGCGTCGGCAAGTTTCATTTGTATATTAAACCAACTTTCGCCCCACAGTATATAGCTGTGCGTCCATCCGGTTTCCTTTTGTATAGTCCATATAATTCCAAAAAGGCTATGGGAGCTTTCATAACTGCTCTTTAACTCCTTTTCATTTTCTGACCCATAATCCTCGGACTCGTCATCGTCATCTTCCTGAGTAATTTGGTAGTATTCGTAAAAGCCTCCGGCCGCCCGTAAACGAACAGCCACATGATAAGTTCCTGTATTTGATCCGCGGTACAGCTGCGGCGCAGGTACCTGCCTAAAATCCGTGCGAACAGGGCTATTTTTAAACGCGAATTGAGCAGGCAGGCAGCCACCTGGCGACATACGGGCTTTGAGTTCTTCACTATATCGGTTATTGGCATACTTACCGGTTTTGCGCCCATTTCGTCAATCGTTTTTTCGTGATCTTCGGGTACCTTCATCGGCTCAAACGGTGCTATCTTCTCCAGCAGTGAAAGGTGAACAAGCGTACCCAGGTAAAGGCGTTTAACTGTAATGCTAATCGTTTTTTTTCCGAAAAGCATAAGAAGCGCCGGCGCCGGTATGCGGAATGCCACGCCGCGATCGAGCAGCGCAAGTGCGGCTGCTTTTTCTATGTCGGGATTTGTAACGTGTGTGTCCATTATAAATTAAAATATATACGTGATTAAACGTCTTCGAAACAAATAATATATTCTATCCCTGCAACAGTAGCTGTTCCTCCGGTTTTTTTTATACCGAGATATAGCCTTTTACCAGCCTCTAATGTTTTTCCGGATGCTTGAGCGGTAAAATCAAAAACTTTACGAGATTGCACAACAATATCTTCAGCGAATAGTTGCTCAACATCAGTATGTGGGAATACAGAACCAACAGCTTCTCTGGCTTTTAAGCAACTAATACGTGCATCCATCGTTAGATTAGTTCCAACATATGCAACTGACATGTATAAGTGCTTTATCTTTCTATTTTTAAAAGCATGGTAAGTGTAACCTGCATGAGACAAAAAATTATCATCGGACTTACCGGAATCCGTTAAACCCATTATATTGTAATGTCCGTTTTGATAGTAATTAACGCTTGTTGTAATTGATAGCTGATGTGCGATTCTAAACCATTCTTCATTTTTCTTACTCGCACTCCACTCCGCCTCACTCAGCGGTGGGTTATCAGTTGTCGTGTCCAAATAAGACTGATATTGTGATTTGCCTTTAAGGCTATTAAGGTAATCTTGCACGGTGCCCTCGTTGCCGGCCGCCAGCCAAACCTCGTACGCGCTGATGCCATCATTCCCCCGCAGCCACTCTAAAAAGTCCTCTTTTGTTCCTTCATACCCCAGCTCCAGCCATGACAGATATAGCGACTGCCCCTGAATATCCGTAAGGAAGTGCAGCGGGTTGAGCTCCGGCTCGTTGAACGTTAGCGGATCGGGCTGTACATCTTCAAAAATAAGTTCGTCGGCCATTATATGTTCGAGTCTTTAATGGTAAAAAATTCTTTTTCCGATTTCAATATGGGGGCATTAATGCCATCGATCACGCGCATTGCCTCCATTTTATACACACCCTCGGGCAGGGAGGCGGTTACTGTGGCAGGAATAAAACATGATACCTGTAAGCCCGGGTTTTCTGACTTCGATAGCTGCACCGCGCCCGGATATTTTGCCTCATCGGGCACTTTAACGAAGTATTTCTTTGTTTCGCCCTTGTACAGGCAAAGCACTATCTGCTGGCACAAGTCCCATTCTATGCCGCCAATCAGGCGCGTGAACTGCTCGCCCTGGTACACTATCAATCTGCCCTGTAAGGTTTCCATTTATTTTATTTTAGTTTATAGTTTATATTTGTAGAACTAACTTTACAAACTTTCGAACTTTCAAACTTTCGAACTTTCGAACTTTCGAACTCTTTTTAAACGTGGCTTAACTTGATTTTAAAAAAAGAGCCGCCGCGGTTGCCGGGCGGCTCTTTTTTCTTTGCTCTTTGTTCTTTGTTCTAAGGCCTACGCGTCAATTTCGCAGCTCTTAGTTCCCGGTTTGGTCGGCTGCAATACGGTACCTTCAATAAGCACCTGGGCGATGCCCGATTTTGCGAGCTTGTACGAAACGCGGGCTTTCAGACTTACACGCGGGTAAGTGAATGTAACGCCGTTTTTAGAGGTTACCTTAACCGATTTTTCGATGGTCGAAGCCGAGTCCGGGGCTTGCCAAATATCGGCCGGAGCGGTTCCGCTTACGGTTCCGCCAAGCACCTTCACCAAAGTGGCTGCGGTAAAGTCAACAATTCCCCACGAAATTTTAGTTTTTCCCTTGGTAGGAATCACTTCTATGGGATCGTCGAGCTCCTCTGCCTCATGCACGATGTCCTCGCCGGTTTCCTGCTCAATAGTGGCGGTATCTTTGTAGATATTACCGAGCGATGCGAATGTGGTTGCCACGCCACCGTCCCCGGCTATGTCGCCTATCATAATGCTGGCGATGCCTAAAGATCTTTTTTCTGACATAATAATTTATTTTTTAAAGATTTGAAAATTTTTTTGAGTTTATCCGGCAGATAAAATTTATACACAATCCAAAGCACAAGTGCGATAAACAGTAATAGCCTAACCCACCGGAACGCGCCGAATGTTTCCTTTTTAACCGGCTGTTTTTGAGGTTTGGACGTTTGTAAAACTATTACAGTGTCAGTTTTTGCCACCGTATCGCGCTGAATTTTTACGCGGTACCTGTCAATATACTTATAGCGGTAAACATATACGCTGTCGCCTTTTTCGCGTATATAAACGGAATCGCGCTGCTCCCGCATCAGAGTGTCGATTTTAATTTTTTCGACATACTCGGTTTTTGTCACCGGCTCCTTTTGCCCTCTGCACCCGCCAAGCCCCACGGCAACAAGCAGCGCCACGCCAATAAAAATAATGTACACGGCTATCTCACGAATTGGAAACTTCGTTTGCTTCGCGCTTTTTTTGTTCGAGATTGTCATGGTTCATTTCCTTTATTATTTTGAGTATTTGCCCCAGCTGCTTGTGCAACTTTGCCACATCGGCGCTGAGCGACTCTATTTGTGCCTGCATCAATTTAGTCATGCTTGAGTAGCGCATTTCGGCTTCCTCGGCATATTCGCGCCACTCTTTAGCTATGCGCGAGAGATTTTCAATTTCGGTGGTTCCGGCGCTGGCTTCTGTTTGCTTTGCCTCCGCTCTTACCTTCCGCCGCTGCGGTTTAATGGTGAGCAGCGCTACTATGCCACCGCCGGTAATAAATGATGTAAGTAAAACTAACCACTCCATAAATTCTTTTTATTTACAATTTACAATTTAAAGACTTACAAATTAATACCCTGTGCTTTCAATTGTACATTGTACATTTTTAAATTGTAAATTCTTTAGACTGATTTATACTCCTTCTCCGCGTCGAAACACGGGCACATTTTTATCCACTCGTTGGGCTCTATGGTACCGTTACCGTTTTTGTCGGGCGACAGATCGCGATGCCCGCATACGCGTTTAATTCCCGGAATAATAACCTTTAACTCCCGTATAAGTGCGGTTAAAGCCTGCCGTTGTTGCGGGGTTCTGGTGTCGGCGGGCTTACCCGCGGCGTCCAGTCCGCCCTCGTAACAGATGCCAATAGTGTCGGAATTATATCCGGCTACATGAGCGCCCGGCTCTTCGAGACTTCGCAACGGAACTCTCTGGCCCGATTTACGGATATAAAAGTGATAACCGGCATAGCTAAAGCCCCTTGCCTTATGATCGCGGATAAGCATATCCGGCGTATAATCAAGCGCGGCGCGCGTAGCGCTGCAATGAATCACTATTATATTTACCTTACGTTTCATATTGATGGTTGATAGCTTATAGTTGACAGGAAATCACTTTCAATTGTCAATTGTCAACTGTTAACTAATTTAAAAACCCCGCCGCTCCCTCAGCTCCGATACTTCGGAGAGGCGGAGGGGCGGAGTTACACACACGGAGATTATTAAGCAGTAGCTTCCTGTACTATGGCAAGAATACCTTTACCATCGGTGCGGCGGATACGACCGCCGACGCGAACCAGCGCAGAATAAACATCGCCATAATATTGCGGATCGCCGAGTTTTTCAAAGAAATTCACAGTACCTAAAGCACGCTCTACGGAGTTTTTATGCCATGCAATAGCTGCCGCGTTATGGGTGGCTGCGCCGGCGGCTGTCCATGCTACCGGTACCGGAGGGGTGGCGTTGGTATAACGAGCCACTGTGGCGCGCTGCATAATGTTAAAGCTGTAAAGTTTACCCACTACGCCGTTCGACTGGTCGAGCGAAGCTGAAAAGTCGCGGTATTGTGTGGCGCTTAAATCGGACATTAACTGGTCGTACATATCGGCGTCGAGCATCATGTAGCGGTCGGTTGTGGGTATATTCCACTTATTAAACTGCTTGTTAGCCGCTTTTACATCTGCCACTGTAAACGCTTTTCGGTTGCCCGTGGCGCCGTCGGTATGTGCCGCTACGGCAGGGCCGGTGGTGCGTATAATATTAGCTGCAGCTGTAGGATTCCATTTAAAGAGCAGGTTCAGCGCTGCCGCTTCGGCTATGGCGTTTTTGGTGTCGCCAAGCACGGAGTTGCGCTTGTCGTAGCTAAGTTCCACGGTGTCGGCATTCGGAATTAGTACCGGATCGGACGTAAGCTCATCGAGCGAGTAATTAATTTCTGTGTCTGTCCGGGTGGTTACTGTGGCAGGCAACGAGCTTCTGTTTGTGCTTACGCTTACCGAGCTACCCGCCTGCGGGATGTGAACCACTTTACCTGCCAAAACGTACTGATCAGCGTTAAACGCAAATTGCAGGAACTGGTTGTTTGCCCAGAGAGCCTCCACAATATCGTTTTCCCAGATTTCTTTCTGAATGGCCATTTGCAGACCATCAGCTCCTGTTTTTATGAGCGAAAGGCCTGCGCCAATACCCAGCGCGGCCAAACCGCCGCCACCGGTGGCAGCCGCCACCATTACCCCAATAGTGAGGTTAAATAATAATGCAACAATCTTTTTCATACCTTTTTTTAATTGTAAATTGTAAATAATTAAATTGAAAATCGTTTAGCTCATTTTCGGTTCTTTGCCGAATTTGGCTTTGTACTTATCCCTGTACATATCCGGGTATTTGTCGCGGCAAAGCAGCGCCTTACCGGCTTTATCCATCTGCCCGTAATCCATAGCTTCCAGCTCCTTGAACTCTTTGCTGTCTTTATCGCCAAGTTCCAGGCTTTGCAGCTTCTGAAGCTTCGCAATACTGGCAAGCATTATGCGAGTTCCTTCCGGATCTTTGTCGAACAGGTTCAACACGCCGTCCCTTACGGGCGTGAGTTTATCACCTTCTGGTTTTTCGCTCAGGCGACCGTCTTTAAAAGCGGCGTCGAGTTCTGCCTCAAAAGCGGTGCGTTTAGCCTGCTTATCGGCAAGTTTAAGTTCTTTGAGTTCTTTTTCCGCATTTACGGCGCGGATTTCAGCTGCTTTTTTGTCGTCGCTCAACTTCAAAACCGCTGTTTCGATCATCTCTTCCGTCGCTTCATCGGCGAGGTTGAGAATGGTTAAATACTTTTTACTCATTTTTGGTTGTGTATTTGGTTTAACAATAAAATCTGCTAAGTTTAATTTGCCCCCAGGTTCTATCTCCCTGTCTGAATTGTCGAAAAGACGTAGCGCCATTGCATTATGGTTTTTCCCTATGGGGACAATACTGGCTTCCCTGATGCGTGATTTAATAACTGTATAGCTTGTTTGCCCGGCAATTTTGTATTGAGGATCGTCGCTGAGCTGCAAGTCCACAAGTCCCGCGCTTGCCATTTTTATAAAGCCCTTTTGCACCTTCCGTATTATCCGCTGTACATCTTTGTCATCATCTTCCGTGTCGAATTCAGCATCAGAGAGCAACTGTCCGTTTTCCTTCCTTGTATTTTTCCATCGACCTATGGGCAGTACCATATCCTTATGCACGTAAAACATAACCGGGTTCCTTTCGAACTGCTCTGTGCTTATACCGTCAACCAGGACTCGCATACCGTTTGTAAGTACTGATTCGTCGATGAGAACAAATGTTATTGGATCCATTTTTTTGCTGGTAAAATTGTTTTTTGCCCTTTTTTGAGCGATTTGTTACGCAAAAATCATTTATAAAATTATCCCCTCAAAAAATCAGTGCCACACTGACATATATTTTTTTATATCAGCAGGATATAAGATTATTTTGCTGAAAAATCAAACCTGATTATATGGCTAATAAAAAAGAAATGGAGCAAAAAAAGGAGCTCGCGAGGATGTATTACATGAACGGCGAAACGCAAAAGGTTATAGCCGAAAAAGTTGGAGTGAGTGAACAAACCATATCCAGCTGGGTGGAAAAGGAAGGTTGGGCAGCACGCCGCGCCGGGATTAATGTTACACGGCCTGAACTTGTAAACAAAGCCCTGGCGGCACTCAATAAGGTACTCGATCAGGTATATGAATCGAACGATGTGGACATAATCAGCACGCTCCCCGACAAGCTGGCTAAATTTGCAAGCGCCATTGAAAAACTCGACAAAAAGGCGAACATAGTAAGCACCATTGATGTGTTTATGGCTTTTAGCAAATGGATTCAGTACCGCGCTACTTTCGATCCCGAAGTAACTCCCGCTCTTATTCGCGCCATAAATAAATATCAGGATTTATACATTAACGAGCACATAACAAAGATGTAGCTATGGCCGGTAGATCAACACATTTAGACAAAAGCATTCGCGACATGGAAAACTGCTGCGAGCTGATACTAAGTGACAGTTTGCGGGCATGGAAACAACATTACAATGGCATTGAAAAAAATTACAGACGCCCTCAGGGAGTGGCAGCTTCACAACGAAGAGGTTCAGCAACAAACGGTTGTTGACCGCTCCGAATCGAGAGCCACCCAACTGGCACGTATCAAACGCGCCAGGAAAGACTATGCCTTTTTTGTAGAATATTATTTTCCGCACTTTGCCAAGTGTAAAACCGGAAAATTCCAGATAAAAGCCGCTAACGAAATACTGAAGGGCAAAAACCTGAAAGCCGTATTCAAATGGGCGCGCGCTCATGCCAAATCCACACACATGGACGTATTTGTTCCGCTGTGGCTTAAATGTCAGGAAAAGCGCGAGCTGAATGTAATGGTTATCGTAGGCAAAAGCTCCGACAATGCCAATACACTACTTGCCGACATCCAAAGTGAGCTGCAATTCAACCAGCGATACATTAACGACTTTGGTGAGCAATATAACCAGGGACACTGGTCGGAAGGTTCGTTTGTTACGCGCGACGGTTGCGCATTCTTCGCGCTCGGTCGTGGGCAGTCGCCCCGCGGTCTACGTTATCGCGATCAGCGCCCGGACTATGTGGTTATCGACGACTTAGACGATGACGAACTGTGCCGGAACGAAAGCCGGGTGAATAAACTAACTGACTGGGTAAAGGAGGCGCTTTTCGGTGTGCTCGACGGCGGGCGTGGACGTTTTATCATGGTAGGTAACTTAATAGGCAAAACCTCCGTATTGCAGCGCGTGAGCGAAATTGAAAGCGTGCACGTGAGCCGGGTTAATATTTACGACGAAAAAGGCAATGTTACCTGGGCGGAAAAATGGACTAAAGAGGAAGTCCGGGAAATGGAAAAATTCATGGGATACCGCTCTTTTCAAAAGGAGTACATGAACAACCCGATTACCGAGGGCGCCGTGTTCCGCGATGAAGATATCACTTTTGCCGAAGTTCCACCGCTTCATAAATTCCGCTTCCTGGTGGCGTATGCCGACCCGTCCCCAAGTAATAATGTAAACGACCGCAAAAACTCCACCAAAGCCCTTTGGTTAATCGGGTATGTCGATGGCAGATTTTATGTAATTACCGGCTTTCTCGACCGGGTTACCAATGAAGAGTTTGTGGACTGGACATACTGGATTGATGACTACGTAGGTGGTAAAACACAGGTTTACAACTATCAGGAAAACAACACGCTTCAGCAACCATTTTTCGAGCAGGTATATATGCCGCTATTTTATAAAAAAGGAGTTGAGCGCAATCACCATATTGGTATTATTCCGGATCCGCGCAAAAAGCCTGATAAGTTCAGCCGTATCGAAGGAAACCTCGAGCCGTTGGTGAGAACCGGACGACTGGTTTTTAATATTAGGGAAAAAGAAAACCCGAATATGAAAAGACTCATTGAGCAGTTCAAACTTTTCAGCCCCGGAATGAAAGCTCCGGCCGATGGCCCGGACGCGGTAGAGGGAGGAGTATTTATCTGCAATAATAAAATATTATCGGTTACCGGGCAAGGCGAAAGCCTGATATCCGGTTTCGGGAAAACAAGAGAAAATAGATATTAATCCGCCCCCTAACCCCCTAAAGGGGGAATAAGAGGCAAAACAAAACACACGAATGAAACAAAAAATTATTTACCGGCTGGCGAAACAAATCGCCCCGCTCATAATAAAGTGGAGGGGAAATTTATACCACTATAAAAAAGCAATAAAACAGGCCGAAAAGGCGACGCGTGGCCATATGGGCAAGCGGCATTATATCTACTTTATAGGTGGCAAATATCGCGTACTGAACCGAAAACAAATACAGTACTGGCGCAATAAAACCAAAGGGGTAAAAGTGGATTTATCAGTCAGCAGAATGACCGGCATTCAGCTTTACGACACGATGGGTCATGTTAATAGCCATCCTACCTATACGCATGTTGAAATTCGCGGCATTGATATTCAATATATCAAGATGCCCCCGGCCCCCTAAAGGGGGAGCTAAAGAGCGGATAATTTATAACTATTTTAAAGCCGCGCCTCCGGCATTCCCCCTTTAGGGGGTAAGGGGGCATATATTATGTACATCATTCCCGAAGAATTAACAACGCACCTTGGCGCCGATCAGATTGAAGCAATTAGCGACGGCGACAGTACAATGCTACAGGCTGCTATAGATGCGGCAGTGGCCGAGGCTAAGGGCTATCTGACCGCTTACGATAGTGCTGCAGAATTGAGTAAAAGCGGTACCGACAGAAACGCACTGCTCGTGATCTTCATTAAAGATATTGCGGTATGGCATTTTATAAACATATGTCATGTTAATACGTCTCTCGAACTTCGTCAGGATAGATATGAGCGCGCAATTGCGTGGTTAAAGGCAGTACAAAAAGGCGAGGTAAAACCCGACCTTTCGGAACTTCCCACAGACCGGCAAGCGGCAATTATTACTTATAGCTCCAACACTAAACGGAATAACCATTATTGATCATGGCAAAAAATATTAAAATAGAAAAACAGGAAAAAGCCCCGGCCGGAATTATAATTAATCAGGTTACGGTCAACCGTGTTAACAGGCAGGTGCTGGATATTGGAAAGTGGCGAAACGCCATACTTTCGGCCGATATGGGCAGGATGACGCTCCTGTATGATATGTATGAGGATTTGCTGCTCGATGGCAGGTTATCCGACGCTATAGACCGCCGAATACGCGCTGTAACGGGCGCCGACATTACCTTCCAGTACCAGGATGGAAGCGAGGAGCAGCAAATGGTTGACCTGATCGACTCGCAGGAATTTGAATACCTGTTGCACGAAGTTATGCAAAGCCTTTTCTGGGGAGTCACCCTGCTGCAGCTCGACTTTACCAATGGGCTGGAAATATTCAGCGTACCACGCAAGCATATCCGTCCGAAAAACAAAACGGTGGCGGTAATGCAAAATGATATTGATGGACAAATCAGCTACGATGGGCTGCAAAATATAATCGAAGTTGTTAACAAACGCGACCGCTTCGGTCTGATCCATCGCGCCGCCCCTTATGTAATTATGATGCGCGGGGGTATTGGCGACTGGGCACAAATGGTGGAGCTATTCGGCATGCCACAACGCGTGGGCAAGTACAGCATTTACGATCAGGAGGCGCGTAAGCAGTTAGAGGAGGCATTCAGGGAACAGGGTGCGGCTGCCAGTATGGTGGTACCGAAGGAAACAGATATCGAAACAACTACCAATTCAGGCAGCGTAAACAGTTCCGTTTATAAAGACTTTATTGCCGAGCTCAAAGAGGCGCTTCTCGTTACCATACTCAGCAACACCATGACCACGCTCGACGGCAGCAGCCGGTCGCAAAGCGAGGTACATCAGGACGTGGAGGACGAGGTTAATAAAAACGATTTAAGATTTGTTCAAAGGGTACTTAACAAGCAGTTAAAACCTATTTTGGAAGCCCGCGGATTTAAAGTTGCAGGCGGTTCGTTTGTGTTCCCGAAAGCGCTTAAAGAACTCACCGTTGATGAGTTAGTAAGCCTTAGCGATATTATCGAAATACCGGCTTATTATATTCAGGAAAAGTACGGGATCCCGCAGGCAAAGGGCGGTGATAAATTGGCCCGGAAGCAGGCACAAACCGCCATGCCCCCTGAAGGGGGAGCAAATCCGCCCGCTGTTGATCCTCCGGCAGTTGAACCAAAAAAACTGGTACCGGGTAAAAAAGATATGAAGCTTTCTGATTCTCCCCCTTCAGGGGGTTGGGGGGCTTTCTGGGAAGGCCTCTCTAATTTTTTCGTAGTCGCCCGGACGATGGGGGGCCGGGCAATGAGCGCTCTGAACTTAGCCGACAAGTCGAAGAACTTTACAGCGGGCATCAACATTGACGCGCTGTTTGAGCAGGCTTTAAAAGATATTTATGCTCAGTATGGCGTTGACCCGGAAAGCGTTCCGGCAGTTAATAAAATACTTTTTGATATAAGCAACGGCGCTTACCAGAGCGGTATCGACGGCGCTTTTTCCGCTGAGTTCGGCAAGGTTGATCCTGAATTTATAAACCGGTTTAAAACCAACGCCGCCGTGTTTGCGGCCTTTAAAAGCCACGCCCAGCAAAACGAGATAGTGGCGCAGCTGATAAGTGAAGACGGCAATCTGAAAAGCTTTCACGAGTTTAAAAAATCGGTACTGGGCACAACCATTAAAGCCGATTATAACAAGAACTGGCTTAAAACGGAGTATAACATGGCAGTGCGGTCGGCACGGATGGCCGAGAAATGGAAAGGTTTCGAGCGGGCGAAACACCTGTACCCGAACCTCGAATTTATTGAAAGTACTGCAGCCCACAAACGCCCTGAACACCTGCAGTGGGTTGGCACTATTTTACCGATCGATCACCCGTGGTGGAATACCCACACTCCGCCTGTTGGCTGGGGATGCGAGTGTTCCATACGCAATACCGATAAGCCGGTGACCACCGCTCCCGGATATGAGGAGCCTGTTCCGCCGGTATTTGCCAATAACCCTGGCAAAACGGCTGAGTTTATCAATATGAGTGAGCATCCGATGGTAAAAGGAGTATGTAAGAATTTTGGAGAATGCAAAACGAGGTTGGATGTAAGCGATGGCTTAAAACCTGAATGTCAAATTTGCGTACTGGCAAAACAGTACTATAGCAATAAGGTAGAAGAGGTAAAATTTAAAAGTGGGGGTAAAATTCAAAAGCCGGTGAATTTCAAACAAAATTCACAGGAAGAAAAAAAGAATATAAAGGCTTATACAGCGTTGGCAAAAGATTACGGAGAGCAATATAGGCTATTAACGGTTGTAAATAAAGATAATCAGAAAAATCCGGACGCATTAAACTTGAAAACATTAGCGTATTCCGATGCTAAAATACCCGAAACAAAAATTGGTAAGAATGCTATTCAAAACTCAATTAAATCGGCATCCGAACAAAAAATTGTATCTGAGGTATACATATATCTTGAGCACCAATACCCAATATTAGAAGTATGGAAAGGTTTAAAAGCGGCGTTACAAGGTAACAGGGCAAACACGGTGAAAAAAATTATAATCCGATTTAAGAATGGGGATGTAAAAACCTATGACGCAGTGAAACTTAAAAAAGTCTTCAATAAAAAATCAAAAGGAAATATCAAAGATTGACATTTCCTTTTTAGGGGGAGCGACCCCGTTTCCGGGTGTCTCTCCATTGTGAGTACAAATATACAACCATTTTTTATAAATTGTTCTTTAAGTACAAATTAATTTCAATTTAAATAGTAAATGTTTAAATCATAAATAAATGACTGGTCTCTGGAAAATTAACGACACAGATATCTACGCCACCTACGGCGCTGCCATCCTGCGCGGATCGTACAACGAGCTACTCGCGCCGCCTAAACCCCGCAAAAGGCTGGAGCATGAATACACCGACCAAAACGGCGTGAGTGTGGACACGGCCACACCGCTAACTTACGAGCCTAAAAGGTTTAATATAAAAATTGGAATTTACGCGAAAAGCACTTACCAGTTCTGGACAAACTATAACGCGCTCATTGCCGCCATGGCTAAGCCTGGCACGTTTTCGCTTTACATAGCCGATTTAGGACGCTCCTACGAGCTAATTTACGAGGGCGCCACCGTTACTAAAAAAGTAACGCCTATTTTAAACGCGCAACATATAGCTGTGGAGCTATCCGTCGCGCTGCTCGATCCGGCCGCGTCGATGGGAGCCATAACTCCCGACATGGTAAAAGTAACCGGTAACATTGTTGAGGTGGTTGACAATCCGGGCGGCGTGATCAGCGAGCTAAACGACGTAGTGCGGCTAACACTTACCGGCAGCGACGAGGATATTCTTTTAACGACAGACGAAACATTTTCCGCGCGCAGGCCCGAAAGTATTTTCCTTGTAAATTCAGAAAAATTATACTTAACATTTTAAAAAAAATCAACATGGCAAAAACATTCAGATTACTTACCGACAACGACGGTGTAATGGTAGAGCCTCAGGAGTTCACACCGGAGCAGCAGCATCAGGCCCGTAAAAATATTGGAGCGAATATAGTTATTCCAAATAAGCCGCTTTCCGCTCTTAAACAAACTTTTTTTCGAAATTTAGAAGGTGACAACCTATTGCCGACAGCTGAATTTTCGGGCAGAACACGCCCTATTGAAACAGCCATGTATATGGTTGGTAAGATTCAGGAGGAGGGCAAAGCTGTTCAATATATCGTTTCGAATGTTCCATACATCAAGGATTTGATTGATAATCCGACGAACTGGTTGATATTTGCTGATACAACAGGCAGCGACTATCTGGAAACAGCCGGGTGGCTCGAATATACATTTACAGCTGTCAAAATATTAACAGCGGAATACATTGGAATATATGAAGGGAATACTAATTGTTGCAGGTTCACGACTAATTTACCAATTCCCTATAAATTGACAACTACTTTGGGGATAGGCGATAAAATGTTTATTCTATCATTCAAGGCTTACGGAACCAATATCAGACAGAATGTGGCATTTCCAACGAACCCGGATGCGAATGCGTGGAACAGAGATCATACGCACTCATCATTTATATACAAGCATAGCGACGGCTCTTTTCGCGCATTGGTCACAGGGAATAATACATCGCGGCCACAACTTACGGCAAAAACGGCTAAGTTAATGAAGGCCTCCGACCCGATGACTGATACATGGGAACTTGTCTTTAATAACAGTACCGACGATATAGTCGGCATATTGCCATCACCATACACAGGATTTTCAGAGATTTCAGGAATTTTTAAAAAGGTAGGTTCTGATGCAATGTATATATCAGCCATCGGACTGTTTGAAACTCCTCGCATTGTTAATAAGCTGGCTCTTTTCGAGTTTAACGAAGATTTCACTTACAAAAGAATAATACTTGCCGACACGTCAGGATATACATTTGCTATAGGTATGAACCAGCTTGGTTATGGCATCAGCTATGTAAACTATAAGGGAAAGCATTTAATATCCGTGGTTGACGGCACTCACAACACCGGCAAAAGGGTAATACTGCAAAGCGACAGGTTAGAGGGGCAATACTCATTACACAGCACCGTGTACGATTGGAGTGAACCGTGGATGAAGCAAAGTGGATCTGTGTTCACTAATTCAATAGCAAATGCAAACTTATTTGTATATAATTGTGAATTATACCATTTTACAAGCGGAGAAGCGGCCGAATCTAAAACAGGTATAGCTGCAAAACATCAGCTATTCCTTTGGAAATACGATGACGCGAAAAACAAATGGCTGCCGGTCATATTGCCTGTGCTTATGTCGCTGCATGGCAATAGGAATAATTATCCGGGTATGACAGACGCAGGTGTGGCACACCTTGGAGCAACATACCCGTGCTTTGTAGATGGCGAAAAACTTTGGATGGTCATTCAGTTAAGGGATTTTGTTGGTTATAAGTCTACGGTAGGCTATTGGGATTTAAATGAAGCGTTAAAATAGTTTATATAAACTATTTACTATAAATTATTTACTATAAACCACAAACTAACAGTGAACATTCTGCGCAACTCGCAAATCATACTTTCAGTAATGCCCGCCGCCTCTTCGCGGTTGGAGCAGGCGGTTATGGGTGCACATCAGCTTACGCTCGTGTTCACTTTGCCCGCGTTTACGCAGCTTTTAATCGGCGATTATGTCTCTTTTAAAGGCGAAACTTACACACTCAACCAGCTGCCAACGGTTAAAAAACACTCGTCGACATTGTTTGAGTACAACTGCATATTCCAAAGCTCTGCTCACGACCTTGCTAAGGCGGCATTTATGCTTAACGGAGTATCAGACTTCTCACTCACCGCCAACGCTGCCGAATTTCTGCAGCTGATAGTTGACAACCTGAACCGCGTTGCCGCTCTTTCTCCCTCTCCTCCGGGAGAGGGTTGGGGTGAGGTCTGGTTCGTTGGCGATGTGATCGAAAGCGGTTATAAAACCCTCAGTTTTTCGTCGGAAAGCTGCGCCGATGTTCTTTCGCGCCTGGCTGATGAGTTTGAAACCGAGTGGTCGGTGTCCGGATATACCGTGCATTTATCGAAGGTAACCCGCCAAACTGAGTTAACGCTTCAGTACGGTTCCACCCTTTACGACCTGGAGCGCGTATCGGTTGACAGCGCCAACATAGTTACCCGCCTTTATCCCTTCGGATCGGAGCGTAATATCCCGGCCACTTACCGCGATGGTGCTAAAAGGCTGATGATCCCGGCGGCAGAAATAAACACGTATATTGAGGCTAACACAGGCGTTTACGGCGTTATTGAGGGCTCGAAGATATTCGAGGATATTTATCCGCGCCTTGGGGCCGGCGATGCCGGTACTGTTACGGCTGTAAATACCGAAAACCGGCTGCAGTTTTCCGATGCCAACCTGGACTTCGATGTGAACCTTTATCGCTACCCGAACATATCTCCTAAAATTCATTTTACCTCCGGGCTCCTCTCCCAGGCTTCTCCCGATATTACCAATAAATCTTCGCGGCTTTATTTCTATGAAGTAAATAATTACGACCATCAAACGCGTTCATTTACCCTCTTTCTTTCCACCGATCTTAAAGGATACTCCGTTCCCAACGATACCTTTTTTCCACAACCGGGCGATACCTACGAATTGTTCGATGTTGTTTTCCCCGATAGTTACGTTACCGCTGCCGAGGCGGAACTGCTGGCGGCAGCGCAAAATTACCTCCGGGAAAACTCACATCCGAGAGTAAATTACCGATGTACATTTTCGCAACTTTGGCACAGGGCGAATAACCCCGATGTAAGGGTAGGTGATGTGGTTCTGGTTGCTGACACGCAATTAGGCATAAATGAGCCAATACGGGTGGTTAAAATTAGCCGGTCGGTAGTAAATGAATACGACATCAGTCTTGAACTTGCTAACTCGGTAAATAAAACCTCGCTGCAGCGCATGAGTGCCAAAATTTCCAAAACGGAAACAGGCATACGCGCGGCTAATGACGTCATGAAGCAGCGCTTTACCAACAGCTATCGCATTATGTCCGATTTGCGCGCTAAAATTTTCGATCCGGATGGATATTTCGACCCGGTGAATATCAAGCCGCTGAGCATCGAATCTTCGATGCTTAGCGCGGGCGCTAAAAGCCAGACCTTTCAAACAGATATTACTTTTTACCCTAACCACCTGGGCGATGCTGATAACTTCGCGTGGTCGGACGGCGCAATGGTGCATTTTACCATCGATGAAACGCCGCGTACATGGAACGTGCCGGCCGGCAGTTTATACGGACTGAATGCAGAGCCTTATTATATCTATCTTAAGTGCGTGAGGTCAACAGCCGATGCGGAGGTCTTTCTTTCAGTGAGCCCTGTTATGTTCGATGATCTGCCCGATTATTACCACTTTCTGGTTGGTCTGCTTCATTCGCCTCTTTCTCCCCCCTCGGGGGTTGGGGGGTCGGTGCGCGGCATTTCACTCACCTACGGGCAAACCACCATCAACGGACAATTTATACGCACTGGTGTGGTTAGCTCCATCGATGGCGCTTCCTACTTCAACCTGAACACGGGCGATATCGCTGCGGGGCTTAACCGCCTTAACGGCGACGGATCGGGGAGCCTGGCTGATGCCAATATACTTTGGGACGCGCTTGGAAATACGCACATAAAAGGCGCTATTGAAGCGCTATCGGGCAAAATTGGCGGGCTGAGCATAATAAGCAACTCAATAGTTGGCGCGGGTATTTGTTTTTCAAACAATAACGTTGAGGAGCTGTCGGATCTGTTAAGCCCCTCGGTTATTTCCATCGTGCGCCAAAGCTCGTGGAGCGACGTCACAGATGACGCGTCGGATGCAGTGGCGACAACACAGGATATAGAAGTGCCGTTTAATTCGATGCTTAAGTTTAAAGTTACCACATCCGGAACCGGAATAAATGGCCTGCGATACTCGGTTATGGTAAAGGATGCATCGGGCAATAGCGTATTTACGCAGGCGGCTACAGGCGCGCTTACCAATCAGGCATTTTCGGTTAAGTTAAGCCCCGGAACTTACACCATAGAGGCACGGAGCAGCTCGTACAACGATATTACCACGCCGCCCGTTTTCCCCGACAACGCGGCTGTAATTAGCGGCTACGCTACGGCCGACGAAATTGTGGCGGAGGGCTATTACGCCCATACCATGATTGGCGCCAATGGTATTTATTCTTTTTGGGATTCGGAGGCTTACCTTTACCTGTCGTCAACTTACGGCTTTGAGGTTAGGTTTGGCGATTATGGCCTGCGCGTTACAACCACAGGCGCCCAAAAGGACGTGGGATCAGGTTGGGAAAACGTATAAAAAAAACCTGAGCGGGGCTACCGCTCAGGTTTTTTTAGCGTGCTTATAGGCAAACAAAAGAAAAATCCAACTGCGTGCGATTACGAGTTGGCCTTGAAATTTTGGGGTAAGTAAAAATTAGCTCTTTGAAATTCGGTCAGTGCCACGCCTGTATAGCGTATCCACTGCTTTTTCAAATAAAACGTTTAAATCTGTTTTGATGTCCTTGCCTTCAAAAAGGAAGTTGACATTTATGATATATATTACAAATAATTAGCGTTAATAATTATTAAAATCAGAAAGATTTTTTATTTTACCCCAAAATTTCAAAGAACTCATTGCCAGCCTATAACATTGCCTATGGTTATAGGCTGGCTTTTGTGCGTAATGCTAATAACAACTACCATTACATGAAGATTTTCCGCAATACGAACAATATCCTATTTGGTTTTTATCAATGACTTGAAGCGTGTCTGGTTTGCACTCAATCCAAAATCCTGCTTTTGCTTCATTACTTAATAGGAGCCTACCATGTTTGTTTATAACGCAACACGCTTCTATAATTTCACCTTTAATTGTTTCTGCTTTAAAACTAATATTATTCATTGTTTTGATTATTAAAGCACTACGCACAACACGCAATATAAAACATGCTGGGATTCGTGCGGTTACTAAATATTTTCTCTCGTTCAATCATTGTAGCGGTTCGACAAGTCCGTGCTTCGTAATCCAGCACGTTTTACAGTGTGTGTTTGATTTTGCGTTTTTCATTTTATTAAATTGTAAATTTTTATTCCTCAGCCCACAGCCTCATTTGTCTTTCATCCTCCTCCTGTTCCCCATTTATGGTGTTAGTGGGCGGGTCAGTTTCCGTCTTCAAATACCGCCAGTACGTCCGCTCACTTATGCCAAGCTGCTTGCTAACCACGTTGCGGTAAACACTCATCAGGCACTTATCGTGCCTGCCTGGCTCGTAGTTCTGCCGCACCATCTCCTTTACACGAGCCGCGCTCAGACGTGTACTTTTATATTTTTTTTCGGTTTGGCCATATTAAAGTATGTTTAAACAATGTTTAAATCATTAATTATGCGGTATAGTTCATCCCAACCCGGCAGTGGGTTAACCCCCTTATCGTCAATATACAAGTCGGCGTAAACCTTACGGGTATCGCTCCCGTATTTCTTTACATTGTCGGCGCAGCTCTGGTTAAAGTAGTGGAACTTTATACCCGCCCGTACCAGCCATTCAATAGCGCGGGCTTTATTAATGCCGTTACGGCAACTCCATATTATTATTGTGTAACCCTCGGCATACAGCCGGTTAATTACCTCGCTGGCTCCGGGCTTCATTTCTCCTATATCCGGAAATCGATCCTCTACTATGGTGCCGTCAAAATCTATGGCTATTATCATATATGGTAACTCGTAATTCCTAATTCGTAATTATCAACCCTCAATTCTCTCTCCTTGAGCCATGCCTCTTTTGCCCTGTTTATTTTATCTATCATTTCGATAGTACTCACATCGCCTACGTATATTCTGTCGTCAACCATGCGGCTGTTATAGTAGATCATACTGCGTTTAACACCCGCCAGCGCCGATATACCGGCAAAGCTTATGTTTTCTTTTAAAAGGTACCACACCAGCACCTGCCTCACTTCCATCATCTGGCGGTTCGCCCTGCAAGGTATGTGTAATATCGATTGCATATCCTTTAGCATAAATGCCTCGCATAGTACATACATCACACTTGGATATTGCACTATGTTTATTTCATTCCTGTTCATATTCGCCAAGTAGTTCGTTTATTTCGTCCACTGTTTTGTTTGTTACCACACATTTATACTGTGGCTTTCCGCCACTGCCTTTTTTTAGCTCAAGCAGGCTTAAAAGTTCGTTATCTACATGATACACTATTCGGTAACGTGTTATATCCCGCTTTATCGTTGGTATATCCACGAGCCAGGCGCCGTAACTCTGCACTCCGCTACATTCGTCGTTGGGGTCGGTAAGCGTACGGTCGTAACGCTCAAGTCGCCACCGTTCAGGCACTTTCAACGCCCTGAATACCGATGCACATTTTTCTATTGCTTCTTCCCCTGTTCCCATTCCATTTTTTTTATTCGACGTTCGTATAATGCTATAACTCCAATACGGTTACGCCTTTTGCGTTCGTATTCTATTTCCTTTTTAAGGTATTCTATACCGTAATTGCCATTTTTTAGATATATGCTTATATCTGTTGCGCTGCCAATGTTCGATATATGTTCCATATCAGTATTCAACTTTGTGTAAAATGCCTCAGCTGTGCCTGCATGCTTTCCCTTACTACTCTTATAGCCTCCTCACGCCCGAGCAGGCTATCGATATAGTCCACCATTTCTTTTTTATCCGTTGCCACATAGTAGCCTGTACTTGTGGCTATCAGGCAAGGAATTATGCCACGGTTGCGTATGTAATTGATTATTTTGCGCACCCGCGCCTCCGTTACCTGTATGCCCCTGTTTTTCATAAGTCCGGCTACTATTTCCTTATTCGTTACGGCGTTTTGCTTGCCAAGCTTGGTTCGTAACCCATTCGATAATGCCGGGAGCACCACTGTAAGTTCGTATATCGTAAGGTCAGCCGTTTCGTTTTCGAATCCTTCAATCATATCCGTAGTTTTTTGGTTGTATTTATAATTTAATTCTCAACTCTTGGCTCTTGGCTCTTGGCTCTTTGTTAAGAGAGCTTCCACCCGTTCAGCTCGTACGTTTTGGCTCTTGCCTCCTCTCGCGTGTCAAACTCATACACTTTAACGCCGGTGGCAGTTTTTGATGTGTATTCCATTTTATACACCATCCATACCTTTCGCCGGCGACAATACGTATATGCAGGTTTCTTTGTCATAAACTCCGTCTTATAGCCCCTTTAGGGGTTTGGGGTCTCTTTTTTCGGTTCAACGTAAAATGTTTCTTCCTGAACTACTGACACTCCCACCTTAGGAAACAATGTTGCAACTTCCTCCATTTCGCGATCGGCGAGTAGCTTATCCTTTGCCGGTTCTTCCGTAACGCGTACGTATCCTGGCAAAAACTCCTTCAACAAATTCGTTACAGCACCCCATGTAAAACCCTTAAGTGTTTTTAGTTTCGGTGTTCCGGTGCGGAAGCCTATAATACCATGCACGCTTTCCATACTTTTTTTCTTGCTGAAAAGCTCCTTGTTTTCCATTGCAAACGCCTGAAGCACGTCAAAGGCTTTATCTTTTTTCTCTGCCAGCTTCGATAGTTCGTCAGCGTATTTTTCTCTAATCGCTGTCATCTGCATGTCGATTGTAGCATTAATCTTCTGAAGCTTCGCGTCTGCTATTGCATACTCGCTAAAGGCTGCTTCCATTGCCTCACTTGTTACACCCGTGTGTACTACTTTTTTTTCTCTTGCCATTGTTTATTCTTTTTTTTAATTTATATATCGGGTAAAATATTATAACTAAAATACCTGCTACAAGTATAAGCGGAGCAAATATAAGTACCGCTGGAAATAACCTTACGTCTTTATATTCTTCTATGGCATCGTAATTATATACATCGCAATATTCGCTCCCATTTTCATCGAACCTTGGTATGTTAGATGATGATTTTTTAAAAATTATCCGTCTGCAGTCTATTTTTTCGGGGGCTGTACACTTATACACCTTCCCGTAGGTATTCAGCAAATCACATCCCTCGCACAGGTTGGTACTTGGTTCTGTGCTGTACTCAATACCGTTAATTATTATTGTCCCGTTGGCCATGGTAGTATTTTTTTTTAATTCAATTTAATTTAATATGCTCCTTATTTCAATATCATCTGCCGCCATTGCTCGCACATTGTTGAGATCTTTTTGCGATTTTCTGAAAGCATTGTAAAGGCTGTTTAGCTGATTTACCGTTAAGTCGTTCAGCTCGGTTCCTCCGCTCGCACGGCGAATGATACCCGAGATCATCTTCATGTTACCGGTTTTTCCCATGGCCCTAACCCATCCGCCAACGCATGCAATAAGCCGCTTGCGTAATTTGTCCATTTTATCATCATCGGGTTTACCTATCTTCTCCACCGCTTCGCAAAGCTGCAGCAGCGTGTCCACATCAAGCTCGGTTGAGCTCTCCACACCGAAGCCGGCGAGTAAACCCTCCTTTGCTTCGTTGCCAATTCCGTACCTGCCAAGCAGCGTGTGAAACCGCTTAATCAGGCTTTTTTTTGTTACTTCCGTTGTGTTCATTTTCTTATTTACTATTTAGTTATTTACCGTTTAATACGTTTATCGTTCTCCGGTGCCCGGCTCCCTCTCCTTGGGTGAGGGCGGGGAGAGAGGTCATTTCACTTCAAAATCTTTCGCCCCTTTTTCCCAAATCACGTAAGGTTCGCCGCCTCCGTACCGGCTTTGCGGGTATGCCACGTAACCCATTACAAGTATTTTTACATTGGCGTCATATCTTATACTTTTTCCCACATTTCCTTTTGGCTCACGCCCTTCGGCATGACTTATAAATATGAATAGCTTGTGCCGGAATTCGTCGCGCAGGCGTTTATACTGTTCGTAAGTCAGTCCGGTATATTGCAGCGAGTCAATAATCACAATGTCCGGAATTCGTCGCTTACGCAGCCGCTCTTTAAGCTCCTCAAGAGGTTCCTTATCCAGGAATAAAATGTTGTGCTGTACCTCCGTCATTCCGGTGGCAATTACGCCGGTTTTCAGCGAGTCCGAGAGCCCCTCTTCCAGGCTGTTGAATGCTACCCGCGCGAATTTTGCCAGGTATTTGGCAAGCTGCAGCGCGAAGCGGGTTTTTCCGTTGGCGGAGTTTCCCCAAACAATCCATGTTCCTGTAAGTTCCGGCGATCCTATTGCCTTTAGCCACTGCCCGTCGAATCCGAGTTTATGCGGCTTAAAGCTTTTAATGTCGTTAACCGTGAGAGCCCTTTTCAGTTTCATTTAGCGCTCCACTTATTTGGTTACTAAAAAATCACCGGTTTTTGGGGTTGAAGCTTTGGCTATAGCGTGAATGCGACGTTTTACGCGGCGCAAATCGCTTTCAGAGTCGGAAATAATATCCTGTATTATCCGGGTGTCTGTAACACCGTTAGCTTCGCATACTGCAACAATGTCAGCGGCCGTTACACCTTTCAGCATTACACATTTACGGCCCACGCGACTCCATATTTCGTTGTACCCTTTTTTGTTGGCCAGCACACCACGTTTCAGATGTTTTTCAAGGTGGTTCGTGGCTGTTAGTACTATGCCGCAATCGTCCTCAAGCTTGTTGTATAGTGTTATAAATAGATAAAGAACGGCGTCGCTCAGTTTGTCGGCTTCGTCCAAAACTATAAGCGGGTTTTCGAGCTTTTTTACTGACGATGTGATCTCGTTCATCATTTCCGAAATTCCCATGCCTTTGTAATCGCGACCGATTGACATCAGCAGTTCCTGCAGAAAATTCTTTTTATTCCAGAATTCGTTACAGGTCAGCACAAAAACGTTTTTACTGCTCCTCTGAAAGTGTGAAATAGTAAAGCTTTTACCACTCCCGGCATGCCCGCAAATGGCCATCACCAGTGCGTTTTCTTTAGCGTCGTTTAAAAGGTATTTAAGTAGTTTGTGATCGGTAGTTTCAACCAGCTCCCAGCGGTTCTCCTTCCATCCTATTTGCGTGGCAACGTTTCGCCACATTTCGTCGGATATAAGTTCCCACTTGTGATTGATCATCTGACTGATAGTGGCCGCCGAAACGTCCTTCATACTGTGTGCCGCTTTGGCCTGGCTTTCGTACCGATCGCAATACTCGCAAAGCGCGTTTACAATTTGCTCTTTTTTAATGTTGTTCATGTCCTGGATGACAGAATTCCGATTCTGTCAGCGTTTAAGTGTTAGTATTCTTTAAATAAGTCGAAGTCGAAGTCGTTGTCGTTAATTTGTTCCGGCTCCGGTAGAGAAGATGCACGCATCGTCTCTTCATACATCCGGTCTTTATGCTGGCCCCGGCTGTCGGTAATCATAAGCCTGTGAAGCATATTGATTTCACTCAGTTTATCCATTAGCGGCTCTATGTTTTCCGCAGACTTCGCACGCTTGTCGGTAATATGCTGAGTCAGCTCCTTATTATAGTTTCTCACGCGCTGCAGCTCGTCGCTGTCGCCCGGTTTACGCTCTTTGAGTGCCATTGGTTGCACGTATTTTTCCTCCAGAATATATCTGAGCGTTTCGTCCTCGCTAACTGCCAGAATATGGCTTAAATCCAGCGGATCGTAGCGAACTTCCCAGCGCACTCCGGCGTGCTCCCTGAAAGTGATATCGAAGCAGTCATAAGCGCGACGAATCCCGTTAATCGTTGGGTGCAGGCCTGATCCCTGAAGTAAAATCCGGTACCGGGTTGTCTCACCAAAATGGAACAGATAGTTTTCGTAAGTGAGCGTTATTTTGTCGGCCTCCGGTGTATTGGCCCATGCCTGCAGGTATTCGCCCCGTTTAGCCTCACGCTCGCGCATCACCATTTGTGTAACCTGTGCACAAACCCCGGCAAAGTCGGGGAAGTCTTTTTTAAACTTGTTGAGATATTCCACGTTCGGCTGTTTGTCCTTATCCGAGGTTATACCAAAGCCGCTCCAGTTCGGTTGCAGCTGGCAATATTTTTTATTAATAGAGTTGAAATACGGCTCAATAATTTTAGCCTTAGCATTCTTGGCTCTTGCGGGTGTGTATTTATCGCCCATAACTTCGTAATAGGGTGCAAGCTTTTTCATAGCGTAGCGGTCGCTCTGTATCTGATGAGCCCTATACATATTTCCTCCGAAAAGTTCCCTGGTGTGACGTGCGCCTTCGCGGAGGGCAGCAGTTATAAGATCGGGTGTTTCGTGCATACCCACGGCAAAGCCGAGTGGGTATTTACAACAGGCGTCCAATACTATTACAACAACCGGTCGGTGGTGGTAGGTGGTTACAGAGTAGCCGGTCTTTTTATTTGTTTCTGTACGCTGATAAAGAAGCTCAGCTTCCCACCCGTCGAGTGTCAGGTAATAAAGTGGGCACGATGGCGCCGAGCGTTTTACCTGCATACCTTTGCGGTTGCTGAATGCTACCGATCCGCGCCGGCCCGCGTAAATTTCAAGGTCGAGCTTATCGCGCCACACCGATACAGTTTGGTTCGTGATCCGCTTCCACTGCATACGCTCGGCCATCAAATTGTATAGGCTTGTTACCTGCGAATTGTCGAGATTGCGGGGGTCGGCAAGCAGTTCCATCATTAAGCTGGCTTTTACATCGTCGTCCACTTTTGCGGCGTTTGAGTTCAGGAAATTTCGGTGAATAAGTGAGTCGTAACCTTCATTCCGGTACTTTTTCCACTTATCCTCAAGCCTGCGGTGGTTGCCGGGTAATGAGTGCGGATATTTTTTTCTGTCAAGCTGCATTGCTGCGTCGGCTATAGTTTCCCAGTAGCCGGAAGTTTTATGTCCCAGTGCCGATCGTTTTGCTTTTTTATCGGTAATCATACGGGTAATTGCTTCCAGAACTATGGCGTTGGCGTAGTATTCTCTCCGTGTTTCGGCAGGTAAAAATCTGCCGTCGGCAAGTTTATAGTTGTCGAAGTAATTAGCAGCCTCTGCCGAAGCCTGAATTCTTATTTCCAGCTGATTAGTTTTAACCCGCTCATACGGACTGCCGTCACAGAGTAATTCAATTTTGCGCTTAAACCTTTCCGGCATACTTTCGAAGTCAACCAGCGCCGGCGTATTGAGGCAACCACGACGAACAACGTTCAGATGCCCGCGTTTGGCAAGTTTATCATAGTTTGATTTTGAAATAACTTCATTCTCAATCAGCCAGCTTGCCTCAATTGCTAAATTGTTATTAAAGTACTGCATATTGCGTAATTTTTTAGTCTCTTTTTAAAGCCCGTCTCTCCGGGCTGCCACCTTCTATAGGTTTTGAATTAAAAAGTGAATAATTAAGTTTCCGAAAAATAGTGCGGAAGAAATTCCGAGCTTCCATTGGCATATCCGCTTATTCAGCGGATCGGTGAGCAGTTTTTCCAAAATTACGTAAATCAGTGTTTTCATTTTATATCTGTTTTTTTAAGATTCTTTTCCTCCGCGTTCTATGGCCAGTTTTCTTATTCTCTGAGCCAGATCGCTTTTTACTTTTCCGCTCAGTGCGTCTTTAACGGTTATATGGCTTATGCCCATCAATTTTGCAATTTTTTGCTTTTCGCCGTGTTTTGTGAAAATTGGTTTCGTCATGCCTGGTACAATTTTTATTTTTTTGTTGTATATTTACAGCCCTTTTAATATTAAATGACTATAAATGAACGTTTTGATAAAGTCATAAAAGAGCTTTATAAAGGGAATAAAAGAGCTTTTGCTATTACTGTTGGCGTGGCTCCAACAGTAATTGAGAATATAGTGGGTACCAGGAAAGGAAATCCATCATTTGAAGTTCTATATAAAACTTTATACGCAAATGCAAACATTTCTGCTGAGTGGCTTATACTTGAAATTGGAGAGATGATTAAGCTAAAAGAGGAGCATAGTAATGATATTGAATATATCATAGGCAGAATTGAGTTTTTATCCGGCGAGAATGCAGTATTAATACATGAAAATGAACGGCTTCGGGCCTTACTTAAACCAAAATATGGTGATAGTTTTGGCGATGTTGTAATGGCGTCCGAGCTATATTATACATGCAGGGAATCACAGAAACGCATTAAATCGTATTTAAACAATTATTAATAAGCCGTTTACGGCTTATTTTTTTTGCTCAAAATATGGCTTTATGGGGTACATTAAACGCTTATTTAACAGTTTTTTAACTATATTTATGCACACATAGGGTATTTTAAACGCTGTTTTTTTATATATTTTGTAAGTCCAGTTGAAAGTCCATTTGTACGCCCAATACCCTTTTATTATCAATTTGCACATCTATTTTCGGAGTGCTTTCCCGGGCAATATTTATACTGTACTATAATACTTTTTAAACACAAGAAGGCCCTAAAATTTGGGTTTTAGAGCCTTTTAATAGGGTTTTAAATGGTAATTAAGCATAAATTAAACCTACATACAAGTAAAGGACGATTTAAAGCTTAAATATTAAAGCAAAATTAAAGCAAATGCACAATTCGTTTTTTACTTATAAATTTTATTTATTTGAAATTCAGTGTTTTAAATATACTGTTGTTGTACTTTTTGTTTTTCCGTTTATAGAAGTGTTCGAAATTGGTATTATTTATAGAAATAATAAAGAAACTAAGTAGCTTGTAATTACAATTAAGTTTGAATAAAGCTAAAGAATTTTCCTTAAATTTTCCCCCTACAAGGGGTCGGGGGCAATTTAATCATTATCAATATTTTCTCTACCTCACATACGCTATGAAAAATACCATACTTATGCGATTGTTTACCTTGTTCTCTGAAAGTATCTTTGCATCATTAAATTGGAAAAACATCAAAAACATATAATAATATGGCAAAAATTGCAAAAAAACTAACGGAATTAATAGGAAATACTCCATTATTAAAACTCTCAAACTACGCACAGGCAAAAGGATTACAGGCAAATTTAATTGTAAAATTAGAATTGTTTAATCCTGCAGGTTGTGTAAAAGAACGTATTGCATTGGCTATGATTGAAGATGCAGAAGTCAAAGGAATACTAAAACCCGGAGTGGAAATTATAGAACCAACAAGTGGAAATACAGGAATAGGGTTGGCTATGGTAGCTGCGGTAAAAGGTTATAAACTTACGCTTACCATGCCCGAAACCATGAGTGTTGAACGTAGAAATTTACTGAAAGCTCTGGGTGCAAATTTAGTTCTCACCCCAGGAGCAAATGGAATGAAAGGTGCTATTGCCAAAGCTGAAGAACTTCACGCTATAAATCCATCATCATATATACCTCAACAATTTGAAAATGAAGCAAATCCTGCTGTTCATTACAGCACCACGGCGGTCGAAATTTGGAACGATACCGATGGGAAAATTGATATTTTTGTAAGTGGAGTAGGGACAGGAGGCACAATTAGTGGTGTCGGAAAATATCTGAAAGAAAAAAATCCTGCAATTAAAATTGTTGCAGTTGAGCCGGCTGATTCTCCCGTACTTTCAGGTGGCGCTCCCGGACTACACAAAATTCAGGGAATTGGAGCAGGTTTTATTCCAAAAAACTTTAATCCCGATGTTGTTGACGAAATTATACAAGTGAGCAATGATAACGCTATTCTTACTTCACGTCAGTTAGCACAGCAGGAAGGTTTACTGGTTGGAATTTCGTCAGGAGCAGCAGCTTACGCAGCTTCAGAATTGGCTCTTCGTCCTGAGAATAAAGGTAAAAACATAGTGGCTTTGTTGCCTGATACAGGCGAACGTTATCTTTCTACATTACTTTATGCTTTTGAAGAATACCCATTATAATTTACAATTTACAATTTACAATTTACAATTTACAATTTACAATTTACAATTAACGCGAAACACGAAACACAGAACGTGAAATACGAAACAATTTAATAATATGTCACAAAAATTTGAAACACTGCAGGTTCATGCAGGACAGGAAGTGGATAAAACCACCAACGCGAGGGCAGTGCCCATTTACCAAACTTCATCCTATGTTTTCGACGATGCGCAACACGGAGCTGATTTATTTGCTTTACGCAAGTTCGGAAATATCTATACACGATTGATGAATCCTACTACTGATGTTTTCGAAAAGCGTATTGCTGCACTTGAAGGTGGCGTAACGGCGCTGGCAACATCTTCTGGGCAATCTGCACAATTTATCGCATTGAATAATATTCTTCAGAATGGCGATAATTTTGTTTCTACATCGCATCTTTATGGAGGAACTTACAATCAGTTTAAGGTTCAGTTTAAGCGTCTTGGTGTTGAAGCACGCTTTGTAGCGAATGATTCGCCTGAAGAATTTGAAGCGTTAATCGATGATAATACCAAAGCTATTTATTTGGAAACCATCGGTAATCCGGATTTAAATGTGCCTGATTTTGAAGCAATAGCCACAGTTGCCGACAAACATGGTATTCCATTAATTGTTGATAATACTTTTGGCGCCGGCGGAGCAATTTTTCAACCTTTAAAACATGGTGCTTCAATTGTAGTGGAATCAGCCACAAAGTGGATTGGCGGACATGGAACATCACTTGGTGGAGTTATTGTTGATAGCGGAAAATTCAATTGGGGAAATGGAAAATTTCCATCATTTACCGAACCTTCCGAAGGTTATCACGGTTTGGTTTTCTGGGATGTTTTTGGCTTCGATAGCCCTTTTGGAAATATCGCTTTTAATATCCGTGCTCGTGTTGAAGGTTTAAGGGATTGGGGAAATGCTATTAGCCCGTTCAATTCTTTCCTGTTAATTCAGGGACTTGAAACACTTTCGCTTCGCGTTGAACGTCATGTAGAAAATGCTCAAAAAGTGGCCGAATGGCTCGAAAAACATCCGAAAGTAGAATACGTAAATTATCCCGGACTGAAAAGCAGCAAATACCACGAAATTGCAAAAAAATATTTTACACGCGGTTTTGGTGGAGTGTTAACTTTTAAAGTAAAGGGAGATGCAAAAAATGCCGATACTTTGATTGATAATGTGAAATTAATCAGTCATTTAGCTAATGTTGGCGATGCAAAATCGCTCATTATTCATCCGGCTGCCACTACTCACGAACAACTTTCACCCGAAGATCAGATATTATCGGGAGTTGTACCCGGCTTAGTGCGTTTATCGGTTGGAATTGAACATATCGATGATATTTTAGCCGACCTCGAACAAGCATTGGCTACAATCTGATATAGCATTAAAATATCGCAGATAAAAAAGGATGAAATTTTGTTTTCATCCTTTTTTGTTGGCGTATCTTTTACGTAATTTGAGAGTAATAATATGATTTATTGTGGAATATTTTCAGCTCTAATCACAAAATAGTTATTCGAATTTCCAAGCAACCTATAGAAACTACAGTTACCCCAACTTGCAGGTTTATCTTCAATAATCATATCTTCGCCGGTGTCATTCGAGATGTAGTTTCTTATCATATTGTGCCAGTTTGTTATGCGAGTTGCGCTTTTTGTTGCATGGAATAAATCATTTGCGGGATTGCAGAGTTCTTTGATATACGAAATATAAAGTGAGCGAAATTCCGGTATATCAATAATTTTTTTTACCAGTGGATGCGAACTATTTCCCCAGTTAAGCAAATCTTGTCTGCCGGCATCTTTCATCAACGATGATGTCCCCAATGTATTATCATAATCGTAAGGAATAAAAAAGAATTTACCCTGAGAGTTGAAATAAAAGTAAAAGTTGTTTTTGTTTACCCAATAATCGTCCCACATACCACAAAGCACGCTCACAGCGTAAGTTTTAAGAAAAAGCGGTACATCAGTAACCGTACTTATCCATGTTTTGAAATCATTGCCTGATTTTGAGTTGAGGTTTTGAATAAATTCAACAAGAATTTGACGAGCTAAAACCAGACTTTCGGTGTTAGTTTTCAGATCGTAAACTGGAATATATGTTTTATCGAGTGTAATATTTTCAATATCCATCGCAGAAGTATTGGCTGAAACAAAATCGGCTCCCCAGTTTGCTTTCCACAGAAAACCATTATCATCGCCAAACAACTTCTTTCTACTTTTTAAATAATCATTATTAATAACTTCAAGTAGTTGGTAAACTCCGTAATATACTGTGTTTTTATCTTCTTTAATTTTAAGTTTTAACTTTGCATATGATGATTTAGGTGCTGTCCAAACTCCAAATCTCTCAAACAAATCATAACAATAAACTTCCCGTACGTACATTGCATCATCCTTAAACCATTTTAAATTTATTCTATCGATAGCTGAAATTTCCTGACTTTTAATGTATTTGTTAAATTTTATGCTAAAGCTTGCATGATGCCAGTCAGGATTTGTAGCATTGTGTATTTCTCCTTTTTTCCCTTCAGGTCGGCGGCGACTTGTATTTCCTTTTAAGCGAATTCCGCAACTATCTTGCTTAATAATTGTAGAATCATCAGTAATAGTAAAACTACAGATTATATATTCTTCATTATCAGGGTTGCGGTCAAAGTAAGTAAGAAATTTGTTCCATTCATCGGTAGAAATTTCAATTAAAATTTCAGGGAAAGCATTTATATCGAATAATTTTATTATTGGTTGCGGTTTTACTACAACTACTGAGCTGTCTTTTATGTCGGGTTTCACGTCAGGATTATCAATCACCTTATCGCAGGATGGAAATGCTGTTACAAACACTATGAACAACACATTCTTTGCAATTGTTAAAAAAATGCCAAAAATTTTGTTAGGAACAAGGGTTTGATTATGCATTGTAATTTAAAATTATATAATTACGGAATTATCATTTGAATTCCACCGTCGATGATTTCAACAGAAAAAGTTCCTTCTGAATGGATTAAAATTCCATCAGCTTCAAAACAAGTGTTTTTTTCTATTTTAATGTCAATTTTTGTAGTGCGGAATGATTCAATTACCGGATGGTTCAATAATTTCCCGTTAAACAACATTGTAAGTGCTTTCAGTATATCACCAAATGTAGGTTTATTGGCAACCATGCTGTCTAATAAGCCATCGTAAGGCAACGCTTTGGGGTTTTGTTTCATACCGCCTCCACTGTAACATCCATTGGCAATGTTCATGGTAAACAGATTTTTAAAGCTCTTTTTTCCGTTAAATTTCAGTTCGGTTTTAGATGCCCTATAAGTGAAAACCGCACTCAATAAGGCAAAAAAATATAAAAAAGAATGACTTCCGAAATATCGCCTTAAATGATTCGTAATTCTTACCACAGCTGCATCAAGCCCAAACCCTACTGAATTTATAAAGTAATGAGAGAAATTTTGACTTTCAAGACTGTAATTTACTTTACCTATGTCAATTAATTGTGTTTTTTGTTTCAGAAAAACGTCAGTAGAATATTTGTAATTTCGGTTAAGCCCCCAAAAACGTGCCCAGTCGTTGCCGGTTCCTCGCGGAATTATCGCAAGTTTCATGTCTGAAGTGTTTGGTGAGTTTGTTCCAAAAATTCCGTTAATCACTTCACTTATAGTACCATCTCCACCTACAATCAAAAAATTACGGAAGTTCTGACTCACAAAACGAGCTGCAATCAATTGTGCATGTCCGGCAAAACGTGTGAACTGATGTTCGTAATCAATTCCGGATTTTCTAAGATTTTCAAATAAAAATTTGATTTGCTGACGGAATTTTTTCTTTCCTGATTTTGGGTTAATTATCAGTGCCCAACGTTCTGCTTGCTCATTCATTTAGGTGTGTACTTTTATTGATACATCTTGTTTATCAGCAATAAATCAACTATTGTGAGTGCAGCCATAGCTTCTACTACCGGCACAGCTCTTGGTAATACACACGGATCGTGACGGCCACGTGCTTTTAATTGTACTTCGTTAGCATCTTTATCTACGGTATTTTGTTGCATCGATATGGTTGCTACCGGTTTGAATAATACTCTGAAATAAATATCTTCACCATTGCTGATTCCTCCTTGAATTCCTCCTGAATTATTTGTACGGGTTTTTATTTTGCCATTTACGTTTGTAAAAGCATCGTTCATTTCTGAACCTTTAAGTGCAACTCCGTGAAATCCGGTGCCATAATCGAAACCATGTGTGGCATTGATGCTTAGCATTGCCTGGGCAAGTCGTGCCTGAAGTTTGTCGAAAATTGGTTCACCTGTACCTACAGTCATTCCTTTTATTACACATGAAATTATACCGCCGGTAGAATCTCCTGCTTTTTTTAGTTCTTCGATATAAGCTATCATTCTTTTTGCAGTTTCGTGTTCAGGGCATCGGACGATATTTTTTTCGATATCAGAAAAATTCAAATTTTCATAAGTTTTATTTAAAGCAATTGGCCCCACTTGTGAAGTGTAAGCAGTAATTGAAATTCCATGTTTTTTTAATACTAATTTTGCAATTGCTCCGGCTACTACGCGTGAAGCGGTTTCGCGGGCTGAACTTCTTCCTCCGCCGCGATAATCGCGAATTCCGTATTTTTGCTGATAAACATAGTCGGCGTGCGAGGGTCGGTAAATATCTTTAAGATGATCGTAATCACTGCTGTGTTGATTCTGATTGTAAATTACAAATGCTATGGGCGTACCTGTTGTTTTCCCTTCGAAAATTCCGGATAGAAATTCTACTTTGTCCTCTTCCTTACGTGGAGTTGTAATGGCAGATTGTCCCGGTTTACGTCGGTCAAGTTCGCTTTGAATAAAATCCATGTCGAGTGTAATACCCGGAGGACATCCATCCACAATACCTCCAATGGCTTTTCCGTGCGATTCTCCAAACGATGTAAATGTGAAAATTTTTCCTGTAATGTTCGACATTTTCATAAAAAGTTTAATTCTTTATCATCAAATAACTAACAAAGATAGTTTTTTTCTCAAGTTTTTACAAAATATAAAAACGGATATACAATCATAATACTGCATATCCGTTTAAATTTTTAATTGTAGTAAATTAATATTGCTATTTATTTACAACCACAACCACAGCAGTCGTCATCATATTCATCGCCATCACCACAACCACATCCACCATCTCCGCAACTACCTGAACTGCAGCTGCCACTTCCGCAACCGCAACCGCCACCATACAATGCAGCAAGTTCGTCTTCGGTTGTATCTCTTACTTCGAGTATTGAACCTTTAAAATGTAGATTTTCTCCGGCAAGCGGATGATTTAGATCAACTTTTACGTGTGTGTCAGTTATCGTTACAATTTGTGCATTAATCCTGTGTCCTTCCGAGTCCATCAACGGAACTACATTACCTGCATAAATTACCGTTTCGTCAAATTTACCATCTATTTCAAAAATTGAACGTTCTAAATCGATCACATTTTCATCTTCGTATGGACCATAAGCATCTTCATTTTGAATAGTAAATTCAAAATTGTCGCCAACCGAAAGCCCAAAGAGGTTTTCTTCGAATTTTGGGAGCATCATTCCTACACCATATACGAAACTTAAAGGTTTTTCGGCAGTTGCGCGTTCCATTAACTGACGTTCGCCACTGTTTTTGCCATCTACAAATAATTCGTATTCGGCTGAAACTGATTTGTTTGCTGTAATTTTCATTTTTATCTGTTTTGTTTTATAAGAAGTTTTCTGCTTTTTATTGAAAAAATTTTTGTAATGTTTTCAATAATATTTTTTGCAAAGATAATATTAATAGTTTAAATGTTATTGTGCCCTGGTTTGTTCACTCATTATTTAAAAAAATCTCCAAAATTAATACCAGGTTATGCTGTTTCCTCCGTATTCACTGCGTTTATCATACTTCAAATCAGATAACATGCTTGAATTCACTCCGATATGAAAACTGTATGATTTGTATGTGCCGAAGGGTACTATATTGGCTGACATGCTCCAACAATGCAAATTACGATTCACATTCATTCCAAAATAAGTAAATTGTTTAGTCTTGAAATCGTATGTTGAATTAGCGTTAATACTCCATTTTTGGGTTAAATTCAAGTTGCCGCTGAAACTCAAATTGTGCGTAAATCCCATATCATAATCCATTTTAGCTTTATTAAAAACTGTGTTCCCATAACGAACAGTATAATTGATATTAATACTCCATGGAATATTTATTTTTTCGTAACCATCAGCCGACATATTCCCATCTTTATTTTCATTTTTAATTCCGCTATTAGTGTCATCTTTTCCCGGTATATCTAAATCTTCGTTTTCTGTGTCTGTACCTTGTCCTTTCGGTGGAGGTGCACCTTCATTTGAACCACTGCCTGTTTTCTTTTTAAACAGTTTGTCAAAAGTGCTGTTGTTAATTGTATAACTGTAGGATGTGCTAGTACCGGTAAATCGTGGAAACATGCCATTATTCCACCGGAGTTTGTTAATTCTTACAGGGTTTCCACTTTTGGTTAGCCCGTACATGTAGGGATCGAAACTTGTACTCAGATTTAATGAATAGTTCTTTGCAAAAGGTAATTTTAAACGGATACTTGTCGAAAAGTTTGACCAGTTCATTGAGTCAGCTGCCATATTATAGCTTCCGCTGATTGATAAATTATCGATCAAGCTGATTTTTTCATAAGGATTTTTTCCGGTTGTATCCTTATCATTTCGAATTTTCATTTCAACGTTATTGCCCAGTGAGAAATTAATATTTCCTGATTTTCCGGTACTTGGAGCACCCTGAAGGCTTTTTGCATATTTTACAGTACTTTCATGGTAAACATCCGGATTGGTGACATCTCGAACACTTTTTACATAAGTGTCAAACATACCCCATTTCTGATCGCCAAAATCAGGTACGTATGAAAATCCTATACTTGGAGTCATTACATGTCTTATGCGATCAATTTTATCTCCAAAAATTGAACGTATCGGTATAAAAAAACCGTATAATTTTGTCGATGCACTAACTCCCAGATTAAAATCGTACATTCGGGTAAATTTCGAAATTGTATCAGTTATTTCTTTTTGTGTCTCTTTATTCCAACTTTTTACCTGCGATTGTAAATACCAGCGCTCGTTGTACGAAAACGATGGTGAAACATTGATATATTTCAGAATGTTAAAAGTTGCCGAAACAGGTATGGAATGTCGCCAACTATTTCGCCAGTCGCGGCTTAAGTTTGATTTGAGCAATAAACTTTCTTTTGTGTCGATACTGTTGGTCATCGCACCTGAATACGACATGGAGATTTTTTCGTACCAACGTTCATTCCCAATAGGGTTTTTACGCTTGAAAGGGAAAAATCTGCTGTAGGAAATATTTATATTGGGGAGGTTTAAATTAATAGTTGAGTCTTTTGTGCGTTGTGTTATCGACATACCACCTGATAAACTAAGTGAAGGCAAATCAGGGAAACGTTTTGTAAAGTTAATGCTCGAATATTTGGTGTTTTCGGAGTTCAATTCGGGGCGTGAATAACTATTTATATTGCTGCGGTTATAACCACTTGTCGAGAAATTTACACTCGAAGAAAAAGTAAAATTCGGATTGGCTTTCTGATCCTGCGTGTGCGACCATTGAATGCTGAAGTTTTTTCGTTTACTATAATCGGGAAAATCTTTTTCGCCGGTTACATCTTCTCTGTATTCTGCCGAAAATGACCCTCTGAATTTATATTTTTTCACATAACTTGTTGAAGCTTTCATAGCCCAGGTACCTTTGGTATAAATTTCGCCACGTAATTCCAAATCCATGTAATCGTTGATAGCAAAGTACCAGCCGCCATTTGTAAGTCCGAATCCTCTACTCATTTCATTGGTGTAACTTGGCATGAGTAAACCGGATGAATACTTATTTGTAAAAGGGAAAAATCCGAAAGGTACTGCTATAGGCAATGGTACATCAAGCATAACAAGTTGTGCAGGTCCTGTAACTATATATTCGTCAGGTTTTACTTTGGCTTTTGAGAGATGCAGGTAAAAATGCGGATGATCGGTATTATCACAGGTTGTGTATTTCCCATCGGCAATGCAAAAAACGTTATCTTCCATTTTTTTTGTCCGGTCGCTTACAATATACCCTTCGCCTTCCTGCGTTACAGCTTGCCTGATATATGCTTTTTGAGTTTTTAGATTGTAAGATAACTCCCTTGATTTGTATTCTTTTTCATTTTCGGTAAAAACAGGACTTCCTTTACGTGTTCCGGTACTGTCGGATGTGCCACGTGCATAGAGTATGCTGCTATCCATTTTTACTCTTACAAAATCTGCTTTTAGGTTGATAGATTTATATTGTAAATCGGTTTCGCCATAAAGATAGCCTGTGCCATTGGCATAAAATACTATAGAATCTTGTGCAGAATATTTGATTTCGGCATCAATAGCCCCCGGTTTTCTTGCTTTTGTCTGTTTTGTTGAGTCTTTTGGTGCTGATATTGTATTTGGTAATGGTGCAACAGGTTTAGCAGATGCACTTTCAACATTACGTAGTGTAGATTGACCTAAACTTAATAGGGGAAAAGTCAACCACATAATTATGGTTAAAGATAAAAATTTATTTTTGCTACTAAGAAATCCGGAGCGAAGCATCCCCTTACAAATGTTATTTATTTATATAAATTGAATGCAAAATTAGTCAAAATTAAACAGCCTGTTTTTACTATAACTTTTTTTTATGTTTAATTTGATAATTTACTTGTTAACTTATATACTTTCGACCAATAAAAAAGATTATTTTTGCACAGAATTTGATAATGTAAATAAACTGCTTGATTCTTATGTTTTTCTCAAAATCAAGCATTTTAAATTTTTTATTTGAATATTCAATCAATCCCTAATGAAATCAGTAAATTCTTTTTATAGTGTACTATTTATTTTAATAGGCTTTTTATTTTTTCCTTTTTTCTCTTCTGATTCTTTTTCTCAATCAAAAAAAATTGTACTTGTAATTGATGCTGGACATGGAGGGCACGATGCAGGAGCAGTTGGTTCAACAGCTAAAGAAAAAGATATAAATCTTGCTGTAGCTCTCAAAGTAGGAAAACTGATTGAAGAAAATCTCAGTGATGTCAAAGTGGTTTATACTCGTAAAACAGATGTGTTTATTCCACTTCAAAGACGTGCTGACATTGTGAATGAAAATCATGCCGATTTGTTTATTTCCATTCATACTAATGCAACCAAAGGTAGTCAGGCTTACGGTGCAGAAACTTACACTCTTGGGCTTGCTAAAACAAAAGCAAATCTCGAAGTGGCGATGATGGAAAACTCTGTTATTTTGCTCGAAGATGATTACAAAACTAAATATAAAGGTTTCGATCCTTCTTCAGTCGACTCCTATATCATGTTTGAGTTTATGCAGGATAAATATATCGATAAAAGTATAGAAATAGCATCTTCGATTCAAAATCAGTTTGTAAATTATGCAAAACGGCACGACCGTGGTGTACGGCAGGCAGGTTTTTGGGTATTACACCGTTCTGCTTGCCCAAGTGTTCTTGTTGAACTTGGTTTTATTTCAAATCCGGTAGAAGAACGTTTTCTTGCCAGCGAATTTGGGCGTAACCAGCTTTCTGCTTCTATTTACAATGCATTTGTAAATTATAAACGCAGCTACGACAAAAAAATGGGTATTGCTGTCGATAATAAAAATTATAAATTGATTGAAAAATCAGAACCTGTTAGCCAAATTCAAATTGTTGATTCGGCCGAAAATAAATCAGAACCTTCTGTAAATATAATTAATTCCGAAACCTCTGAGCAAAATAAGACTACTTCAAACAAAAAAGAAAATTCTGTTTCTACCCAAAAAGTTTCAAATTTTGATACTACCATTGTATTTAAAGTCCAGATTCTTGCGGTTGCTTCTCAATTAAAAAACGGTGCACCCGAACTGAAAGGAATAAAAGACGTGAATGTTTATAATGAAAAAGGCATGTACAAATATACTGTGGGAGAAGAAATTGAATACAAAAAAATACAGGAAGTTCGTAGAAAGCTACTGGACAAATTTCCCAATGCATTTATTATTGCATTTAAAGGCGAACGTAAACTGACATTAAAAGAAATGCAGTCTGCTATAAAATAAATCCATTGTACATATATTAATTTTTTAATGCCAAACAAATAATATTGTTAATTTATGAAAATACGATTTTTTACACGAGAGGTTAAAGTTGGAATCATGACCATTATAGCAATTTTTTTGTTATATTTTGGTCTTAACTTTCTTAAAGGTGTCGATATATTTAAACCCATATCTTATTACTATGCAGTTTACGATGATATTGGTGGACTTGTACCTTCTTCACCAGTGTATATTAAAGGTTATAAAACAGGTCAGGTTGAAGAAATTTCCTATGATTTCAGCAAGCAAAACGCTTTCGTAGTTAAAATTTCAGTCGAAAAAAAAATCAAATTACCAAAAGGTGCTCATATTCAACTCTTCGACGATGGTTTAATGGGCGGAAAAGCCATTCAAATAGTGTTCGACCCTCTAACATCTAATCAATTAATGCATGTAAGTGGCGATACACTTCCTTCTGATAAAAGTGTAGGTCTTTTAGCTAATGTTGCCGGCAGTCTGATGCCCAAAATTGAAAATGTAGCCCGTCAAGCCGATTCTTTGTTGTTTTCGGTACGTAAACTTATTGAAAGCAATAGTTTAACGAATAGTTTCGCTGCCATTGAAACTACTACCAACGAACTTGCAATTTCATCTACTAAACTAAAATTACTCCTTCATAACGATTTCCCGCGAATTCTGACCGATGTAAATACCCTGACATCCGACTTTAAAATTATCAGTGGAAATCTTAAAAAAATTGATTTTGCAACAACCTTTGATAAAGTTGATTACACGATAAAAAATCTGAACTTAATAACTGATAAAATTAATAGTTCCGATGGTACAATCGGACTGCTTTTAAATGATAAATCCCTTTATCAAAATCTTACAAATACAGCTCAAAGTGCAGATAATCTGATTATTGATCTTAAGAATAATCCTAAAAGGTATATTAATTTTTCAGTATTTGGCAGCAAAAGCAAGTGATACTCTTATTTAGTATGAATATAAATAAATGAATTATTAGTAAAAAAAATCTTTCGTTTTAAATGCCCCGAAATGCTTCGAAATGAAGTATTTCGGGTTTTTAATTGCAAATGTTGCAAAAATCAGTTTTAAATTGTTAATTGATTGTTTTTCAGCTAAATCACTAAAAATTCTCACTTTAACTGATTGTAACACAAATGTAATATATAAGTGTCAGTAAAACATAATATTAAACATTTGCATAAAAAATGGCTATGAAAATAATTTTTTTATTTGAAAAATGTTTACCAATTTTGTATCTCTCAAAAAAGCCCTCTAAAATTTCGAATTTTTTTGGATTTAGTGGGTAATTTTTTTGCATAATAGTGTGAGTTAATTTTTTTGATGATCTAAAGCTGAATTTATTAATAAAATGTCTGATCGAGCAGAGGAAATGTGGAGTCGTTGTCTTGAAATTATTAAAGACAACATTAGTGAAGTTTCGTTCAACACATGGTTTGTTCCTATCGTACCATTACAATATCAAAACAACGTATTTGTATTGCAGGTGCCGAGCCAGTTTTTCGTTGAATATATCGAGGAGAAATATATCGATTTGCTACGGATGACACTCTACAGAGTGGCTGGGGTTGGTACACGGCTTGAATATCGTGTACTGATTGATAAAAGCAGCGATAAAAGCACCCGAATTCCTTCAGCAGGAGCTGAAGCTCCACAAGTGAAGAATACAGGTGTTACCAAAACATACTCAACTCCTTATCAGAAAGTTAAGTTGCCGGAGCTTGATCCGCAACTCAATCCGGCATTTACTTTTAATAACCTTATTGAAGGAACCAGTAATAAACTTGCGCGTACTGCAGGTATAAGCATAGCAAACGAACCAGGAAAAACGATATTCAACCCACTGTTTGTGTATGGACAATCAGGAGTTGGAAAAACGCATCTTGCCAATGCCATAGGTGTGATGACAAAACAATTACACCCCGAAAAAAGAGTGCTTTATGTGTCAGCCAATACGTTCCAGATTCAGTACACCGATGCTGTGCGTAATAATACTGCGAATGATTTTCTGAATTTTTATCAAACCATTGATGTTCTCATAATTGACGATATTCAGGATTTGGCAGGAAAAACCGGCACGCAAAACACATTTTTCCACATATTCAATCATTTACATCAAAGTGGTAAACAACTTGTTCTTACATCCGATCGTTCGCCGGTAGTTATGGCAGGCTTGGAACAGCGTTTACTTACAAGATTTAAATGGGGTTTATCAGCTGAAATAGAAAAACCAAACTTTGAATTACGCAGAGCAATTCTCGAAGATAAAATATATCGCGATGGTCTTGATATCCCCGAAGATGTAGTGGATTATATTGCCGAAAATGTCGTTGATAACGTTCGCGATTTGAATGGTACATTGGTTTCGCTTTTGGCTCATTCAACACTGGCTGATATGCCAATTGATATTAAACTTGCCGAAAAAGTTATCAGTCGAATAGTAAATATTACACCGAAAATAAATACCGTTGAAAAAATAAGAGATGTTGTTTGTGAATATTATTCACTAAGCGTTGATTCAATATCAACAAAGAGTCGTAAACGCGAAGTGGTTCAGGCACGCCAAATTGCCATGTACCTTTCAAAACAACTCACAAAAAATTCTCTTTCATCTATAGGCAACACAATAGGGCAAAGAGACCATGCAACAGTGCTTCATGCATGTAAAATAGTAACTGACCTTATGGAAATTGATAAAAACTTCCGTTCGAGCGTGAAAGAAATAGAAGAACGACTAAAAAAATAGTTTTCCTGAAAGTAAAAATTAATGTTAAGTAGCTGATTTTAAAGAAAAAAATCAGCTATTTTTGTGTTATTATGCGCCAAATTCGTATGTTTTTTATATATATGTTTCATTATTCAGTTTTCATATTTTTTTTGTTTTTTGTTGCTATATGTGTAATGCAATAACGAAAAAAAGTATTAATTTTACATCTGAAAATAATAATAAAACACATAAAAAATGATTTTCAAATTTACCCTGCTGTCCGATGAGGCAGACAATTTTGTAAGAGTTATTAATATTGATTCGGAAGCCACATTTCTCGAATTACATAATGCAATTCTCGATGCTGTAAATTTCACTCACGACCAAATGACTTCTTTCTTTATATGTTCCGATGATTGGGAAAAAGGACAGGAAGTAACGCTGATAGAAATGGAATCGAGTTCAGAATATGATAACCTGGTAATGGAAGATACACGTCTTGAAGAACTGATTTCTGACGAAAAACAGAAACTTATGTATGTTTTCGATCTTATTTCTGATAGAGCTTTTTTTATGGAATTGACTGAAATTATTCCCGGTAAAAAACTTGATAAGCCTGAATGTATTCTTTCAAAAGGAAATCCTCCTGCTCAAATATCTGTTCACGAAGATTCTGCTTATATTTCAGGGATAAATGTGGACGAAAATTTTTATGGAGATGAGGATTTTGATTTCGACGAACTCGATGAGGAAGGTTTTGGTGATATGAATTTTGATGATAGTTCGCTTTTTTCAGAAGATCCCAAATTTTGAAAATATTCAATTGTCAATTTTACTAAAAAAACAGAAAATTCATCGATTTTCTGTTTTTTTAGTTTTAATTTAAAAAAGTTTTAAATGAAAACATTGATTGTGCTTTTAGGACCTACAGGAGTTGGTAAAACTGATGTCAGTATTCGTTTAGCACAATATTTCAGTTGTCCGATAATTTCGGCAGACTCACGCCAAATTTTCAAAGAAATGAAAATCGGCACTGCTGTTCCTGATGAAACACAACTTAATGCTGTAAAACATTATTTTATCGCAAGTCATTCTGTTCACGAAAAATATAATGCAGGAATTTACGAACAGGAAGCACTAAGATTAATCGAAAAGCTTTTCACAGCTCACAATATGGTTTTAATGGCAGGCGGATCGATGCTTTATATAGATATTATTTGCAAGGGAATGGACGACATTCCTTCTGTAGATGTTGAAACAAGAAATTACTGGCAAAATTTGTTTGAAATAAATGGCTTGAAATTTATTCAGGATGAATTGAAACGACTTGACCCTGTGCATTATTCCAAAGTTGATTTATCGAACTACAAAAGAGTTTTACATGCGCTAGAGATTTGTACGATTGCAGGCAAACCATTCTCGTCGCTGCGTACCGGATTACAAAAAGAAAGACCTTTTAGGATCCTGAAAATAGGACTCACGCGCGACAGGGAAGAACTTTACCAACGTATAAATGCACGTGTAGATCAAATGATGTTCGATGGGTTGCTCGATGAAGCAAGAAAACTATTCCCTTTTAAAAATTTAAATGCACTTAATACCGTAGGTTACAAGGAGCTTTTTGGTTATTTCGAAGGAGAGTATGATCTTGAAACTGCTGTGAATAAAATTAAAAAAAATACACGTGTTTATGCACGGAAACAACTTACCTGGTTTAAACGCGATGAAAATATTCATTGGTTTCATCCCGATCAGGGAAACGAAATTATTCAATTAATTGAACAAAGTATTCACTAAATAAAATATCTTCATGATTATCCGTGAAAATGTTTCGTTGCTTAATTACAACACTTTTGGGATCGATGTCAATGCCCGTTATTTTGTAGAATATTTTTCTGCGAATGAACTTTTTGATATTTTGCAATCGGATATTTTAAAATCAAATAAATTTCTACATATAGGCAGCGGGAGCAATCTACTCTTTACGCATGATTTTGATGGTATCATTTTGCATTCGGCCGAAAGAAAAATTACTGTTGTATCCGAAAATGATGTTGATGTAATAATTGAAGCTACTGCAGGTGTAATTTGGGATGATTTGGTTACTTTTTGTGTTGATAAAAAGTTGGGTGGTGTTGAAAATCTTTCGGGCATTCCGGGTGAAACAGGAGCTGCTGCGGTGCAAAATATTGGCGCTTACGGAGTTGAGATTAAAGATGTGATTAAAAAAGTAAATACATTCGATACGCAAAAATTATCACAAAAAGAATTCAATATTGATGAGTGTGAGTATGGTTATCGTTCAAGTATTTTTAAAAAGAAATTTCCCGGACGTTATATTATTACATCGGTGCAATTGAAACTTTCGAAGAAAAATGAGTTTCAATTAGGCTATCAGCACCTTGAAGATGTTGTGAAGAATTATGGTGATATAAATTTAGTAAACATCAGAAAAGCTGTTTTACAAATTCGCAACACTAAACTTCCCGACCCTAAAATACAGGGAAATGCAGGAAGTTTTTTTATGAATCCAGTTGTTGATAACAATCTGTTTAAGGAACTTTTACAACGTTATCAAAATATGCCCTATTACCGGATTAGTAACGATAAAGTGAAAATTCCTGCAGCTTGGCTTATCGAACAATGTGGTTTTAAGGGCAGAACGCTTGGTAAAGCAGGTGTACATCCTCAGCATGCACTTATAATTGTGAATTTGGGAAAATCGTCAGCCGATGATATTGTTTTGCTTGCGAATGAAATAATACATACTGTTAAGCAAAAGTTTAATATAAAACTTCGTCCCGAAGTTATCTACATATAAATTGAAATTTAAACTTTACTTTATTTGAATATATTCCGGGCATTTAAAGCTTGCTGATACCTTCTTGCATTTTGCTGATGTTCAGTCCATGTAACAGCAAAATTATGCTCTCCATTCAGTGTTTCTTTTGCACACATGAAAATATAATCATGATTTTTGTAATTCAACACTGCATCAATAGCGTTTGCTGTAGTTATACGAATGGGACCGGGAGGTAATCCGGTGTTTTTGTAAGTATTATAAGGCGAATTTGTTCGTAAGAGTTCTCCTCCAACACGTCGCAAACTAAAATCACCGTATGCAAATTTTAATGTAGGATCAGCTTGTAGAGGCATATTTTTTCTTAAACGGTTAATGTACAAACCCGCAATTACAGGTCTTTCGTTGCTTAAATTTGATTCTTCTTCAACGATTGATGCTAAAGTACTTACTTCTGTTAAGGTAAGCGGTATTTGAGCAGCTTTCGTTTTTCTTTCTGTAGTCCAGAATTTCTTATATTCTTTTAGCATACGCTCAAAAATTTCAGATGCATTGCTATCCCAAAAAATCTCATAAGTATCAGGAATAAAAATACTTACAGAATTATAAGTGTTAAATCCATATTGACTCAAGAAAATGCTGTCAGATAATAATTGTACAATCGATGCTGAGTCGGCCATGAGTTGTGCAGATAAACGTCTGGCAAGTTGTTCTTTGGTGCGTAGGTTATTGAAAGTTAAACGAACAGGACTTTGACTACCATTTCGTAATTTTCTGATTAAGGTAAAGTTATTCATTCCTTTTTTTAACTCATAGCGTCCGGGTCTGATTTTTTTACCATATTTCATTAGTCTGGATGCCAGATTAAAGGTAGATGGTGCTACTAAGTGTTGTTCAAGCGAATCTTGTACAACCTGATAAGAACTGTTGTCGTAAATATATAAATAAGAATTTTGTTCATGAACTGATTTTATGTTCGGAACAAAAAATACGTAAATAAAATAAATTAATATTGCTAATCCGCTTATAGTTAAGTAAATAAAAAACTTTTGGAATGATTTTTTTTGCATTTAATTTAAATATTTTTCTACGAATTTCTGATTATTATTTTACTGCAAAAATAATTTCTTTTTTGCGTTTTGAATGTATTTAATCCAGATTATGAGCGTTAAACATGCTTAATTTAAAGAAATTGTAAACTTTAAACTGTATTTTAAAAAATGTGTTTTGATATTTCAGATTTCGTTCGTATATTTGCACCCGCAAAAGCACGGAAGTGTGGGTGAGTGGCTGAAACCAACAGTTTGCTAAACTGTCGTACGGGTAACCGTACCACGAGTTCGAATCTCGTCGCTTCCGCACGAAAAAAGAGACTTCATCTGAGGTCTCTTTTTTTATTTAAATTAAAGAATTAACATAGAATAATAAAAAAGACAATGGGTAACTTCGCAGCCACCCATTGTCAAATTAACCTTAACCTTAACTATGAAAAATTTATCTGTTTGTTTACAGAGCAAAGATAATATGATAATATGGAAAATCCAAAAATAAATAAGAAAAAATTTATATTTTTTGTATTAACACGATCACAACCTTGTTTGAGCCCATTTATTAGTAAAATATTTTTGTAATAATTTTTTATTCTGAAAGAAATCTGTATGCAAGCCATGCCATTCCTGCTGTTCCGGTAAGAAGTGCATCTTCATCAATAATAAAATCGGAAGAATGAAGTCCACCGGTATGATAGTTTTTATCTGATTTAGCTCCAAATCGATAAAAACAAGAAGGATATCGTTGGGCAAAAAAACTAAAATCTTCTGATGTCATTCTCACATCGAGTTCTTTTATATTTTCCATTCCGAAATATTCAGCAGCAAAACTTCGTGCTTTGAATGTGATATCAGGATTGTTTATTACACATGGATAACCATCGGGAATATCAATCTGAGCTTTACAGCCATAAGCTTCACATGTTTCTGTAATAATTTGTCTGATTTTTGTCAACGCAGTCTTTCGCCAGTTTTCGTCCATAGTTCTGAATGTGCCCGATAATTGCACTTCATGAGGAATAATATTTTGTGCGCCATCGGCTATTAGTCTTCCAAATGTCAGTACCATGGGTGTAAATGGATTACACAAACGGCTTTTTACTTGCTGAAGTGAGACAAGAGTTTGTGCAGCAGCAAGTACTGTATCGTTACACAAATGAGGTAATGCACCGTGTCCACCTTTCCCGCTTATTTTTACATGAATTTCATCAGCCGATGCCATGATAGTCCCTTCTCTGAAACCAAGAGTTCCGGTGGGATAATCCACTGAAACGTGTTGAGCAAGAATCAGTTCCGGTTCAATGTTGTTAAAAATTCCATCTTCGAGCATAAGCCTGGCGCCACCGGGTGCTTTTTCTTCACCGGGTTGGAATATCAGTAAAATTGTTCCTTCAAAATGTTGTTGGAAATTTTTCAGTGTTTTCGCAGTTCCCAAAAGACATGCAGTATGAGCATCGTGACCGCAAGCATGCATTACTCCGTTGATTCTTGACTTCCATGGCAAATTATTAGTTTCATTAACAGGCAAAGCATCCATGTCAGCACGAAGTGCAATTACTTTTTTGGTAGGATGCTTTCCTTCAATTTTTGCAAGTATTCCATTACCTCCAATGCCAGACCTGAAAGAGATATTCATTTCAGATAGTTTTTGTTGAATGAAACGGGCTGTATTGTATTCTTCAAACGAAAGTTCGGGGTTCGCGTGCAGATGTCTGTATATATCAATTACAAAATCTGAGTTTTCTGTTATGAATTTTTGAAATATTTGTTTCATATTTTTGAAAAAATTGACTACAAAAGTAATATATATTTCTGGTACAGATTTTGAAAAAGAGTTACATGCGATTAAAATTCCAATTATGTATGAAATTTTACTAAAATTTATGCTTTAATTGTAAGTGAAGTCTGTTTGCTGAAATATTTTTTTATAACTTTGTCTGCTCAAAAATTGATATTCAGAACAACTTTTATTTAGTAGATTTTTAAAAAAATATAGTTTTAGATAAACTTAAAAATATTTTATATGAAAAGAATTGGTATTATTTTAATGGTTTTAAGCATTTTTGCTTTCGCTAATGCTCAAAAACCTGTCATTGATTTTGAAGTAAAAACATGGGACTTTGGAAAATTCAACGAACAGGATGGTGTTGTAACCTACAATTTTAAATTTACGAATAAAGGTAGTTCACCACTTGTTGTAAGTCGCGTACAAGCTTC
>CAYNGF010000007.1:0-56575 GCA_964396515.1 uncultured Paludibacter sp.
TTACCGCATGATTTATTCGAAATAATTTCAATTTCGCCATTACATTTTTCGAACAGATTGTTCCGCACAATGCAGTTTGCATATTGCATCGAAGTGCTACTGTCACCAATACGGATAATTTCCTGTCCGTTTAACTCATTACCTTCACTATCGAGATTCGGATTTCGGTAACCAAAATAATTACTTTCGATACTATGAGTAGGAATAATACCCGGGGTGAGCCAAACCACAAGTAAAGTTCCGGAGTTGTTCTTATTTTCAAAACTGCAATTGTCAACACGATTATTCTTGCCATAGAGAGAAACCCATTTACTGTCGACAGTGTTGAGCGTGGGATTGTAATTCACGATTGCACAGTTTGTCATCCGGCAACTTTCGGCCGTGTACGACGAAGAAGTGCGAAATTCAACCACCGGAGAACCACTCAGAGTACCATTTTTAAAATAAATTCCTGAAATTTCGATGTAACTTCCCGAAATTGAAATGCGCGAAGTGCCATTGAAGATAACTTCGCCTGGCGTTTCGGCTTCAATTACTATAGGCTGCACAGCACTACCAAAGGCACGTAATGAAATTGTCTGGTTTGTCCAGGTTCCATTTTTTAAAACGATTGTATCACCAGCATTCCAATTCCCTGAATTTATGGCTGAGGCAGTTGTTACAACGGTTCGGCGAGCGAAACCATTCGAAACTAAAAATGATAGGAAGAGAATAATAAGCAAAGATTTCTTCATCTTTTTTACAACAATTTGAGTATAAAATATCTATGGAAGTATAAAATATGTAACTTCCGGAAAACCTTTCAACAGAAAAACATATTATTTTCTACTGAAAGACAAAGAAAAATCAATTTTAACGAATCGTTAGTTTGGCAGTTGAAACCACGCCCTGCTGATCAGTGAAATTTACGAGATACAAACCTGACGTTAAACGCGAATTATAACGGCCATGAATATTTACATTTACCAATTCGGAACCGGTGATAGAATAAACTTTCAAAAGACCTGGAGTTCCCGTAACAATTTCATTTCCTGTAATAAAAATATTGTGGATATTACGTTCCGGAATATTTACATTCGAAGTTTTACCCATTACTACCGTTTCCCAATTTCGGCCAACTCTGATGCCTCCAACCTGTGCACCGATACCTCGCTGACGTAGATTGATACCTAACCAGGCTCCCGCGCTATAATCGGTTTGAGTATCAGTTGCAGTAAGTTTGTTGGTTTGTTCTGCTTCGGTTTTCGTGGGATCAGGATTTACATATAATGTAAGAACATCGTTGCTGGTTCCATCAACTACTTCATACTTTAAAACAAGCAAATGATTCACACCGGTGCTTAAAGTTAAGCCTAACGTAGTTGTTGATGCTGCATCTAAATCGGCAGCGGCTGATGAATTTTTTGTAACAGCAAACAATACTTCATCACCTGCAGTGTTATTTTTGGCAAAAACACGTCCACGTGTCATACTCGATGTTGAAGAACCTTCGTAAGTGAAAAAGTCGCGGTACGAACGATATGAAACCGGATTTATGTTTACTAAGAAGGCTGAATAGATTTTTAAACCGACAGCAGAAGCTTTCAGCGTATCGCCGGGAGCAAAGGCGATTTTTTTTGTTGAGATACGCTGCGTTGATGAGGTCGCACCAATTGCAGAATCGAGTACAGCCACATGACCGATGTTAGATCCGGGATAATTAGTGTAAAATAACGGAAATTCATCAATCTTAGGACTAACTCCGTAATTATCACCGGATTTAAGTGAAACGTACCAACCGTTGTAACCTTCGAGGTTACCATTAACAGTAGCTGTTTCGAAATTTTCAACAAATACCTGGCTACTGAGTGAAGCAGTAATACAAATGAATAGAATAAGTAAAATTTGTTTTTTCATAACTTTATTTTTTTGAGATTAAACAATTTTATAATATAATTAAGTTGATATTTTTATCGTTGGGCAAAGTATATTGCTTGTAATGTTCCTGATAAACAGTTTTATTTTTTATTTTATCAAAGCGATATAGTTGAAATGCAAAGTCCTGTTGTACTTTATCCCAGTCACGTATTTGCTGATAGGGAAAATCTTCCGCTTTTTTTCCTGCAAAAGGTATGAGAAATTCAACCGCTTTCTGAATACTTCTTCCATCGGGCGAAACAGCAGTCATCAAATCGAGTCCTAGTGTAGATGCAATCATACACATATCGATCATGTGTGTGAGATTAAAAACCGAATAACCAAAAGCAGTGGTACGTGCCAATTCGAGAGGCTGTGAGCCATTTGGTTCAATTTGTGTAAAAATTCGAAGCGAAGCAAAATCACTTATATATTTCTGTGCAATTTCAGTTTTCCCCACAAAAAGGGCATAACGTGCCACCTGCACATCGAAAGCTGTTCCATGATTATTTTTGGCTTCGTACTCTTCCTTTCCGATTGCCGAAGTCAACATCCAGTCGAGATACTGCACAAACCATTCTTTAAGTCCTGCATTAACTTTCTTTGGAAAATTTTTCGATGTGCGTAAGAGTTCAACTCCATCAAGCATTTCCACAAAATTGTATGTATCAATAATTCCTTCACCTCTACCAAGACCATTATTATGTCCCGGTATAGTTTGTCCGTAATTCAAATTGGGATTCATTCGGGTTTTCTTATCCAGAAACCACATTTCAAGGTTTTCTACTGCTTTAAATAAATATTTCTCATCACCGGTAACAGTAAAAGCCAGCGAAAGCAGTTTTACACTACGCGTCATTTGTGTCAAAGGTATACGGTCGAGTTTCTCAAGTTCTGGATTCGACACACCATCTTTTCGAATATATGGCAACCCATCAGCAGTATTGGGATTTGGCCACCAATAACGACCCATACTCATATAATCGTGCTTATCGCCGCTTGGTGGTGTCATTGGTTTATCCATCACGGTGATAATTGTTTTGGTAAGTTCACGGTCGGCATCGCGCAATAATACTTTCACAGCTTCAGAATAATTATTCTTAGCCTGTTTGATACTTTCCATGTTCCAAATCAGGGGTTGTTGGGCATAAAGCATTGAAAACATCAAACTGAAACCCAATAAAAATTTGAATTTATTTTTAATGATATCGAGCATTTATTGATTTTTGATAATTTCATTAATAAAACATATAATTTCATCAGATAGTTTTGCATTCCATTCGGCAGAAAATCCGCCATGACCTCCATTGGGAATTCGTATAAACTTATGCATTACTCCTACTGCTTCCAACTTTTTTTGCAAAGCTTCAGACTGAGCTATCGGGACAATATTATCTGCCTCTCCGTGTACAATAAAAGTAGGCGGTGTGTTTGCATTTACAAGTTCTACGGGCGAAATCGAAGCTACAAATTTTTTGTCATTTGCTTTCGATCCAAGCCATTTTTTGAGTGAACCATAATAAGCAAATTCTACAAGATCGGCCGGACCGTATTTGTCAATTACAGCAAGGATATGAATTTCAGGTTTGTAGGGTTTTGTTCCTGTATCATATATACGGTTATTTTGCAAATAGCCTGCAGTAAGTGCCAAATGTGCACCTGATGATCCACCGTGCATAATGATTTTATTTTTGTCAATATTTAAGTCACTTGCATTTTGCAGTAAATAAATTAATGCTGCTCGGACATCTTCAACCGCAGCGGGCGCTGTAGCTTCACCAGTCATGCGATATTCAACATTGGCAACAGCCATATTATTCCGAAAAAACATGCCAAAACCTCGCTGACTTTCCTTTACACCATGATTCCAGCCACCTCCATGCATGTGAATAACTACCGGTACAGGTTTATCGGTTTTTACCGGAAAATAAATATCCATACGGCAGTTGGAGAAGGTGCTATCGCGGTAAAATACATCAATTTTTGCAGTGTAACCCTTGGGGTAAACTACCGATTCGAATGTTTGTTTTTCAATATTTTGCTGTTGTGCAATAGCTGCATTAATGCAGCCAGTGCACATTATCAGCAAAACATATAGAAATTGATTAATCATCAGGCATTACAAGACATTAAATTTCTAAAAAAATGCATTACCGAATACTGATTCTGGTAGTATGTATTGTTCCATCATTACCGGTAAGACGAACAAGATACATTCCATTTGGTATATTGAGAGTTATTTCATTTTTAATTTCTTTGTTTAAAATCAAATTCCCCTGCATTCCAAAAACTTCCACTACGCCCGCAATATTGCTAATCAATTGATTATTTTTTGCAAAAATTTTTATATTCTTATTTGCAGAACTAACCGAAGTAGTATTTCCGGTAGAGAAAGCTATTGATGCGACCGACAGATAAGAATCGGAGTAGTTCACATCACCATCACCAATAGCTTGAACTTTATAACTGTATTCAGTGTCTTGTTCAAGTCCGGTTACTTCAACGCTTGAAGTTGCTTGTCCTGCGGCTTCTACGGTTTTTACCAAAGTTGTACCCTGATAGACCCATACTTTATAACCAGTAGCATTAGCTACAGGAGTCCAGTTAGCAGTAAATTTAGTCGCAAGAATACCGGTGGCATCGTTAACTGTTGGTTTAGCCAACAAAGTAGGATTTGTAGTTCGGGTAATAACCTGATATAAATAAACGACTCCATTTGTTGGATTTTCAATGCGGAATTTTGTTGGCACTGCACGGGATATTGAGATAATATAAATTGAATCAGTACCTGCATTTTTAGAGTTTGCATCGTAAACATAAGTGCCTCCAATAGCAATCCACGCATTGGTTGAAGGATTAAATTCTTTCAATTGGAAACCATTTCCGGCTGTACCTGCAGTAGCATGAATTTCAATTTGTTCTACAGAATTTAAAGTCGGGAGCATAACTTTTCCGCCCCCTGATAATCTATCAATGGCAATACGATTGGTGTGTGTCTCACCTTTAATGCCTTTAATTGTACCTGTATATAAAACTGATGACAACAATTCGAATCCATTAACTGAACTTGATGGATACGAACCTGTAGCAGGAAGAAGATCAATTGGCGTTCCCCAGGTAGGTTCATCGTTAAAATCAGTATGAATTGAATTAGTTGCATATGGATCAAGAGTAGTTATATCAGTCGAAGCCTCCGAGGGTTCAGAATCGCTATAATTAGTAACATCTCCTTTGGCAATTACCTTGTAAGTATAAGTTAATCCTGGCATTAAACCTGTTATCACTGCACTTTGAGTTGCCTGTCCGCTTACGTTTGTAGTACTAATTAAATTTGGGCCCAGATATACTTTAATATCATAACCTATAGCATTTGTCACAGATGTCCAATTTGCAGTGAAACCTTTATCAGTAATTGATGAAGCTGACCCAACAACAGGTGGTGAAAGAGGTGCAGCTGTCGATTTAGCCTGTACGGCTTCTGCCCATGTGGAAGAAACACGTACACTACTTACTTTGAAAACCTCTTTACTACTTCCATTAACCTTAAATTGAATGGTTTGTAATGTTGTTCTCACACTTGATGTAGAAGTGGCATCGCTTGTATAAACTGAAGGTTCGGTTGTTGTACCAATAACCGGATTAATAAAAACTGAAGAAACACAATTGGCCGAAGTAGATTCAACATATGATTTCAAAACAATAAGGAATACATCAGACAACATGGAATTAGGAAATTCTGTACCCCATTTTATATCTGTACTTGTAGTACTTCCCTTAGTAGTACCAAACCTGAAATGCGTTGCATCATTTGGAGCTAATCCTTTCCCAACCCATACCTGCACTCCAGTAGTTGAACCAGGGATTGAAATACTCATTATCGGCGCCTGACTCTGAGCATTGGTTACACCACCGGGAGTATATAAAAACGATACATAAACAGTTCCTGATGTAATAGCTGTGCCAGTAAAACTCTTGTAATTGTAATAGTTTGTTGAACCATAAGGAGACTGATAATTACAGTCCACTTTGTTACCCATTCCGGATAAGCAAAATGTACCACCAGCATTAGAATAAGTCAGTGCATTGGATTCTACATTAAAGTCGCTTGCCCAACTTCCGTATGTTCCCCCGGCAACCCAAGAACCAGCAGCTCCAACTGTTTTCAATGCACCTGTAGAATAATTAAATGTTTCATCAAGGTAAATAGTAGCACTTGCCGCAAAACTGATTGCAATCAATACCATTAATAAAGTAATTTTTTTCATGATAATTTTAGAATTTAAATTGTTAGTAACTCGAAAATTTTGATTGATTATTTTATGTTTCTTTAAAAAATCATTCTGACAAAAATTTGAAATTTAATATATTATTGCCTAGTAAAAGTTTGCCTGTCAGAAATCCTTTTTTATTAACATCAAAATAAATTGTGTTACCATTAAGTTTTCCTTGTTGAACTTTTGAAAGTAATCCGATAACGGAATAAATTTCGATGCGGTAATTTGTTCCGGGTTCAAAACCAAATGGCAATTGCAAAACTGCTTTCCCTTTAACCGGATTAGGATATATATTTAATTGTTCGGATTTTATTACATTAAAATTCAAATTGGTGATAACTTCAGTTTGATAATTCTCAACAGCAGTTGGTCCGGCTGTAAGTTCACTCATTGGAATATTCACCACCGGAGCATCAGTATTAAACTCATCAGCGCCTACATCCCAAACTCCTACTCTCGCCTGACCTTCAAAATCGGCTTCCTGATTTTCGGCACTGACAGCTGCATTAATAGCCGGACTTCCGGAACTTAATTTAAAAAGTTCAAAAAAAGATTCATTATTGGAGTTAGATTCAAAAGCGCGGCATTTGGTTTTTACAAGTAATGGATTGGATAAAACTATTTGTTCGGAAGTATAAGCTGAAAGTCCAACCGAAGCAGTTCCGGTTACATGAACCATGTTGTTTACAAAATTAACTCCAGCAAGCGAAGCTGTGCTGTAAGATTTCACAACTGGATTCAGATTAGATTCAATCAAATTATTGATTATCTGACAGTTTCTTGGAGCTCTGCCGTATGAGCCGTTATTATCGAATCCAATTTCGATATCCGAAACATTGTTAACCAGCGTATTATGTGAAAAAATTATATTTTCGGGTAAAAAATGACTTGTCAGACTGGTTGAATTATTTGCAACATCGCCGTTGGTAATGGTAATGGCTGCATCCCATTTGCTACCGGTGAGTCCTTCAAAATAATTATTGTAGATGCGGTGATTCATACCATAAACCCTAATTCCGCCACAGCCTATAGTACTTCCATTGTAATCGGCAGTTTTTCCTTTCCCGAAGAAGAAATTACCGAACACTTTACTGTTATGTCCGTGTCTTAACGAAAGCGTGCCAAGACAACTCTGAAAAGTGTTGTTCCTTACAATGTTGCTGCAACTTTTTACTGAAATTATTTCAGGATCACCATCGCAGTTTTCAAAAAGATTATTTTCAATTAATGTGTACGAATTGAGTAGACTTAAATCGCTTACCCCTATGCGAATGGTTTCTTTTTCGTTGGCCACACGTGGTATGTTATTCCTGAAAATGTTATGGTCGATACGGTCGTATTTCGTGATATCGGGTACAGTTCCATGACTGCCATCAATTATTAGCCACGCTCCTGCATCGTATTTTCCATCGAAAAGATTATGATCGATTCGGTTATGATGACTGTTGCACACCGGATTTTCCCACAAATCGCCAATTGTAATCCATTTTGAACTTTGCTCATCGGGGAGTTTTTGCATTTTGAAGTGGTTTCGGGTAATGCGCACATAGCTACAACCTTCCATTTTAATAATAGAACTTACAGGTTCAACATCGAAACCGAATCCTTCGTAAGTAACATAATTCTGATAAGATAAGGTGAAACTTGATTTGCCTGAGAAAACAGCTCCGAGCAGATTTAATGATTTTATAACAATTGGACGGGTGGCAGTTCCACTTCGGGTTATCTTGATGCTTCCCATATTATATGTTCCATCGAGTACAAGTATTGTATCTCCCGGGTTAATTTTACTTAAAGCATCTTTAAACTGAGTTACATTGTTTACAGTTCGAACCATGCCCGGAGCATTACTGTCGGATACTGTTGCACCAATTGTCATATTTTTCTGTATGCGAAAAGTACGAGGATTTTCAACACCAACAAGGTCGCCTGTCCAACCCATAAATTCACAGCCAGATGGAAGTGTAAGTGTTGCAATAACTTCCTCATTCATCAAATACTTTTCCTTTTCAGGCTTTAAACTGATTGTTCCAAATGATGGTTGTTGAACATTGACAGTAAAATACACATCTGAGGCACTGAAACTTAAATCTTCTATCGGATTGGTTCCAACATAAAGTTTATCAGTAGCTACATTACAATTGCCTGAACTCATTGAAAATCGAATAGAATGATAGTCGAATGTAGTTGCGCTGTTTCTTATCTCGCGAAAAACAAAAATTTTATCAATCGTTTTGCCATCAATGGCCATTTGATAAGTTCCAGCTCCATTATCTATTCTGAAAGATAGTCTTGTCCAAGTATTTGTGTAATAAACAGGTTGAGTAGTCCATCCTGAACTTCCATCGTAAATCTTAATTTTTGAATTGGGCTGAAATTCAACCATAAAACTACGATGACTACTCGAAGCCAAGTCGTAGCCAGTAATAGCATAATTGGCAGTAGGTAAACTTATAAACTTTATGTATAAATCAGCGTAAACCACTTCGCCCCAACCCAGTCCTGTGGTGTTTGATGCATAAGCAATATGCTCTAGTTGTAATGCCGAAGCATTTGCTGCTGTGCGAAGTGCTTGTTCTCCATCGTAAAGAAAATCAGGTTCAGTAACTACTGTTGCAGTTCCGGAAGTCAATTTCCAACCGGAAATATTGTGAATGTTTCCCACAAAATACCCTTCGCCAGCTTCAAATGATGTATGAATAGCTGTTTGCGTATGCAACAAATAGCTGTTTAATTGTATTATTAGCAGTGATATCAGAATAATAAATCGCATACTTTCTATTTCAATTGGTCTACCAATTATTTGGTCGACCAAAAATAGAAAATTAAATTCGAAACAACAAATAATTCAAGGCAAAATTTCAAAAATATGTTGTAAAACATAATATTGGTTGACCAATATATTGTAAAAAAATAGAAATAATATCATTTTGAAGTACAAAATATTTTATGATAAAATTGTTCGATATTTTAATCATTTATTGCATCTTACATTTATGAATATATTTATTCGTAGTGGACAAATTTTAATGTTTCATTTTTATGTTTCACAAAATAAATTCCATTTGGATAAGTACTCAAATCAATATTATCATTCGAACTTATTATTAAGCGCCCTGCTATATCAAAAACCTGTAATTGTATATGTTCGGGATTAATGATTTTTTTCTCAATTAAATTAATTCTTTGTAAATAAATAAGTGGAATACTTGTACCAATTCCTTCAATTTTAAGATAACCTAAAGTAATAGCTGAAGTGGTTTCCGTGCTTTTAATACTTATTTTAACCGGACCGGTTGAGTTTACTGCATAAGATAAGAGTACTTTCGTATCTCGCGCTGTTGATGCAGAACTGGTTTTGATCACATCATTTACTAAAATATGATAGGTTCGGGTGCCGGTTGCTGAAAGTCCGGCTGTGATATTCGTGCAATTCGAAAGATACATTTCCAAAGGATTTCCACCCGAAATTCGTATAACAGATGCAGTTCCGGCAGAAGTTTCAGTTGCGTTGTCATACCACAAAACTTTATCCGAACCGGTTGTGGGTGTTCCATAAGGGTCAGTAAAAGAAATACTTCCGGTTGGTGAACCCATCCAATCGGGTATAACATAACCTGTTGGGAAATTTGTTTCGTAAGGATATGGACCATAGAAAACCATATTGACTAATTGAACTGAAACGGTGTATGTTTTTTGTGTTCCATCCTGTGCAGTCACTGTATATTGAACCGGATTAGTGAAATTTTGAGCAGTCAATGGAGTATAAGTAGCTAAGTCGGAAGTAATAACAGTGGGAGTTAAATTAGTTAAATCGGTGTTTAGGTGCATCCTGACATTAATTGTATTTGCTATTGTATCTATTATACCAAGTTTTCCATTAATTGAAAAAGAAGTTATGTCACATTTGCTGCTGGCAGACAAACGTGTAAAATTTATGGTATACACTTTCTGTGAATTATTTTGTGCTGTTACTGTTACTACAGCACTGCCCGGAATAGCTGATACCTGAGAGATTGACAAAGTGGCTTTCGAATCATTCACTGTTGCACTTACCACAGGATTTTCGGTATGAGTATATGGTAAGACCACATTATAAGTTAATATTTCGGGATTAAAACCTGTAATTATTGTTCCATCGACCAATAATTCTTTTAATGTTGCATCCGAACTGGGAATGGACGAAGCAGTAATGGTTACAGTATAATTTGTCGAAGTACTTCCATTTGTTGCTGTGAATGTAACCGGCCCTGCAGAGAAATTAACCGCTCCGGTTGGAGAATAACTTGTAGCAGTTCCGCCTATTGTTACAACAGGAGTCAACGCTGTGAGGTTCGTACCGTAGGGTAATTCAGCTTTAATTGTTTTGTTTGTTTGGTCTATAGTAGCATCAACTCCGGCAATAGAGAATGAAGAAATTATAGGTGAATTAACGGCAGTGTATACTTCAATTTTAAAAACCCTGAATTCCCGGGCTGGTGAAGCAATATCACCACAAGCTAAGCCTCTGACAATAACTGCAAATTTAGTTCCTGCTGGTGGTGTATAAGTTTGTTCAACGCCAACAACTCCGGTCACTCCATCCGAGATAATGCAACTGCTAACTACTGCCACAGCACTTCCCATAGCCGATGGTGTAGAATGAAAACCAACATAAGGATTCGAAAATGAAGTGCTTCCGTTTGAACTGTAGGTGATTTTAATTTTCGAAATATTCTCTGTAGCCGAGGTTATTGTTAAAGCATCACTGGTAGTATTCAGAGCTATTAAATTATTAATATTGTTTGAATTATTTACTCTGATATATGTATTAGCAACTCCAATCGTTCCAATCTGCTCGAAGGTTATCCCATTTGCAGATTTAATAACAGTTGCAGGACCAGCGTCATCCCAACCGGTAATTAGTTCAGTTGCTGCATTCCAGGTAAATGCAGGAGTCTGACTAACTGTATTTTGTAATCCAAAAATAATGAATATACTTAACAACAGAAATTTTGTAATGATTTCTTTCATAAATGTATTTTTTTTAGTATAATTTTCGTGATTAAAAGCGTGTTGCTTATTGCAACACGCTTCTGTTCATTGAATTTATGTTATCAAACATTTATTTAGTCAGAGCAATTTTTAATGTGTTTTCTTCGCTCTTAACAATATAAATTCCTTTCGGATAATTTGATAAATTCATATTTTGATTTGATGTCGATATTAATGTTCCTCTGGTATCGAATAACTGTAAATTTATATTGTTTTTGTTTTGAATTATTTGTCCATCAAAATAAACTCCTTCAATTTTATTTGTTGAAATACCGGAGCCAAAAGAACTTTCAATTTTAAGATATCCAAGGGTTGCACCTCCTGTAGTTTCAACAGTATTTATTTTCAAAACGACAGGTTGATTTAAATTTACATTATAATTCAGTGTTACTTTTGTATCTTTGGATGTTAATGGTGAAGTAACTTTCAATTCATCATTTACATACAATCTATAAGTTCGGGTGCCTGTGGCTGAAAGTTGTGCGGTTATAATTTCACATTTTGACAAGAATAATTCCAAAGAAGCTGCAGTAGATATTCTTAATACTGAAGCGGTCGCAGCATCAGTTTCAGCCTGATTATCGTACCAAAGTACCTTGTCCGATCCTGTTGTTGGAGTTCCATAAGGATCCACAAATGAGATGCCATCTAATTGTGGTGAACTCATCCAATCGGGAAGAACATAACCTGTTGGAAAAATGGTTTCGTAAGGATATGGACCAGTATACATTGGATTAACTAATTGTACAGTAACAGTATAAGTTTTTGTAGTGCCATCTTCAGCAGTTACAATGTAATTTACAGGATTTGTAAAATCCATGCCACCCTGAGGTGTATAGTTTGCTAAATTTGAAACCGCCACAACAGGGGTTAGATTGGTAACATCAGTTCCTATAGGCATTTTTACAAGTATGTCCTGATTAGTAATAACTCCTCTTTTAACTCCTATTACAAAGGAAGTAATATCGCATGCAGAACTGGCAGGTATTCTTGTGAAATTAATGGTATATATTTTTTGTGTTGTTCCATCCTGAGCTGTTACAGTTACGGTAGCAGTACCGGGTATAGAGGAAGCATTTACAATAACTTGATTGGCTGAAATATTATTCGTAATTGCAGTAATTATTGGAAGACCAACATAGGCAAACGGTAACGCAACATCATAAGTTAAGGTTGCAGGATTAAATCCTGTAATTGTAGTTCCATCAACCTGCAAATCGCTTAAGGTGGCATCGTTGCTTGGCGTAGGATTTACGGTAATTGTAACAGTATAATCGGTTGTTACCGAACCGCCATCAGAAGCAATATAATGAACAGGATTAGTAAAATCCTGTGCGCCAAGAGGAGTATAGCTGGTAGCAGTTCCACCTAAAGTTACTGTAGGTGTTAAATTTGAAAGACTTGATCCATAAGGCAACTCAGCTGTAATTGTTTTTGCATTCTGATCAATAGTTGCTTCAACTCCTGCAATATTAAAAGCAGAAATTGTTGGGGTTACAGGTGAAGTGAAAACCTCAATACGATAGATTCTACATGTTACTGAAGGTGAGGTAACAGTTCCACATGTTGCACCTCTGACTAAAATAACAAATTTAGTGCCTGCTGGCGGTGTATAGGTTCGTTGAACACCAACATTTCCATAAACACCGGCAGTCAACTCGCAACTGCTGACTATAGCTAATGGGTTTGCTGCATCATCCATGGCAGTAGGAGTTGAATGATACCCTACATAAGGATTGGTCGTAGTTGTAGAACTGTTAGAACTATAAGTAATTTTTACAGATGTGATAATGTCAGATGATGATGTTATTGTTACAGCATCACTCGATGTAGAATATAACGATAACGTTTGATTTGAATTATCAACGCCAATATAACTTGTTGCAACTCCGGTTGTCCCTCGTTGTTGTAAAGTTACACCATTTGCTGTTTTAACTGTTGTGCCAACTGTACCACTATTAGCCCATCCAACTGTTAATTCACTCTTGTCCCACACAAATGTTTGTGCACTCATGCTTAATACACTTAGCAATAACAATGTTACTGCATAAATTTTTGTAATTGTTTTCATAAAAAATAAATTTAAATGGTTTTGTAAATTTGTAGTTATTTCTGTTTTTGTAAAATCATTTTTTTTGTTTCAACTTGAGACCCTATTTTCAAGTGATAAAAATATATGCCACTTTCGAAATTGACGGCATTCCAATTTATAACATATTTACCCTGTTGTATATTTTCATTAAGTAATGAAGCCACTTCTATTCCCGAAACATTATAAACAGATAATGATACAAACGCTTCAACGGGTACGGTAAAAGCAATATTCGTAGATGTTTGAAATGGATTTGGGTAACTTGTAGACTTTGAAAATGATTCACTTTGTAAATTGTAAACTGAAGTGAAGTTTTTTACCCAACGCATATCTCCAATCGGGCCACCATCTTTGCCAACAGTTAATAACAACGAATTCTCGGGTAAAGTAAAATTTCCTGCAGAAGCGTTGGCATATTTCGGCTCAATATTCATTGAATCCTCGAACTGATACCCAATCCATTGTTTTCCGCCAACCATTTCATTTGGTGGAGCACACCTCCAGAAACAGGTGTTTTGAATCAGTACAGCAGTCTTTATTTTTGGTTCCAAGAAATATAGTGCCGGCTGATTATATTGCTGCTGATTGGAAATTATACAATTTGATACTGTAAGGGTATGAAATGCATCGTCAACCTGCACATGTCCATGTATATCACCTAAGTCGTCCATCGTACAATGATCGATAAATCCTGTTGGTGTAATGGTTGAATCGGTTAAAGGAATATATGGTTTTGTCGGGTTTAAAAGTTGACATCGATATCCGATTTTGCCTATTTTCAAAGCCATTCCGTTTAACTTGTAAATGGTAGAGTTTTTCATTTCTATGTGCCGCAACGAAACATGTTTGTATTGTAAAAAATGATTTGCATTGTAAACTATCAATTTATTTATGAAAACAGTGTCTTGAATTGAACCTCTTGCATAATCATCTTTCATACCATGTACAATATAATCTTTGAAATCGTGAAAAATACAATCTTCAAACCTGAAATTTCCAAACCGGGCATTCTGGGGAGCCGGTCTGGCATCAAAAATTATCATGCTGCTTGCCACTGCTGTATCTTTTGCTATTCCGTGAATATCTAAACCACTTAATGTTAAAGCACCTCCATCTTTTATTGTAAAGAAATAGTATTTTTTAGTAGTCGAAGCATTAGGGGCTAATTTAATAATTGCTTTTTCTGTTGAACCATTTTTTACCTGAATGGTAAGAGGCTTATCAATGATTCCAAAAGTTGAAACTGATGTTGATAAAAGGTACTCAGAGCCTCCGTTTAATTGTAAAATATCACCCGCATTGCATTTGCTAATCGCATTTTCAAGCGTACCAATTCCTGGTAATACTTCAACAATATTTTGCGCATTAACTTTATGTATTACCAAAATTATTAAAACTAAAAAATTAATAATGGTTTTATTCATTGTGCTGAAACAGTTTTTATCATATATTAACCCATTTATTTCTTATTTTCTTAAATCAACTGTTTGTAAAAGCATTTCAATTAATTATAAAGCAATCCAACGTTTTCGCAAAGTTTTTTTGTAGCTTTAATAGCTTGATCGAATAGTTCAGTACCCGTTTCGCCACCATACTGCCCCCCCGCTTTCAAATGTGGTTCGAGAGTAATAAATCCTTCGTAGTTATCCTTGGCTAGTTCAGCTAACAATTCAGGAATCTGTCCATTACCTTCACCCGGCAAACATCCAATATCTTTGCTGCCTAATTTCCAATCTTTAATATGAATATGCACAACATAAGGTTTCATCAATGGCCAACAAACTTCAATATTATTAACAATATTATCACCCCATACAAAATTTGCCGGATCGTAAGCTAATTTTAAATTGGGTGAATTAACATGTTTAATTATTTCGACACAATTTTGAGCATTGTGACCAAAAATGTGCGATTCATTTTCATGTACAAGTATTAAATTTGTTCCTTTTAGAAAGTCAGCTTTTTTAGCCATTCTGATAAGTACTTCATCTTTATAATTATCAATGGATTCTCCTTCGGGAGGATAATAGCTAAAAACACGTAAAAATGGAGCTTTCAATTCATGTGCAATTTCAGCTGCATATTTAAACTTATCAAAATGCGGCTGAAAAGGTTTGTCTATATTTATTTTACCAATTGGCGATGCGACGGCACTCAACTGTAAGCGATTATCTGTTAATTTTTTGTACACTTCATTACGTTCACTCTTAGTTAAATCGACAATATTTTTTTTGTTTACAAAGCGAATTTCAATGTAATTAATATTCTGATTTACAAGAAACTGAACCTGTTCGTCGAAATCAGTTGAAATTTCGTCGGCAAATGCACTGAATTTTATCATTACATGAATAATTTAAAGTTTATTAAAATACGTAGGAACGACCGTTACTAAAAAATATACTACACTTGAAATTGTTACCAAAATGGCGATAATCATACCTGTATTCCACCAAAATCTCAATTTTCCGGTAGGTTTGTCTGCTCCTAAGTATTTTTGACTGTTATTTAACAAGAAAAAACCAATGTATGCTATTGGTAGCATAATTAAACTTATTGCCGAAGTAGGAATGGCAATCCATGTTCCGATTTTACTCCATAAAATGACACCCAATATTCCAGGTGCAGGAATAAGAGTGGCTAATTTATATTTCCAACCTTTGGGTTCTATTCCAAAGATTTCACATACAGCAAAACCGGAAACAAGCATATGCAACACTATAGCATTTAATGCCATGCCTATAATGCCGAGCCCGAATATGAGTCGTGAAAAAAGTGTAGGAATGCCTGCTGCTTCAAGCATAGAAGCAGCTTGAATAGGCGATAAATTGGTTGCACCTTCGGGTAAAATTCCCTTTCCGTAAATAGTTGTTCCAGCAGCAATTATCATTAATGCTGTAGCTATGGTGTAAGGAATTAACATGCCAGTTATTAAGTCAAATGTTGCCAAACCTTTGTGTTCTTTTCCCCAACCTTTTGCCAGATAAGAATAGCCAAAAAGGAATGTCATGTTAATGCCTACTGCAGCACTGAATGATGCAATAAAAATAGAAATACCTCTTGTGTCTGTCGGTATATTCTAAATCAATTGACCATCATTAATCCAAAACGGTATAAATCCCTTAACAACCTTTGACCACTCTATACCATTTTCGGAGAAACTGCTAATAATGACTACAGTCAAGAAAGCAAAAATGATAAACCATATTACACTTTTAATAATTGTTTCAAAAATTTTGATTCCTTTTCGTCCGTTTCCGTAATTCCAGCTTATAGCAACACCAATACCAAGAAACATAAAACCAAGCGCTAGTAAAAATAATGTTTGAGAAGTTTCCGTTTCGAAAGTAATACCAGTTAATGCTTTAAAAATATCATCCGACATGCCAGCGGCTAAAGCATATTGTGGAAAATGCCATATAATAGTTGCAATTAATGCACAAATAGCCCACGCCCATGCCAAAGCAGGATGAAGAAATTTCTTCATCGCATAAAAAGGTCGTGTTTTAGTCGAAAGTGTTTGATACGCGAGTGCTGACAACATAATAATTCCTAAGAGCATGGCCAATGGTTGTACCCAAAGTATTTTATATTGTAAAAAAGCTCCTGCAAATAATGAAGCCATAGCACTTCCGCCACCCAAGGTCAATGCGCTTTGCATCCAACCTGGACCTGATTTCGAAAAATACCATTTTATACGGGCGCCTCTACCTTTTTTCTGAAGTTCACGGAGTTCTTTTTGTTCCTTTGCCACTAATTCCGGATTTCCGGGAGCAAACATGGGCATTCCTTTTATTTCGTTATCATTTTTATTCATATATTATGTATATTAAAATTGAATTTGATACTGAGTTATATACGAATTGAAACTTCAATTCCATGTTTCTCGGCAGAAACATAAGCTGCATAAATTGTTGCTATTACATCTGCTGCCAAACGACTGTTACTTTCAATCGGGTCGCTATAAGCCGCTGACCGGTAAAAAGCATCCATTTCGTGTTGATAACCGTTGAACCATCCTTCATCGGGCGATATATTAGACCATCCTTGCTTGGTACCTGTTTTTTCAACCACATAAATATCATTAAAATTTTCATCAACAGGGTTGTAAGTTTGCATAGCATTATTTGGTGTTATATTACATATTGTCCGATGATTATTGGCATGAACTTCAATATAATTTTTCACTCCACCGTGCAGCAACTCACTCGCAACAATATCGGCAATCGTTCCGTCATCAAAAACAATGTGAACGCTGGCATAATCTTCAACATCAGTATATGTATCTTTTAAATGTCCCTGATTATCAAAATTATCCATTCTGGTAATGGCATGTGTTCGGGCCGAAACTGTTTTCGGATGAATAAGTTTTCCGTTTCGGTTTTTTCCCTCTACATGTTTCAGATATATAGCTGCAGTTAAAGGATGACAGCCTTTTCCCATTAAAGATCCGCCTCCTGCCATTCGCCATTTTCCATAATCGAGAGAATGAGAACCCGAATGTGATTGTTGTGCCTGAATCCATAGTATTTGGGCATTGGTTTTTTCAATCACTTCTCTCTCTTTCTGTACTGCCGGAGCATACACCCAGTTTTCGGCATACATAATATTTCCTTTACTGACTTTTTCGGCTTCCAATAATCGGTTAATACTTGCAACTGCTTTTTCCAATCCTACTTCACGTGGAAAAGTGTCACCATTAAAATCGGGCGAACCATCACCGAAATATCCTGTAAAAGGTTTTTCAATAATTACGTCTTTGTCGCGTTTTAAAATTTCTATTGCTATTGGTTCGTGTGTTACTGGTGGAGTACAGACATGTAAAATATCCGTAGCTTCTATCAATTCTTCCATTGAATCAAAAGCTTTAATACCTCTCTTTTCAGTAAAATCCTTCAATTCGTCCGGACTTTTTGAATATGCACCAATTACCTCCACTTTGGTGTTAAAAAACTCTCTGCAAAGCATCGTAATGAAACCTTGCAGCGAATCCTGATCCGATAATTCCTGCTCTGAGAACTTTCTTTTCCATTCTGTTTGTCATTTATACTCGTTAGCAATAGCGGTTTTTAATTCTTTTAAAAAAAATGGTACCATTTTTTCTGGTTCAGTGGGTCGCATCGGAAAATCAGGTTGTGGTTGTCCTTTCATTACTTTATCACCGAGTGTTTCAATAGGTAAATATCCTCTGTAACCGCTGTGGTTAACAATTCGTAATAAAGGGGGCATATCAATTCTGACACGGCTTAGTACCCCAAACGGACTTTCTTTTACCTGAAAATTCACAGCGTAAGGCATGATTTTTTCAATATCGATATATGGATCATCTGTAATGAAATAGCCGGTATCTACAATCACACCTAACCAATCGGAATTGACCATTTTTACTAATTTAATAGTTTCATCGGCAGTTTTCAGAAAATCGCCATGATTTTGTACGCCAACAAGAACTCCTCTGAGTTTACCATAATCGGCACACTCCTTTAAACTTGCTGCCATGTATTTCGCTATTTCGTCCCATTTATTTTCATAACCTGAAGGTATCGGCCCTGCGAAAACTCTGATTACCGGAGCTCCTAATTTTGCAGCAACATCTATCCATTCTTTCACATGTTTCACATCTGCGGCTCTTTTGGCAGGATCGGGATCAGCAAAATCGTTTCTTACGCCCGTACCACTTATTTCAACGCCCATTTTAAAAGCATAACGTTTCAGGTTGTTTATAAATTCATCCGAAGGTGTTTTTGGATAATCCGGAAAATAATAACCTGCAAGATCAACAGCATCAAATCCCTGATTTGCACAATAATCTATCAATTCGAAAAGTGACATTTCTTTGCTGTTTAATTTTTTAGCAAACGAAAATGCATTTAAACTGGTTTTCACTGCGGAATTTGTATTCTTCTTTCTCAGGTCTTGATTTGGTTTATTCAAATCAGCTGTGTTTTTTGTCAAATCCTGAATCTTTATATTTTTCCAGTAAACGTTCATTGGTTTCACTTCTTTAGTTGCATGTACCTGAAGACCAATAAACCCGCTTGAAGTCATATCGTCGAATAATGAAGCAGCCAATACTCCGTTTATCCAGGTGTAAATCCGATAGCCCGTAGCTTCGAGTCTCAAATGATTCCATTCGCCCGGTTTAAAAGCATTTCGTGCTTCTTCATTTTTTGTCAAATCGCACAGCCATCCGCGTCGTTTCTCATCATAAATACCGCCTGTCCAACTTCTCGGTGCTGTTCCGGGCGGAATTAATTCGCCATTACTTTTGTAATTGTGAGGCTCTTTAGTATATAATACTTTTTGAGCAGGATCAATTTCTACCTGATATCCATGAACTACACCATCTTTGTACGATTTATCAATTTTACTCCTGAACTGAATTCCAGAATTTAAACCTTCATCAACTTTGAAATCAAGTTCTAAAATGAAATTGCTATAGTTGTTTTTGGTTGCTAAAAAACTGTTTGGAGAATCTGTAACTGTTGTGCCGATTATCATTCCATCTATTACCTGATATTTTGCGGTACCCTGAATTTGTTCCCAACCGTTTAATGTTTTCCCATCAAAAAGATTTTCCCATTTAATATTATCCTGCGAAAAACTAATGGTGCTGAATAATATAAAGGAAAAAAAGAAATTGAAGGTTTTAAAAAATCGTATCTTTTCATTGATTTTATTTTTATTTGTTGAATACCGCTTTTTGAGCTTCTTTTACTTCTTTTAAAAATCTCGGAACTGATATATAAGGATCATATCCTGATTTTTCAGTTGGATTATCGGTTTTATTTGATATTGCGCTTTCAGATTTTTTGCTGCCAGTTGAAGCTGTGGATGTGGAATTTTTAGTTCCTGATGCTTTATTTTTATTTCCACCTGCTTTTCCTGTTTTTTCAGTTGTAGCCGAAGCAGTTATTGTTTCTTTTTTATTTTTGTTTCCACCTGTTGGCGATAAAGTTTCTATGGGCATATATCCTCTGTAGCCGCTTCTTTTCACAATTTCCATAATGCGCTTCAAATCTGTTTTCACTGTACTTGCAGCGCCGAATACACTTTCCTTTAATTGAAAATTAACAGCGTATGGCATTACTTTTTCAATATCAACGTATGGATCATCGGTAATAAAATAGCCGGTATCTACGATTATCCCGAACCAATCTGAGTTCACCATTTTTACTAATTTAATCGTTTCATCAGCAGTTTTCAGAAAATCACCGTGATTTTGGACTCCAACAAGTACTCCTTTGAGTTTTCTATAATCTGCACATTCCTTCATGCTTGCAGCCATATATTTTGCTACTTCATCCCATTTATTTTCATAACCTTCGGGAACAGGTCCGGCAAAAATACGGATTACCGGCGCTCCCAGTTTTGAAGCAACATCAATCCATTCTTTAACATGTTTTACATCGGCAGCTCTTTTGGCCGGGTCAGGATCTGCAAAATTATTTCTTACTCCGGTTCCGCTGATATCTAGTCCAGATAGATGTGCATATCTTTTCACACTATAAATAAATTCATCATCCGGCACATCGGGATATCCGGGAAAAAAATATCCTGTTAAATCTACTGCATCGAATCTTTGTTCAGCCGACCAATCCATAAGCTGGAATAAGGTCATGCTATTTTGACCATTGCCTCTTCCTTTTGCATAATTTAAAAGCGGTTTTGTGAATGAATAGGCATTCAAACTGATTTTTATATCGGCTTTTCCTGCCCTAACAATCTCTAATTTGTTTTGTGCAAATAGTAAATTTACATTACAACAAAGAACTGCAAGAATAAATATATTTTTAATTTTGCGTCCACAATAATTACTTGGTTTCATACGTATGATAATTTTATTTTTTTAGAACTGAATACAATTTAATTAAATTAATAGAACAGTTTTTTATTTTTCAAATCCGGTATTACCCATATCACCATGAGTCAGGGTTTCCCATATAATGTGGTGATTTGTTCCTGTAGGACGATTGGTAGGAATAACCAATTTCATTTTTGGCAAATTGTATCCTTTTCGGTTCTGATAATGATTAAATGCAATTTCCCAGGTAGGATTCAGTGCAAAAGCAAGATTTGCCGGAGGAGGTACATTGTTTGGTTTTAAGTATTGTGCCTGATATTCCATAGCAGCCATTATTCGCTTGCCTTCTTCAGCATATAAATCTACACCCTGAATATATGCAGTCTCGGCAGCATTTACTATCGAAGCAAAACCCATCCATGCATGGTGTGTATCACGTGCGGTTTCCTGTAAAATTCCATCAACCAGTTCAGGCATCAATCCTTTGTTACTCCAAATTGCCATTCCGCATCCGGGAGGTTCTACCGGTGTTGGTCCATCCGATTTTAAATAAATATATGCAGGGGTTCGTCCACGCCACATTTTTACTCCAAGATCAAAAACTGCTTTGTCATCATTAAAAACCCCAATATTTATTAATGCCTCACTCATGGCAAGTTCTTTATTTCCATTTTCGCAGTTTCCGTGTATAATTGATGGCAGATATTGAGTCCGTAGCATATTCTGAAACTTTAAAATATCAGTTTCTTTCCAGCCATTGTATGTGTATCGGATTATTTCGGCTGCACGAGGCCATACAGAACCACACCAAGCAGCTTGAATTGGACCATTGGCGTAATTATGACCACCAACCAAATTATGCGACCATTCGTTCATAATTTTAATTGAGTTTTCGGCATAAATTTTATTTCCCGTAATAACCCATAATAAAGCTTGTGAATAAGCGGCAATCACATCGTCTTGTTCATCTTTACAACCAATATTCGGGTTCGAAAATGGACCGCACGAAACTGTATCATAAGCCTGTGGTGTATAATCTAAAGCAGCATATTTACTGTTTCTCAAAGCTTCGAAAGCTGTTTTTTGAGGTTCAATACTGGCGTTAATTCTTCTTTTTATTTCATTCAATTGTTCCAGATTCACCAAAACTCCCGGATGTTTGAATTCCGAAGATGAAACAGGCGTCAGGGTTGTTTCATTTTTCAAACTTACATTTACGCTTGCATAAGCAGGATTTTTTTCACCATCGTAAGTAGCATCTACTTTTTTATTACTGCTTCCTTTCTTTTTAACGGGTTGGCTTTCCATTAACTCTGTATCATTTTGGTTGGATGTTTTTTTATTACCACCCAGTTTTTCGACAGTTATTGTACCTGAATTACTACCATTTTTTCTGCCTCCTCCGTTTTTTCCTCCGCTTTTATTTCCACCTGCTTTTTTTCCTCCTTCTGTGCTTATACTGCCTTTCAGCTTTTCTGTTGAAGTTTCAACTGAGGATGTTTTATAATTTTCAGTTCCTTTTAAAGTTTTGTCAATTAACCAGATATTGCGAAACTGATATGCCGAACCATGATCCTGAAGATATAACGGACCAACTCCTGCTTCGCCCAACCTAGCTGTTGAGCCTTTCACTTCAATTATTTCAACATCTTTATAAATTGTAACTCCGTTGTGAATTACTGTAATACGTGCATTTTCAATCTTTTGCGTACCTGTGGCATCAAAGCGTGGAGCTCTGAAATCAATATCGAAAGTTTGCCATTGCATAGGTGGAAAAGCTACATTTACATCGGGATACAAGTCCTTTGGATTTGCTATATTTCCAAAACCGATAGGAGTAACACCCGGCTCACCATAAGCATCTTTAATATTAAGTTCATAACGCGATTGTAGATAGACTCCACCATTCGTTGTACCACCCAGTAATCTGAATTCGAGATGCAGTTTTATATCACCAAATTTTTGTTTGGTTATGATCGATTCGTAAAAACCTGCCTCGTGAGGAACAACTTCTAAAATTCCATCGGGTAAAATTTTAAAATTATCGGCAGGAGCTCCACCAACTAACCAGTCTTTTTCCAGCACTTTCGTCCATGCATCCAGATTTTTACCGTTAAACAATACAATTGCATCTTTCGGAGGTTTGGCATTTAAAGTAGGTGAAGTGCGATAAAATGGTTTCATTTCAATTTTTTCAGTTCCTTTTGTTATCGAAAGTTTATTGTTTTGAATTTGTCCACTCCATCCGTCGCCACTTATATTAATCGAATTTGAAATATTTATGTCTGATGTTAATATTGCTAAGGGTGCAGCACGAGAAATCAGGTCTGACGTCAGATTTACTTTATATGTTCCTTCTTTCGAAAGATAAACCTGTGCAAAATACTTTCCATCAGTAGCTTTCCAGTCACCTATTACATATTTTTCACTCAACGATTGTTGAGCATAAGAACTGATACTTAATAGTATCAATAAAATCGATTTAAATATTTTTTTCATGAAATTATTTTTATTCTTAGGTTTGTTTTAATATTTATAAACTGATTTAATGTGAACAAGAGAATGAAGTTTTAATACACTAATTTTCTATTTTTCTATTTTCCCATTTTCTTATTTTCAAATGAGCACTTTATTAATTAAATCCAGGATTTTGAGGCATTTTTAAAGTCAGATTTGCATCAATAACGCTTTGCGGAATTGCAAATAAAGTGTCACGTAGGGTCAGATTTTTATCAATTTTATTAAAATCAATTACTCTTCTGTAAAAAAATTCCGCACCTCCCATCCGGAGTAAAGTGTATCTTCGTTGTTCTTCCAGAAGCAGTTCTCTCGATCTTTCATCCAAAATAAAATCCAGAAAACTTGTTCGGCTTGTACCAAACGAAGCTGTCGTAATTCGTTTAGCGTTTGCTCTGTCTCTTAACATATTTATATCATCAACAGCACCAAAGTAATCTCCTGTTAAACCTCTTGCTTCGGCACGTAAAAGAATAGTTTCTGCCAGACGCATATAAATTTGATCGAGATGAGATTCAGTTGTTGTTGGAAAACCCGGATCGCAATGTGCAAATTTCAAACTATAAGGCCAATTATTGTCGTTTGAAGTTTTATCGGATAATAAATTAAAATTATAAGCACCGCTAAATATGCGTTTCCCGGGATCTGGTACTACTTTTTTTGAAGTGGGTGTGGCAAGCCAAACAGTATCGCCTATTTGCCATAATTTATTGGTAGCTGTATTAGTTAACCCAGAAAAAGCATCAAAAGCATTCACAATAAAGTATTTACGAATGGCAAACTCTGAACCTCGTTGGTCAAGTTTTTTTGCAACGCTATCGCTCGAAGAATAATATAAAAGCAACGCTTTTTTTGTAATTGTTTGTCTGCTCCAGCCTCTTCCACCTCTTTCGTCCGAATAAGCCAAAAAACCTTTCCTTCCGGAATACTGAACCTGATCATATCTGTTTGTAGTTTCGTGTCGCATCAGGTTATCACTTCCACCAACCGTGTTTCTTTCATATTGCAAAACCCATAAAGCTTCTTTGTTTCCATCCGAAAAATTTGTTTTCGAAGGATTGAACATATCCATAAATGGAACACCCGGTTTATCAATATTGCTACCGTAACGCGCAGTAATAAGTTGATATGGACCGTTTTCAATACATTCATCGGCCCAGATGAACGCTGAATCGGGTTTGCCGATAGCTAAATAAGTTTCGGCAAGATAAGTCATTGCCACACCGCGAGTTAATGCTCCCGCAGTAGCAGGCAACCAAGGAAGATGTTCAGAAGCATATTTTAAATCTTCAATCATCAATCTTCGAATGATTGATACTTTTTCTCGTTTTAAATCAGTTTGAATATTTTCTCCGCTAACTTCTTCAGTCATCAATGGTACATCGCCCCATAGATAGGTGAGATGACGATATGCCCAGGCTCGTATAGTTCTAACTTCGGCTATGATTCTTTCTTTATTATTCCCGATTCCCCAATTAACCTCAGGATTTTCAGCTCTAGTAATTATCTGGTTAGCGGCACTAATTGTTTTGTATAACCAAAGAAAAATTTTGTCCAGATTCGGATCTGTTGCTGTACTTTTGGTCCAATCGCCCAAAATTGTAGTTAGACCTCCTGAAGTTCCGGTTGCTATATTATCAGTACCGGCAAGATATATTTGTGAAAGTAAGTCGATTTTACCAAAACCACCTGTATAATTTAATCCATTTCTTTCTTGTTGTACCAACGAATAAAGTCCATTTATTCCTGCTTCAAATCCCTTTAAGTTTGTATAAAGTAAATCCGCTGTAATAAAATGTGGGGGTCTTTCTTTTAAAAGTTCATCCGAACAACCTCCTAAAAAGAGTATCAAGATAATATTGATATATAAAATTTTTGTTTTAATGTGAGTAAGCAATTTTAATTTAAAATGATAAATTAATTCCTCCTATAAACTCGCGTTGTAGCGGAATGGCTCTTTGGTTATCAAGTTCCGGATCCAAAGCAAGCCATTTTGTAAAGGTGAATAAATTCTTTCCGGTAGCGTATAACTTCACAGTATTTACATTAATTTTTTTAAAAATTTTTTGAGGTAAGTTGTAGGCTATTGTGATTTCTTTAACACGAACAAAATCGGCATTCTCATAAACACTGGGATAGTTCCCTTTTCCTAAGTATTTGTTTGCCATACTGGCATTTGACCAATATTCATTCGTTGGATTATTTATTGTCCAGTAATTTTGCATTATTAAGTATGTTCTATCTTTGTATGGATTTGCTTTCAATACATTGTTTTTACCATATAAAAAAATATTTATACTTAAGCTTTTGTAAATAAAATTGTTGGTAAAACCCCATGTAAATGTTGGTTCCGGCGATCCTATAATTTGTCTGTCCTCAGGATCGTATACTCCATTTTTGTTTACATCTTCATATCGAGCATATCCGGGTTTAGCACCATAAACTAAAGCCTCTAAAGAATCAGGTCGTTGCCAAACTCCAATAAATTTGTAATCGAAATTTACGTTTATTGGTTTTCCTATAAACCATTTATTTGCCAGATCATCTTTCCCATCACCATACAAATCAATTATTTTAGTATCGATAGCAGTAAAATTCAGATTTGATGACCAAGTGAAGTTTTTTGTTCTGATATTCGTCGAATTGATCATAAATTCAATTCCTTTATTTTGAGTTTTGCCTATGTTCTGATATATGTAATTAACACCATGTACTGCTGAAATGGATCGTTTCAGCAGTAAATCTTCCGTTTTATTTTTATATATATTTATTTCACCTGATATGCGGGAACCAAGTAAACCGTAATCCAAACCTAGATTTAAAGCATAAGTTGTTTCCCATCCGAGTCCTGCTGTACCTAAAGTTGCAGGAATATATCCGGGTAATGGAGTACCGGAGGAGTTATAATCGCCTGCACCTAACTGCGATAATGTCTGGTAAGGAATAATAGCCTGATTTCCACTTTTGCCATAGGAAGTTCGTATTTTAAGAGTGTTAACTATTTCTTTTGCTTTTGAAAAGAATTTTTCATTTGCAATATTCCATCCAAGTGCTATCGAAGGAAAAGTACCATATTTCTTCAGTGTTCCAAAACCCGAATATCCATCGCGTCTTACCGTTGCTGTAAACAAATAACGACTATCATAACTGTAATTTAAACGAAGCATTTGGGAAATTAAGTCGGTTTTTGTATAAGTGTACGCTGGTTTGTAATTGCTTGCCTGGCTTGCACCATACCACGATAAGAAATCGTTTGCAAATCCATTAGCAGTTATTATTGTGCTTTTATTTTCTTTTTCTTCGAGGCTATAAAGACCGGTAAGAAATAAATTATGTTTTTTGAATTCGCGTTTATACGAAAAAATATTTTCAAGAATTAATGAATAACTAACTCCTGAATTGGTTTGACTTTCACCTTTTAAATCATCGCTCCGATTCGTATTTGAACCTCTGTACCAGTTTTTTTCAGTTGAAGAGTATTGAATACCGGTATTTAATCGATAAGAAAATCCTTTTATAAATGGTAAATCAATATTCAGATAATTATTTGCCGATGCAGCATATCTTTTATTCAAATCATCGTACAGCAAAGTCTCAATAGGATTAAGTTTTCGGGGATCGTCGGCAATGGGATATATATTTATTGATCCATCTTCGTTGAATGGCACTGAAAGAGGTGATTTATTAAATACATCGACAAATGAGGGATAAGCTCCACTGTTATCAGTATACGAAAGCATTATATTGTTGCCAATGGTGAGCCATTTGTTAACTTCCGACTTAATATTTATCCGTGACGTGCCGCGTTGATATTTATCATTAATTACAATTCCATTAGTACCCAGATAAGATAAACTGGCGTTATATGTGGTTTTATCATTGCCACCGGATAAAGACAAATCATGACGCATACTGTTCCCGTTTCGTAAAATCAAATCTCTCCAGGTCCAGGTTTTATAGCTACCTGAGTTATAAACATCTAATTCAGAAGCAGAAAGAGGAAGGTTTTCTTCGTCAGCCACATCAGCGCCTGCTTTATATGCAACATATTCATCACCAGTCATTAAATGCGGGAAATTAGCCACCGATTGCATCGAATAAAAAGCATCGTATTTGATAGTCGTTTTACCTTTTACTCCTTTCCGTGTTTCAATTAGAATTACACCATTGGCTGCTCGAGAACCGTAAATTGCCGATGATGAAGCATCTTTTAGTACTTCTATAGATTCAATATCTTTTGGATTAATATCCGAAAGACTTCCATAAAAAGAAACACCATCGAGTACAATTAAAGGATCATTACTCGCACTGATAGAGTTTCTACCCCTGATTAACATAACAGCACCGCTTTCAGGATTTGAACCTGCTTCTGTTGCTGTAATATTCAATCCCGCAACTGAACCCTGAAGATACTGAATGGCATCTGTTGCTGTCGAATTGTCTATTCTGTCCTTAGAAACAGAAGCTACTGCACCAGTAATATCACTTTTTTTCTGTGTACCATATCCAACAACAACTACTTCGTCCAGACTTAGTAGTGATTGTTCAAGAGTAATCGCAAAATTCGTTTTTCCGTCAATATTAATCAATTGGGGATCATATCCTAAAAAAGTAACCAGCAATTGTCCTCTTTCCGGAACTTCGAGATTGAACTTTCCACTTATATCTGTGATTGTTCCGATAGTTGTACCCTTTACTACAATAGCAGCGCCAATCACCGGTTGTTTTTCTTTATCAGTAACAAATCCTGATATTTTTATTTTTTTTGTTCAGTTCTATTATTTTCCTGAGTTTGCTTCACTCTTTTGGTAATGAAAATCTGTCTACCGTCAATCCTGTAAGTGTTGGGAGTATTTCTGAATAGTTCATCGAGTACTTGTGTCAGATTTTTTTCCTGTGCATCGATACTAACTTTACGTGTTAAATCCACATCATTATCGTTATAAAAAAATATCATTTGAGTTCTTTTCTCAATAATACTGATAATTTCCTGCACTGTTTTATCAGTTACTCTTATAGTTACTTTTGTTGTTTGTGCATAACTTGTGTTACACAAACCAGAAATAAAGATCAAAGTTAAACCTATAATAAAACTATGTACTTTAAAATGGATTTTTGTAAATTGTTTGTGTTTTTTCATTTTCTCGTTATTAGTCGTATCTATCAGCTGATTATTTGTAAATATCCCTTATAAAGAATTCTATTAATTAAAAGTAATTTTATATTCATTGTTTTTTACAGAATAATTCATTGAAACTATTTCTGATAAACCATTTAATTGTCGAACCAAGTCATCTTTCAATTCCAGTTTCCCCGAACAATTTATTCCTGATGGGTTTGCGGGTAATTTCATGGTAACGTTATAATAGCGTGCAAGATGTAAAAGAATATTTTCAATGGGTTCATTTTTAAAAATATATAAACCATCACGCCACGATATGTAATTTTCGACATCTACATTTCTGATTGTAGCAGATTCATCATTTAATACATACAACTGGTTGGGTTTCATTACAGTTGCTTTACCGTTGTATGGTTTTACATTTACAGAACCACTTACCAACACTACATTTGTCTGATTGTCATTTTTATAAGCATTCAGATTAAAAACAGTTCCTAATACTTGTACATCCAATTTATCTGTTTTGATAATAAAGGGTCGTTTGGTATCATGAGCAACTTCAGCGTACACTTCCCCTTCTACATATATCTCTCTTTTTTTATCTGAAAAAGCACTTGGATAAATTACAGTGGTTCCTGTGTTGATCCAAAGTGAAGTTCCGTCCGAAAGTTTCAGAAATGCACGTTTCCCGAAAGGAACGCTTAGTTGATTGAATGTTGGATTTTCATTTTCTGTTTCCGAATTTTTTACATCAAAATCTTTAGTATTCAATTTTAAATTTCCATTGGCGTCATATTCTAAATCGGCTTGAGCACCTACCACTGATATTTTTTTGTTTGATGATAAAATAACTATTTCTGAGTTGTTTTCATTTTGGTGAATGATATTTTCCTTCGCAAATTCAGTGATCGATGATACGTTTTCTTTTATTTTGTTTTTTTCGAATACAATTACACTTCCCAAAATTAGTAGTATGCTTGCTGCTGCTGCAAATGTGTAAATTTTTCTGCTTAAAGATTTTCTTTTGTTTCTTTTATTAGTTTGAAGTATACGTAGCCATAGTTTATCTAAAGTTTCGGTTGGTACTTCAGGTTTGTTCTTTTTTAGTTCGCTGATGATGTTATAAGCAGAAATAAATTCATCGGCATTAATTTCTCCTGATATTATAAGCTTTTTCCAGAAAATTTCGCTTTCGGGTGTCGGATTTTGCATTGAATCAATGAAATATTCATCTGTCAGAAAATCAGTACTTTTATATTTTGAGTATGCTTTGTACATTTTACTTGATCTGTATATGTAATTAAAAGTGTAAATTGAAAATTAATAGTACTCAAAAAAAGTGTTAAAAAAATAACAAACGGTAAATTAATTTATTTTTCAATGAAAGAAAAAATGAGGAAAATACTTTGTGGTTGATTGATATTTGATTCTTAAATCGCTTTATGTTTTAACAAATGACATTTAGCATGCAAACAAGAATCAAAGTGGTTTTTATTGATTTGATTTTATTAATAGAGCGATAAATCAGGTTTTTTACAGATTGATAGTTAATTCCCATTATTTTTGAAATATCCTCACAGGAAAGACCTGCAATAAATCGATGGTAAATAACTTCCTTTTGATTGGGATTTAGACATTCGAAAATTGATTCTACTGTCTTAATTTTTTCATTTTCATTCTCAATATCTATCCATATTTCTTCATAATTTTTTTCCTGAAAGTTATCAAATTTTTCTATTTCAAAATCAGTGTATTTTTTTGATTTATTAATAAGATAGAATAATTTGTTGCGAAACGAAATTAAAAAATAAAGATTGAAATTGTTTACTTTTTTGAGAATTTCTTTCCTTGCGTAGATTTCAATAAAAACATCGTGAATGGTATCTTCGATTAATTCGCGATTTCCACATAATGATAAACCGAATGCTTACATTTCCTTTGCATATAATTTATATATAGTTGCGTACGCCCTTTCGTCACCTTCTACAAATTTATCACGAAGTTCTAATGATAAATTCAAATCTAATTTCAATTCACTATATTTCATTATGTTTTTAGTTATAATAATATGTGTTTGATTAGTGATAAAAAGTACTCGAAGACAGTGTTAAATAATATAAAAAGTGTAGTAAAGTGCAAGATTTTGATATGAGAAGAAATCTTCTCCAAAAAAATTCGAATAATTAAATTACTTTCGCTTTTTTCAAAAACAAAAATAACGCCTTACTTATTTCAGTTTTTTTTCCGGTTCAAATCTTCCGTGTTTTCCACCTTCGACAGTAATAAATACATTATAAACACAGGCTTCGTCGAGTTTTTTTTGTAGAATAACTGATTGCTCGTAAGGTACAATCGGGTCAGCATTGCCGTGTACGATAAAAACCGGTGGACTCGACTTTTTAATGTGAGTAACCGGCGAAACGGCTGCCCGAAATACAGTATCGTTTGCTTTATCGGCCAGCCATCTGGTAAGCGATTTGAATTTACTCATTTCCGAATTTAAATCAGTAAAATCGGTTGGTGCGTAGTTGCTAATAATGGCTGCTAGGTTCATATCGGTTTTTGCTTTGCAATTTCCGTCGAAACGGGTGTCATTTCCGAGTTATCTGCCCATTATTGCTAAATGTGCACCCGACGAGCCGCCTTCAATTACTACTTTATCGGGATTTATATTCAGTTCTTTGGCATGAAGTTTTATGTATTTCAAAGCGCACCGGATATCTTCGATTGCAGCAGGTGCCGGAGCCACATCCTCCATTCGATATTTGACATTTGCAACTGCCCGACCCTGAATAAAGTACATGTTAAATCCGCCCTGTTCTTCTTACGCTCCACTAACCCAACCGCCTCCATGCATATTTATTACCACCGGAACGGGTTTAGTGGAGTTGATTGGATAATAAATATCCATTCGGGTATTTGGACTGTTTGCATTTTTATAAAATACATCAATTTGTGCAGCATAATTTGATGGATAGCCAACAATTTTTAATGTTTGAAAGTTGACTGTAATATGTTTTGAACGATTTGATTCGTTATCTTTTTCAACAAAACAACCTGCAGAAGCTGTGAAGGTATAGTTTTTATTTACCGAAGGTATGCCCTCCAGTTGAACAGGTATGCTTACTTTGTATCCGGTAACGACCGTAGTATTCAATGGTATCGAACCATTATTTAGCAATAAGGTTCCACTTCCCAATACAACATCTTTATTTAAATTGAGCGTGATATCTTTTTTCAAATTATAAAAAACAACTTCATCTTCTCCCGGCGAAGAATTTCTCAAAGTCAAATCAATAGTTTCCTGTAAAGTTTGGGTAAGAATCTTATAAATATACAGACCACTTCCGGTATTGTTGGCAATACGAAGTTTAGTAAATGTTGGTCTATGAAGTATAATTGTATAAACACTGTCGGGCGATTTTCGAGTAATGTATGTGCTAATTATTTGCCATTGATTTGTCACCCACTCTTCTAATCGAAAACTCATTGCATCGGCACCTGTGGCAGCATGAATTTCAATTTCTCCTAAAGTTTTTAATAAGGGAAATTCAAGTGCTCCACCTTGCGAATTTTTATCGAGCAAAATACGATTTACATGCGATTCTCTGGTTGCACAAGTAACCGATCCGATTTGAAAAATAGCTTTCACTAAGTTAAATCCATTTATTGTAGATGAAGGGTAATTACCTGAGGAAGGTGTTGTGGTTGCGGGTGTTCCCCAACTCGGGTCGCTGAAATTTGTTATTATGGCAACAATGCCTGAATCAAGTGTAATAAACATTACGGAAGCTGTAGATTCATCCGAATCGCTAAAATCAACTCCGTTACCTTTAGCAATAACTTTAAAAGTGTACTGCGTGTTTGGTATTAACCCATTAATCTGTGACTGAGTTGTAAAACCTCCGTTCACATGCGTTGTTCGTACCAATTCAGTTCCTATGTAAACATTTACTGTATAACCTGTCGCATTGGCAACAGTTGTCCAGTTAGCAGTAAAACCCTCGCCTGTAATATCGGTGGCTAAACCGACTAAGGGCGTTCCAAATTTGGGAATATTACGGTCGGCTACTATCTCAGCCCAAGTAGTAGCTACTCTCACTCCACCAATATTGAATTTGGCTATATTACTTCCGGTACTTCCGAACCATAAATTATTTAACGATATTCGTGCTGTACCTGCATTAGCAATAGCTATAGCTGTTGCCGGTTCTGAACTTCCAATTTCAGGATTAACATACAATGAAGTATAACCTGTTGCAAAATCATGTTTTAAAACTATCAAAATCACTGTATTTACATCAGTATATTCAACACTTCCCCATTTAATATCAGCACCAGCAGTGCTCGATCGTGTTACACCAAATCTGAAATTAGATGTATTTAGCATTCCTTTCCCAACCCATAATCTTGGACTCTGACTGGTTCCGGAAAATAAACCAAAAACTTCGGACTGAGTTTGTGCTTGTGCAACTCCTGCTTTATAAAGAAAAGAAACATAAACTACACCACTATTAACAGGTAATCGGTAAATGATTTGTAAGTTTTGTAATCAGTAGTGACAGCAATGTCGCTATTAAGAGTCTTTCCCATACCCGAAAGCGCATACGTCTTTCCTTCTTGAGTATAAATGAGTGCAGAAGAAATAATATTACGGCCGGTTACGGTTGTTAAAGTTCCTGCTGTTGTCCATCCAGGCGCATCAGTTAAGTTGGTAACTGTATAATCAAAAATTTCGTCAAAAAAAATGGTAGCTTTCAACGAACATATAGTACAAATCAAAACTGCTTGTAGTATAGTTTTTTCATAAATTTCAAAGATTTATAATAGGAGTAAAAAAATACTCGTATTTTACTTTAAAACTAAATATTCATAGAAAATGTAAAAATTATACATTTAATAAATGAAAGAGTTAAGTACAAAAAATCTTTATCATTCTTCTAATAACTTCTTACATTGTTATTATCAATCTCTTTAAATATTTTTTTTTATCAATAGTAACAAAGTAAGTACCTGTCTGAAAATGACTCAAATCCAGATATACATTATTAAGCCCTTTTTCCAACATAAGTTGTTTGCTTAGTATTTTTTGACCTGAAATTCCGGTTATAATAAAATTTTCGGTAGCAACTTTTTCGGAAAAAATTTGCAATGTAACCGAATTTTTAGCAGGATTTGGAAAAAGATTAAAATCCTGCATCTCATTATAAATTGCTTGGGTAATGGTGTTTTGCAGTTCTTGTATTGAGAAATCAGCAAAAAGTACAACCTCATCGCGTAAATCTGCAGGAGTGTTCAAACTTCGGTAAATACCCCATTTGGGGCGGGTAAATATGTTGTCGGAGCGATAAGTAGAAATATCGTTATTTTGATAATTCATAATTACATCACCGGTCAATAAATTTTTTATTTCAAGAAAATAAGAACCTCCCGTCACTGCTGCTCGAAATCGTTCGGTTACTTCAACCCATTGGCCTTCGAAAAGGGATAAATTGGCGCTTGCGAGTTTTTGCAAACCAATATTAGTAGTAGGGTAATAACTTAGTTCCAGTTTATTAGGGCTTCCTTTGCGTGCTGTTAGGGCAAAAATTGGTGTAGATTCATCGCCTCCAACAGGCTTTATCTGGTGTAAATGCGTAAAAGAATTCGAAACCTGAAAACCTACAGGAAGTTTAAACTTCCATTTATATTCCACTGTTTCACCTTGTACTATCTTCAAATGTTCAGGCGACTGATCAAAGGTTTTTATTTCGAGTCGCTGGCGGTCAAAAGCTTCGCAACGATCATTATCGGGTGTCACATGCATGTAGAATTCAAAAACATATTTACTTAAAGTTGCATCCCATGATTCACGGATATGCCTTCCGAATGCAGGATGAGCACAATCAGGGGTTTCAACCACATCGCCACCGTTCGGAGCAAACACACTGTTTATCAACTCGTAAGTATTACCAGGTCCGTTTGCTGTGAGAATTGTCTGGGCTTCAAGAAAAACCGGAAACAATACCAGCACAAGCCAAAATATTTTTACTTTCATAATATGATTTTATTTTTTGTAAAAAGCTAAAAAGCAATAAATAATTACTTTATGTTCAGGTTTAATTTCATTAAATCAAAATATCTTTTTAAAGCTTCGAGGTAGTAATAATCAGCATAAGATAGAGGAGCATCAATTTCTGATTTTTTTGGCCAGTTACCTGTAGAATGTTTGAGTATGAAAAATCCGTTCGTTCCGGGTTTAGCAAGATAATTATCAGAAGAAAGATTTTTAAGAATGATTTCTGCCTGATTAAAATAATTAGTATCGGACACATAAGTACTCAACTCTAATAAAGCAGCTGCAATAACGGCTGCAGCAGAAGCATCTCTGGGCTCATATGGAATATTCGGAGCATCAAAATCCCAATATGGAACTTTATCTTCGGGCAAACGGGGATGATTTACAATAAATTTTGCAATTTTTTCTGCTTGTTTCAGATACTTCTGATTTTGAGTAAACCTATACATCATTGTAAACCCGTACAATCCCCATGCCTGACCACGTGCCCACGAAGATTCATCATTATAACCTTGATGTGTTTCTTTTTTGATTACTTGTCCGGTAATCGTATCGTAATCAACAACATGTACACAACTCACATCGGGACGGAAATGATTTACGAGCGTTTTGTCGGCATGTGAAATTGCAGCATCAATCATAATCTGATTGCCTGTTAATTTTCCTACTTCTAGTAGAAACTCTAGATTCATCATATTATCGATAATTACAGGAAATTGCCAGGATCCAAAATCCCACGAACGAATCAAGCCAATGCGACTGTTATATCTTTTCATCAGCGAAAGAGCACCCTGTTCCATAACCTTGCGGTAATGCTCATTTTTTGTTATGCGGTATCCGTTGCCGTAACTGCAATTGAGTATGAAACCAAGATCATGTGTGTTGGTACGGAATTGTGCATGTTCTAATAACGCTGTAGCGCGATCTGCTGCAATTTCTAATTTTTTATTTCCTGTTAATTCAAACAAATACCACAAAGTTCCTGGGAAAAAACCACTAGTCCAGTCTTTGTAATTTACAAGTTCAACTACTCCATTTTCGAAAGTTCGTGGATTTTTTTTGGATTCAGCAAAAGCTTCGGATGCAAGTAACATCTGCTTCTCTGATACTTCTACCGCATTATTAAACCACGATTGTTTAATATCTTTTTTGGATAATGCACATGAAGTAAATAGAAAAAAAACTAATATTAAAGAAATTTTATATTGGTTCATTCGTTAGTAGTAATATCTTAATCTTAATCTTAATCTTAATCTAAATTTAAATAATTCTATATCTTCAAAAATCACTTTAAACCAATATTACTACCATTTTCTCCCTTTCCTTTTAGTTTTGACTTGGGCGAAAGTTGATAACTTTTCTTTTCGAAACGTGGATTTTCAAACATCATACCGCTGGAAATAGCTCCTTTTTCAACAACAGGATCGGCACATTCCCAGAAATTACAGTTGAATATCTTATGTTTAAAACCTGTTAACTTAACAGGAGTTTTTGCCTTTGAGCTTTGGAATATGGAGTTTTTTACCGTTACATAAACAATACCGTTCGTTCGTAAAATGTATTGTTTTTCATCAAGCGTTGCTGTTTGGTCAAAAACACAATGATTTACAACGAAAACCCCGCCTATAGTTGACTCGTCAGTTCCACCGCGATAATAATCAATCACATACTGGGTAATTTTACTGAAAACAGAATTTTCGAAATGTACATATTCCGAACTGTATTTACCATTATTATCTTTTTCCTGCGAAAGTATAAATCCGCGAAAAGCATCGCCAAGTTCAGAATTTGTAACTTTAATTGTATCAGCTATAGTGCCTTTGTAGGCATTGAAAATAGCTCCGTTTTCCACGTTGAAATCCTGAATGATACAACCATCAATAAAAAGATTATATCCTGTGGCAACTTCTTTTGAAGTAACTATAGCATATTTAACGGGAAAACGTGCTTTGCTATCGCCCATAATCGCTATATTTTCGAATCTGACAGTCGGACTGCCTTCAATTTCGAACATGGAAGCATTTTCTCGTTGCACTTCCATTTTGATTACAGGTTTAGTTTTTGCTCCCGCAATGCTTCGTATAGTTAAACTTTTTGCCAATACTATTTTTCTGGTAATAATATGTATTCCTTCTTCAAGTTCTACCACATCACCCTCATTAAGTTTTGCAATAGTTCTGGTTAGAATATCAGTTCCGGGAGCAACTTTAACAACAGTTACAGGTTTAATATTTGTTAGCTGATGTTCGGGGTGATACCAAGAAGGTCCGCAGTTTGCAGCACTTGCTAATTCATTTTTTGGATCTGCACCTGCCATTTGAAAAGCTCCGATTGTTGGTTCAGAACGTAAATTCCCAAGAATATCTGTACGTATAAAACCAAGTTTCTTACCTTTAACTTTTGAAGTTATATAATCAATTCCAAACACATTTCCACGTTCAATCTCACCTACAACAAAACCTTCTCCGGGCAGAATTCCTGCTTTTGATATCATTAGATTATTGTCGAGTTTAATGCCATCGGTTTTATCGTAAATTCTGATAAGATCAGTTTCGGCAGGAGAGTAAACGATGTTATTCAAAATCAGTGTACTTTCCGGTGTTACAGTACGGTCGCGACTACCTGCGCCAACTCCAAAAGCCCATGGAACTGAACAATCGACAAAAGTATTGTTAGCCACGATTACATTTATTACCGGAGCATAACCATTGGCAGGCGAATTTGGAATTCCGTTCATTATTACAAGTGGTGATCGAAAATCATCCCCACGTAATTTGTAGAAATAGTTATTGTAAACCTGATGTCCCTCATTAATTATTCGAACTCCTCCGGTAAATGGTTTTCCGTTACCAATAAACCAGTTGCCGGCAACAACACCGTTGTTACCGTGACGAAGAACCATACTACCTTCACATTCGTAAAAAGTATTATTCAAAAATTTATTTCCTCCGGACTTATTTGAAATGACTTCCACTTCACCGTTGCAGCGCTCAAAATAATTATTGGCTACAACAGAACCTGAATTCAAATGACAAACCTGACTCGTTCCGATACGTATCGTTTCTCCTCCGTTTGAGCCAAGTCGTGGACGTGGGCCAAAATAATTATGTATTATCTGATGATTATTATTTATACTGTTCGAATCGTTTGGCCAAACCACCAAAGTTGTACCATCATTAGCTTTTCCTCCAAAATAACAATACTCTACACGGTTATTTTTACCATAAATTCCTACCCAATGGTCAGCACTGTCTTTATGATTATTGAAACGGTCGATAACACAATTTGATAAAATACTATTGTAAGCATATTCATTGGAACTGGTCCTGAATTCTACCACAACACTTTTAGGTGTGTATCCGTTTCTGAAAACCAATCCGGAAATATGAATAAACTTCCCTGAGAACTGTAGTCGTGATTTTCCTTCAATAAAAACTTTACCGGGAATTTCAGCTGTAAGATAAATAGATTTCCCTTCTTGTCCATTGGCTTTAAGCTTAAATTCACAGTCTTTCCAAACACCATTCGAAAGAATTAAAGAATCTCCTGGTTGTAATATTTTAGCTTTTTGGTTAAACTGTTCGATGTTTTCAACTTTGTATCGCGTTGCACTTGAAGTAAATACAGATAAAAAACTAAAAAGAAATAACAAAAATTTTATTTTCATGATATTTACCTTAAAATTCATTATTTTACTATTGCATTCTGAAAAGCTTGCTTTGCTGCTGTTAGTTTTGCAACTTCTTCGGTCACCTGTCGTTCAATAGTAGTGGTGGCATTTCTTACAATTTTCGCTGCAGCTATGGCAGCTACAAATGTTGTTTTAGCTGCTGTTGGTACCTGACCTACTCCAGTTCCTTCCGGCGTTGCAGTGTTTAGTGCTTCACATTCTACAATAGCATCATTCAGCGGACGACGGTCTGAAATATACAGGTTTGTCTGGAAATTTTTTCCATCGGCAGCAAGCGAAGTATTGACCTGAACAACTTGTGCAATTGTTAAATCTGCTTTTTGCAAAGCAGTCAACGCTGCTGTTAGTTTTGCTTTGTATGCAGTAGTATAAGGTTCATAATTGGTAGATGAACGAAAATCTCCTTTGTTATAACCTACAACACATTTATTAACTATTTCAATTTGTGAGTTCACAAAACTCAACATTTCCTGTTTATATTGTTCAAGTGTTTTTGGAATAATCTCTGTTTCTTCTTCTTTTGCGCATGAAAAAGCTGCAAAGATGAAACCTGTAATAATCAATATTCTCAAAAATTTAAGTGCTTTCATTTTATTCTAAGTTATACTTGTTAGTAATCCTGGTTTTGCGGAATAGTCATTTCATTATTTGTATCGATTTCCGACTGCGGAATCGGAAGTAACAACCTGTAATTATTGAAGAATCTGGTTTCGGGTGGTTGAATGGGATTATATTTTGAATAAAGCATATCCCAGTCGGTTTCGAACACATGTTTTTTCATAATATCAATAGCTTTGTTGGGATCTTCGTAAGATTTATTCATTCTCAACAAATCAAACCAACGTTGATTTTCGAAAGCGAGTTCGAGACGACGTTCAGCATAAACAGCATCGAGTGCTTCCATCTTTGATGTAAAAGCATTTAATGCCGGAATACCTGCTCTGCTTCTGATCTGATTAACGTAATTATGAGCCGTTGCATGGCTTCCATTCTGTGCAAGTACTTCAGCATATAGCAAAATAATATCAGCATGTCTGATATAAATCCAATCGTTTTCAGCTTGATTTGCTTGTGAAATATTCGGGTCGTTAAACTTGTAAATATAAGGCACTTGCGAAGTTGAAGAGCGATTCCAAACGCGATAGCTTACATCTTTCCGTAAATCACCTACACTCGCTTCAAAAACTGAACGTAATTCAAAAGTAGGTGCATTGTAACCCAAAGGTGTTCCAATTTTTAAAAACTGATTAGCTGAACCAAGCGGTGCAAAATTACTCCAGAAAGGCGAGCCTATTCCGAGTGAACCTCCTCTGTACCGAACAGCAAATATGATTTCATCGTTCATCTCATTTGATGTACTGAATACATTAGCAAAAGCATTTGTACCGGTTAAAAGTTTATGTGGCGAAGAATTTATTATTTCTTCAAGCAAGGGTTTAGCTAAAGCAATGTTATTGCTACCTCCGCGCATCATATATACTTTAGCCAATAAAGCTTTGGCAGCCCATTTTGTAATTCGCCCTTTGTCAGCAGCACCATAGGTTGAGGGTGCCGATTCTGAAGCTTTTATCAGGTCTGGTATAATTATCTCATCATAAATTTTAGCTACCGGTGAACGTGGAATTTTTTTTGCTTCATTTGGACCTATAACGGTTGTTATTTTAAACATATCGCCAAAAAATGAAACTAAATGATAATAATGTAATGCCCTGATAAATAATAATTCAGCTTCATATTGAGCACGTTGCGATTCAATCGTAACATATTTATTATCCCTAACTGAAGGCAAAACAGCATTCACATTCGAGATATTCTGAAATACTTTATACCAGTAATCGAGCAACATTGGCAAACTTGGTGAAGTCCGAAACAAAGCCACATCTGTCTGATCTATACGTTGTGTAGTACTCGAACCTGCATTATCCTGGCAAGTATTGTCTGATCTTAACTCGGTAAATATCCACTCATCTTTGGCTGCCGAAGCCAGTCCGGCATAAGAACCCAAAACACCTTGATTAATACGCGTGGGTGTGGTAAAAAAGTTTTCCTGTGTTAATACCGATTCGGGAACTTCTGTAAGAAACTCTTCGCAAGCGGTAAAAATTCCTGTAATAAGAATTATACCTAAAATATAAATTGTCTTTTTCATCGTAATATCTATTTTTTATAATTAGAAAACAATATCAACACCAAGAGTATATGTTCGGCTTAAGGGGAATGCTCCTCTCTGATACCCATCGATAAGCGGACTGTTATAGTTCGCTGTAGTTCTTCTTGCCTCCGGATTTATTCCTCTGTAACTTTCAGCCATGAAGTAAAGTAAGTTTTGTGCTGAAAAATATGCTCTTACATCATTCAATTTCAATTTCTTAACTAATCTCTGAGCTAATTTATAACCAAGCGTAAAATCACGTAAAGATACATACGATCCATCTTCTATTACATAGTCGGTAAGCATTAAATCTCCACCCGATGTTGTCGTAGAATATACTGTTTTCCCATCGCCGGGAAACATTGGACTTACATACCGATTATTTGTATAAGCTTTGTTAAACCTGAGTTGTTCGTTATAATTAATATTTCCGTTTATAAGTTGAATGCCTTGTACCCCCTGGAGAAGTAAACTTAAATCGAAATTATTCCATGTGAGTGTATTCGTTATACCCCAGGTAAAATCAGGGAACGGATCGCCGAGTACAACGCGGTCATCAGCATCAATTTTATTATCACCATTCATATTTTTAACCTTTAACCCCCCAACAACAGGAGCATAACGTGTATAGGTAAACGGATTTCCCTGATCGTCCTTTATAGCTTTGGCTGCAGCCACTTCTTCAAAAGTAGTCCAAATTCCATCAGATTTATATCCAAAGTACTGAATAGCCGGTTGTCCGACAATAGAGCGATATACTTCGTTACGTTCGCCAAAATGGTCTTCTCGATCTTTATCGCCATAATGAAGTAAGGTATTTTTATTTGTCGATATGTTAGCTGTGGTTTTCCATGTAAAATTCCGACGAGTAATATTTGTAGTAGATAGTTCAATTTCCCATCCCTTGTTGTTAACTTTTCCAATATTATTCCAATAAGTCTGGTGTCCTGTAATAAACATGGCAGGTTGTTGTAAAAGTAACCGTACTGTATTTGAATTATAATGCTCAACAGATAAGTTAATTTTGCTGTTGAAGAAACCAAGATCAAGTCCAAAGTTTAACTCCTCAACCTGTTCCCATGTAATGTCCGGATTTCCTAATGCAGCACTGCTCGATGCCATACCCTGAACAAGACTTCCATTTCCGGAGCCAATTACATAATTATTTGTATTTATTTGATTCATGTATGCATATTGCGGTATGGCGTTGTTGCCTGTAACTCCGAAACTGGCCCTTGCTTTTAAGTTTGATAACCATTCAAGCTCTTTCAATATAGCTTCTTCTGAAGGTCTCCATCCAAGTGATACCGATGGAAAATAATCCCATTTTTTACCTGCTGCAAATAGTGAACTTCCATCGCCACGCATGCTAACCGAAGCTAAATATTTACCCTGATAAGCATAATTTAATCTGCCTAAAAACGAAGCTAATGCATTATTGTAATAAAAAGATGTTGTTCCGGGAATACTCGGGCTGTCCAAAACTAACTGTGAAGCCAAATTTAACGAAAGAATCATTTCATCAGGAAAATTGGTTGCCACTATTTGATTGTACCTGTAAAAACTTTTCTGTGCTGTAAAACCGAGTAAACCTTCCAGTTCGTGAGCACCCCATTTATTTTTATACGTAAGTGTATTTTCACTGAGCAATTCTGCACGAGTAGACAATTGTCGGGTTAACATATTAGGGTTACCGGCTTTGTTGGCTGAAGTTTGCTCTTTTTTATTGTATTCCTTAAAAGCAAAATAAATTCCGTTGGAGGTTTTGAATTGTAATTGCGGCGTGAAATCTATGGTCAAATAAGTGTTTCCCTGCAATTTATACTCATCGGTTATAATACTGGTACGTTCCCGAATTGAAACCGGATTCTGATTACTTGAACTGAACGGATTTGCGCTAGTCAAATGCCAGACTTCACCGTTTATACCTTCCCCACTAATCGAAATACCGTTAAAATCAGATGGTTGAGCATATTCGCCGGCAATTTTACCTGTGAGTGCTGCAGTAGCTGCATTATGTCTGATGGGTATCCACGATGGAAAGCGAATGTAATCAGTGAGGTCGGTTCCGGGTCGTTCCTGTCTGGTAAAAGTGGGACTTAAATTTACACCGAGTGTAACATATTTTGATAATTTAATATCTGATTTCGCTCTGAAGGTATATTTATCATAATTACTGTTTTTCATTACTCCTTGCTCGCCGGCATAGTTTCCGGAAATAAAGTATTTAATGTTTTTATCACCACCCGAAGCGCTAAGTGTGTAGCTATTCGACGAACCATAATCTCGTAACCCCTCTTTTAACCAGTCCGTAGGTTGATCTACAAAATATTTTTGAAGTAAATATGCAGCACGTTCGTGATCGGTAGCACGATTAAACGCTAAGGTTTCTGTTGAAATACCATTTATTGACGGATCTTGTTTGCGTAATTCAGCCTCATCATATAAAAGTTTTATGTATTCTTCTGTAGTCAACATTTCAGGTAGTTTCAAATTTGAACGTATCCCCGAATACATCTTGAAGGTATATTTAGGCTTTTTGATATTCCCACTTTTAGTCGTAACCAGAATAACACCTCCGGCTGCTCTTGAACCGTATAATGCAGCTGAGGCTGCATCTTTTAGCACTTCTATTGATTCAATATCAGACATACTTACCATTGATAGTCCATCTGGAACCGGAAATCCATCTACAACTATAAGAGGGTCGTTTGCAGCACTAATAGAACCCATACCGCGCACTCTTACCAATGGAGCAGCTCCAGCTTCAGGATTTGCATTTATTATTTGTACACCCGCCAATTTACCTTGTAATGCCTGATCAACCCTTGCTACCGGTACTTCATCAAGTTTTTCTGTTTTCAGCGAAGAAACTGCTCCGGTTAAATGCGATTTTTTTTGTGCTCCGTACGCTACCACAACTACATCTTCCAACTCTTCAGTATCTTCAGTCATGGTTACATTTACTACACCTGTTGTACCAGCTTCTCGAAGCAATGTTTTATAACCAACGTATGAAAATATCAATACTGATCGGGCATCGGGTACTTGCAAAGTGTATTTACCATTGAAATCAGTAATTGTACCTGTTTTGGCTCCACTTATTGTAATATTGACACCTATCAGTGCTTCTCCTTTTGTATCAGTTACAGTGCCGCTTACCTTTATTTGTGCACTAAATGATAAAGAATACACACTGAAAATTAACAATGTTATTAATCTCATACTTTCAGATAAAATTTTTTGATTTTTAATCATTTTATTGTCGGCACCTTTATTTTTGGTAATAAGTCGAAATTGCCGAATAAATACCTGGAAATTTTTCTGCATGAATTTTTTAGATTTAAATTGTTCATTGATTTTTTTATATGAAATTGGTATACCAATTAATTGGTCGACCAAAAGTAATATTTGTTTTTTTAGTATCCAAATTTTTTTATAATTTTTTTTAGAATAATGTTGTAAAACATAAATTGAGAAAAAGTTTATTTGAAAAAATTAAGCATAAAAAAAGCCATCGACCGATGGCTTTAAAAGTGAAATCTATCTAAATATATTAATTGATTATCATTGAATTAAATAAAGTAAAACATTAAAATATGAACAACATAATATTTTTGATGCTTAAAATTTTGAGAGTTGTTTATCATCGCGTATATTCAAACCCGCTTGGTAAAATAAAGTTGGTAAATTTTCATAAAACATTTCATTAGTTTTGTTCTTTAAGTTTCGATCTTGCAAACTCAAGTACACCATTCATGTGTTCTCTCATAATTTTAGCTGCTAAATCTGCATCACGCTTTCTTATTGCTTCAACCATGTGCACGTGTTCTTCAACTACCTGAGTACTGGGCGCACAAATACGTTCATTATTATAAATTGACATTATATCGGGCGTAATTAACAGTATAAGTGCCTTAAATACAGGATTGTGACTTGCTTCAGCAATAGCACGATGAAAAGCAAAATCGTATCCAACCCTTTCTTCAGAATCCCAATGTTTCAAGAAGTTATGGTGAGCTGCTTCAATAGATTTCATATCTTCATCGGTACAACGTTCTACGCATAATCTTATTGCATTAACTTCAAGTATAATACGAGTTTCTACAAGTGAGAAAAAATCATAACCCTGTAGGTTAACTACATCTGAAATTAAACCTTCAAGGGCAGTAATTCCCAAACTGTTAATTACAGAACCACTCTGAGGTAAAGTTTTAATAATACCGTAAAATTCAAGCTTGTGTAAAGCTTCACGTATGTGTGTACGACCAATTCCAAACTCCTCTGCAAGTTTTCTTTCAGCGGGAAGTTTGTCGCCTGGCTTAAGAATGCCGGTTTGTATTAATTCCTTTATTTTTGAAATTACGAGATCTGCAGGAGATTCGATGCCGCTTTGTTTATTTCCGTTCAGTACTTTTACCATTATAATAATAAATTTTTGAGGATAACAAATTTCACTGAAAAAAGAATTGGTTTACCAAAAGTATAACTTTTATTTGAAACTACAAAATATTCAGTTTTTTTTGAAAAAATAATTTTTCAACACCAATAAACATTTAAATAAAACATTCTTTTTATATTTTTTTGTGAAAAAAATTACAGATTCAACGAACAAAAAATGCATTAAAAACAGTGTTAAAATAATGCTTAGTTACTATTTTTAACAATTTTAATAGTATTAACTGGTATCAAACGGGCAAAAATATTGTACTTTTGTGTGATTTTTCCCAAAAAATGCTCTTTTGTAAAAAATTCCAGTTCAATGAATAAACAATTCTTTTCAGGTATTACCCCACACATTTTTGCAATTCTGTTTTTTATAGTTTTAGCATATACTTATTTTACTCCGGTACTCGAAGGCAAGCAATTGCTTGGCCATGATACAGAAAGTTGGATGTACATGGCAAAAGAAACCATCGATTATAATAAAACCCATGATGATGTTACACTCTGGACAAATTCCATGTTTGGAGGTATGCCCACTTATCAGATTGCAATGAGTCAACCTTATAATTTGGTTTCATACATCGAAAAGGTATTCACTGTATTTCAACGTCCCGTATTTTTTGTAATTTTATATCTATTAGGTTTTTACATTTTAATGTTGTCGTTTGGAGCAAAACCTTGGCTAGCAGTAATAGGAGCGATTGCATTTACTTTTGCTTCATATAATTTCATAATTATCCAGGCTGGTCACAATTCCAAAGCCATAACCATAGCATATATGGCACCGCTTATAGGTGCTGTTTTCGTTGCATTCCGTAAAAATCTGATCACTGGTGGTGTCCTTACTGCTCTTTTTCTGAGTCTGGCTATCCGTGCTAATCATATACAAATATTATATTATACACTTTTTGTATTATTATTTTTCGGTATAGTTGAACTTGTCTACAGTATAAAAGACAAACAGATTCCAAAATTCCTGAAATCATCAGGAGTTGTACTTTTAGCTGCAACTATTGCCATGGCAATGAATGCGACTTCGCTGCTTACAACTTACGAATATTCACAATATACCATGCGCGGAAAATCGAATGGATTGACCGAAGATACACAAAATGCGCAACATGGGCTAAATAAAGATTATATTACTCAGTGGAGCTATGGAGTAAACGAAACGATGACCCTGCTTATTCCTAATTTTATGGGTGGTGCAAGTGCAGGCAAACTTGGAGCCGACAGCAATACAGCTTCAAAACTACGAACTTTGGGTGTACCTAACGTGGATAACATGATGAAAGAAATGCAGTTACCACTCTATTGGGGAACACAACCAGGCACTTCAGGACCGGTATATCTTGGTGCAGTCGTAATTTTTCTTTTTGTACTGGGATTCTTTATAGTTGACCGAAGAATTTTATTGTGGCTTGTACCCATGATTGTGCTAACTCTAATGCTATCATGGGGACGGAATTTCATGTGGCTTACCGATATTTTTATCGATTATGTACCGATGTATAACAAATTCCGTACAGTTTCGATGATACTGGTAGCTACCGGTTTTGGGATAACTCTTATGGCTATGCTTGCCTTAAAAAAAGTACTCGAATACGATGGTGATACCAAAAAACTGTTAAAATCAGTTTATATTAGTACAGGAATAACTGCAGGGATAGCATTGATTTTTGCCCTTATTCCCTCACTGGCTGGAAATTTTGTTTCGCCTTCCGATACTCAACAGTTACAGGGCGATTACTCATTTATGCTCGAAACTCTTCCTGCCGACCGCAAAGCAATACTGCAAAGTGATGCATGGCGCTCGTTTGCTTTTATAATTATTGCTGCAGGATTGATATGGCTTTATATCAACAAGAAAATAAAACAAACGCTTGCTATAGCACTATTCGGCGTTTTATTCCTTGCGGATTTAATGCCTGTTGCAAAACGTTATCTGAACGATGATAATTTTGCACGTAAACGCAGATTCGAAAGTTTGCTACAACCATCTGCTGCTGATAATTTTATTTTGCAAGACAAATCGCAGTACAGAGTATTGAATGCAACGGTTAATATATTCAACGATGCATCTCCATCGTATTTTCATAAAAATATCGGAGGATACCATGCAGCTAAATTACGCCGTTATCAGGAATTGATAAACATGCAAATAGAAGGTGAAATAGGACAACTTTTCGGAGCTTTTGGACGTGCCAAAACATTTGAAGACATTCAACCTGTACTTGATTCACTCGGTGTATTGAATATGCTCAACATGAAATATGTAATTTATAATAAAGATGCTACTCCGTTAGTTAACCCCTATGCAAACGGGAATGCCTGGCTTGTAAGTCAGATTATAACTGCAAACAATGCTAATGAAGAGATGAAGCTTACAGGCGAAATCGACACCAAAACCACATTGGTAGTTGATAAGGAATTTGCAAACATGATACCCGCAAAACTTATAGCTGACAGCACAGCGACGATAAGCTTAGTTTCGTACCAACCAAATCAGTTAAAATATGATTTCAAGTCTGCAACTGACCAAATGGCGGTTTTTTCTGAAATTTACTACGATAAAGGCTGGAACGCATATATTAATGGGAAAAAAGTTCCCTTTTTACGAGCCAATTATCTGCTCAGAGCAATGCCACTCAAAGCAGGAAATTATCAAATAGAGTTCAAATTTGAACCATCCTCCTATAAAATTGGAAACACTCTAGCGCTTTCCTCGTCCATAATATTGATTTTACTTATCGGAGGATATGTTTACACACAAATTAAAAAGAAAAAATAAAACATTCTTTATCAGATAATCTTTTTGTATGTTTAAGGAAACATTTAAATCAAATAATCAATTTCGTCAGGTACATTTTACATCTATAATCAGTATGTCGCTTGTGCTTTTTTTGGTTGGACTTCTTTGTCTTATCCTTTTTACAGCCCGCGACATGAGCATTCATGTAAAAGAAAATATCAGCTTATCTGTTATCTTAAATGATGATATTGATCAGGCTTATCAACAACGAATTCAGAAATATCTTGACAGCGCACCTTTTGTAAAATCTGAACGTTTTATTTCCAAAGATGAAGCTTTAAAGGAACTTATTGCATCGCTTGGCGAGGATCCAAAATCATTTCTTGGATACAACCCGCTTTTAGCTTCGTTCGAGGTAAAACTCAAAGCAGATTATGCAAATCCTGACAGTGTACAAATCATTGAATCGAAATTAAATAAATTCGAACACATCAATAGAATTGCTTACCAAAAAGATCTTGTGAGCCTTGTAAACGACAATGTAAAAAAAATCAGTTTTGTACTCCTCGCATTGGTAGCAATACTTACTATAATTTCACTTGTACTAATAAATAATACTGTAAGGCTTACAGTTTACTCCAACCGGTTTTTAATTAATACGATGAAACTTGTTGGTGCAACGCCAGGGTTTATACGAAAACCATATATCGTTCGAGGAATGATAAACGGACTGTTAGCAGCAATGATAGCATTGACTTTTCTGGGTGGGATGATTTATTATGTATTGCATGAGTTTGCACTTACTGGAATGGAATTTAATATGTTTACCATTTTATATGTGGTGCTTACAGTGGTTTTACTTGGTATATTACTTACTGCAGTTTCATCACATTTTGCTGTCAGTCGCTTTATCCGCATGAAAACTGATCAGATTTATTCAATGTAAATTATTATTAATCAATACAGCAAATACAGACAAAAGTTCATGAAGACAACTAAAAATGTACAATCTGCAACAAATGCAAAAGAAAATAACGAGGCAGACAAAAAATTTACTTTAGATAAAATAAATCTTATTCTGATAGCAGTAGGTTTTTTAATTATCGTAATAGGTTTTATTCTTATGACAGGTTCAACCACTGTTTCTGACTTTAATCCTGATATATTCAGTACACGAAGGATTACTGTAGGACCAATGATTTCTTTTTTCGGATTTTTATTTATTATTTTTGCCATAATGTATAAGTCCAAAAAAGACGTTAAATGAATATCTTTCAAACCATTATTATTGCTATAGTCGAAGGATTGACAGAGTATTTGCCGGTATCATCAACCGGTCATATGATTATTGCTCAAAAAATTCTTGGTGTTGAGAGTTCTGAATTTGTAAAAGCTTTTACAGTTAACATACAATTTGGAGCTATTTTATCGGTAATAGTTCTGTACTGGAAACGTTTTTTTCAATCTGTAGATTTTTATGTAAAACTTCTGATTGCAGTTTTACCGGCACTTGTGTTAGGATTTCTTTTAGGCGATTTTATAGACTCATTACTCGAAAATGTGCTTGTAGTTGCTGTTATGCTTGTACTTGGAGGAATTTTGATGCTTTTTGTTGACAATTGGTTCAATAAGCCGTCTGATAATCAGGAGATGGATTGGAAACGTGCATTAAAAATAGGTTTTTTTCAGGTTATAGCCATGATTCCCGGAGTTTCGCGCTCCATGGCAACAATTGTTGGTGGAATGACAACAAAACTTACGCGAAAAAATGCTGCAGAATTTTCTTTTTTTCTTGCTGTTCCAACAATGGCTGCTGCGTCAGGTTATAAACTGTTGAAACTTATCACTGAACCAAGTGGAACTGAAATGCTTAAAGATAATTTACTCTTACTCCTTATCGGAAATTTAGTAGCATTTATTGTTGCAATGGCAGCAATAAAGTTTTTTATTGGTTTCCTCACAAAATACGGTTTTAAAGCTTTTGGATGGTACAGGATTATTGTTGGAGGCATTTTATTCGTTTTGCTCATTGCCGGCGTTAATCTAACGATTATTTAACCGGAAAAAATTTTTACAATAAGTTAGTTAGTTCTAAATAGATTATTAACTGATTAAAAAAATTCATTCATATATTATAAATTATTTTAAATGGATTTTATTGAGGGTGAGGTTCTTTATGTTGATAAACCATTGCATTGGACATCGTTCGATGTTGTAAATAAAATTCGATGGAAAATTTTGAAGACACTTAAAATAAAAAAACTGAAAGTAGGTCATGCCGGCACTCTCGATCCTTTGGCAACAGGCGTACTTATAATTTGTACAGGAAAAGCAACAAGGCGTATTGAAGAATTCCAGTATCAGACCAAAGAATATATTGCAACACTTGAATTGGGTGCTACTACCCCATCGTTTGACCTGGAAAAGCCGATAGATTTTCATTATCCGACGGAACATATTGACAAAGCATTAATTGATAAAATAATACCCTGCTTTAAAGGTGAAATTCAGCAAATTCCGCCTGTTTTTTCGGCTGTTAAAATAGATGGGAAACGTGCTTACGATTATGCCCGAAACGGACAAGATGTGGAATTAAAACCAAAGTTACTCGTAATTGATGAAATAGAAGTGCTTTATTTCGAAAATCCAAAACTCGTAATCAGGGTAGTTTGCAGTAAAGGTACATATATTCGTGCACTTGCCCGCGATATCGGCAAGGCACTTGATAGCGGAGCACATTTAACAGCACTTCAGCGCACCAAAATCGGCAACATAAGCTTAAGTGATTGTAAAGATGTAAATATACTGTTACAGGAAATTGAAACTGACTTGCTATACAATAAAACAAACTGATTATTTTAAATACTAAATTTTAAAATTTATATATTTATCTGATCCATTGCCTAATAAAATTGGCTTAAAAACAATAACAGATATGAAACTATCAAAGTTTAAATTCAATCTCCCCGAAAACCAGATTGCTCAATATCCTTCTCATCACCGTGATGAGTCACGCTTACTGGTTCTCCATCGTAAAGATGGAAAAATTGAGCACAAAATTTTTAAAGAAGTAATAGACTATTTTAATGAAGGAGATTTATTCGTTTTTAACGATACTAAAGTATTTCCTGCACGATTGTTCGGAAACAAGGAAAAAACCGGAGCACAAATTGAAGTTTTTCTTTTGCGTGAACTAAACCGTGAAATGCGCCTATGGGATGTTTTGGTTGAACCTGCGCGCAAAATACGTATCGGCAATAAACTATATTTTGGCGACGATGATTCAGTTGTGGCAGAAGTGATTGACAACACTACTTCACGAGGACGCACACTTCGTTTTCTTTTCGATGGAACTCACGAGGAATTCAAGAAAAGCCTTTTTGATCTTGGAGAAACACCTTTGCCCCGTAATATGATTTCAAGACCAGTAGAACCGGAAGATGCTGAACGCTTTCAAACCATTTTTGCGAATAAAGAAGGGGCAGTATCGGCTCCAGCAGCAGGTACTCATTTTAGCCGGGAATTGTTTAAACGAATGGAAATTAAAGATATTGACACTGCCTTTATAACTTCGCACATGAGCCTTGGAAACTTCAGGGAGATAGATGTAGAAGACCTGACTAAACACAAAATGGACTCAGAACAAATGCAGATTACTGAAGAAACTGCACAAAGAGTTAACCGTGCAAAAGATGAAGAAAAAAATGTTTGTGCTGTAGGTGTAACTGTGATGCGCGCACTTGAAACTGTGGTTGGCACTGAAGGACGTATAAAAGCTTACGATGGATGGACTAATAAATTCATTTTTCCACCTTATGATTTTACGGTTGCTACTGCAATGATAACTAACTTTCATTTACCACTCTCAACTCTGCTTATGCTGACGGCTGCCTTTGGTGATTACGACCACGTAATGAATGCATATGATGTGGCACTGAAAGAAGGTTATAGATTTGGTGTTTATGGTGATGCTATGCTTATAGTTTAATTTTTTTCGTATATTTTTTTATAGAGGTACCTAAATCCTTCTGGTTATTTTAATTCATGCGAAAATCAAATTTCTCTACATTCGCTAAGAACATTGATGATGATATGATATACTACAATAAACGATTGCTCACATGATATTTACTTCATACAGAAAGAGGCTGTCTCAAAAGGGCAGCCTCTTTACGTATGTATATTTTGAAGTGTTTATTTCAGACCGAGTTTTTTCTTCACCTGATTTGTTATATCAACTGCTTTTGGAGAATTATAAAGAATAGTATTTCCACTCAAATCGAAAATATAAGTGTAATTACCTTCGGCACCAACTTCACTGATAGCTTTTTTTACTTTTTCAACAATAGGAGCAATTAATTCCTGTTGTTTTTTTTGTAAATCAGTGTAAGATTGCTGCTGGAAATTGCTAATACGCTGTTCAATATCCTGCATTTCACTTACTAGTGCCTGCTTGATACCATCAGACATTGTTGCTTGCTTTTCCTGATATTCTTTAAGCTTTGCAGTATATTCATCCTGCATTTTATTCAAAACAGTTTTCCATTGCGTATTCAGGTCTGCAATTTGCTTTTCCACGTTGTCAAGTTCAGGCATCGCTTCAATTAACTCCTGATATTTTACATGAGCAATTTTAGCATCTTGAGCAAAAACTGAGAGAGGAAGTGCTATAAGCACTGTAAAAAGAATTTTCTTAAACATTTTAGTAAACGATTTTTTTGATATTAATTAATAATTATTATTCCTGTAAAAATTTAGTGCAAAATTATTGTTTTTATTTCGAATAACCTAATTTACTCAAAACTAAGTCACTTATATCCAATGATGGTGTAGTAAATATAATGCTCATGGCAGAACTTTTGTCGAAAACCAGGTTCAGGTCTTTTTCTTTGCTTATTTCCTGAACTGCAGTGTAAATTTCGTCTTGAATGGGTTTCATCAAACTTTGACGTTTTTTAAATAATTCACCTTCGGGTCCGAAATAATTTCTTTTTAGTTCCTGTGCTGCTTTTTCTTTTGTTACAATTTCTTCTTCCCGTTTAACTTTCATCTCTTCTGATAAAAACACCAATTCAGTTTGATAATTTTTATACATTTTCTGAACTTCCTGCATTTGTGCTTCAACTTCTGATTGCCATTTTTTCGACAATTGATTCAGTTGTTCGGTAGCCGTTTCGTAAGCCGGAATATTTTTCATAATATATTCCATATCAACCATGGCAAATTTCTGTGCAAAAGCTCCAAGGGATATGCCTACCATCAGGCAAATTGTTAAAAATGTTCCTTTCATATAGATTATGCGTTTTAGTTGTTTATTTGTTTTGTATATTATACAAATACTTTGCCAGTTTTTTTTTGCTTCTTCACTAATAATTTAAATGATTGATATTAAACGATATGAAATTCGATACTTATAAAATAAATTATTAGCTCTAATACTTCTGAAATTTATAATTTAAAAATACTTAACCCTAAACATTACAATTCCTGACCAAGCACAAAATGGAACTGGCTGCCACTTACATTTCCAGTTGAATTCACACGGTCAAATCCATACCCCCAATCGATACCCATCATACCAAACATAGGAAGGAATATACGCACACCCACTCCGGCTGCTCGTTTAAGTTGGAATGGATTGTAATCTTTCATTTTATTGAAACTGTTTCCTGCTTCGAGGAATGTAAGTGCATAAATGGTTGCTGATTGTTCCAGCGAAAGAGGATAACGCAATTCCATAGTAAATTTATTGAAAAGGTAACCTGTCATGGTTGAGCGGGTTGCAGAATTATATGGAAGCAAAGACCCACTTTCGTAACCACGCATCGACACATACTCAGTTCCGTAACTTGTGTAAGCCGACATACCATCGCCACCCATATAATATGTTTCGTAGGGTGAACGGGCATTTTCATTGTAATGACCGAGATATCCAAACATAACACGCGTCATAAGTACAAGTTTGCTGTTGGAACTAAGCGGAGTAAACGTTTTTGCATTAAAAGTCCATTTATGATATTCAATCCACTTATAACGTTCAGCATTAGTAAGTTTGGTATTTGTATAATCAATGCCATTAAATGATGAATAAGGCGGAGTTATTTTTAAACCCAGTGAAAAAGACGAGCCACTACGCGTATAAATAGGATTATCGATAGAATTTCGGCTCAAAGTAAGATTCAAGCTGAGATTGTTATAACTTCCATCAGTAAGTGGAGGTAAATACAACCAGTTTTTAAGCATGAATTTCTGGAACGATAATTCCCCGTAAAATGTAAAATAGTCATCAGGCCAGTTCAGACGTTTACCATAACCTAATGAAGCACCAAGTGTACGCATATATTTTTCTGGGTCTATTTCTGTCTGATAATAATCGCTGTAACCTGTATTTCCATATCCTCCGTAACCTCCATAACTACCATAACCATATCCGGAATAATAGTTATTATAGTAAGATGACATATAATTACTATAAGATGAACGGAAACGATCGCTTACATCGGACTGCGAAGAATAATAAATTGAAGCCGATAATGAATTTGGACGTTTGCCACCCAACCACGGTTCAAGGAAAGACATACTGAATGATGTATAGGATTGTCCGTTTGTTCGGGCATTCAAAGTAAATGTTTGTCCCTCACCCTGCGGAACAATGCGATATGTTTCAGGTTTAAAAAGATTTTGTATAGCAAAATTACTGAATTTCAAACCAATGGTACCCACAAGTCCTGTAGAACCCCAACCGGCTGAAAATTCCACCTGATCACTACCTTTGGTTTCGAGTTTGTAAGTGATATCAACAGTTCCGTTTTCCGGGTCAGGTTGAATGTCGGGCACTAATTTTTCCGGGTCGAAATGTCCCATTTGCGCAAGTTCACGTAACGAACGCATGATAGCTTCCTGACTATAAAGTTGACCGGGTTTTGTACGTAGTTCACGACGAACCACATGTTCGTAAACACGCGTATTTCCGGTTATATTAATTTGATTTATTGTTGCAGGTTTACCTTCGATAATGCGCATTTCAAAATCGATAGAATCATTTTCTATCAAAACTTCTACCGGATCGACCTGAAAAAACAAATAACCGCGGTCTTGATACAACTTACTCACGGCATCATTTTCATCTTTCTCAAGTCGGTTCATCAAATGTTTATAATTATACACTTCTCCTTTTTTTATATTCAGCACTGCATCTAAAAAATCATATGGATAAACCGTATTCCCTATCCATTTAATATTTCTGAAATAATATTTACGCCCTTCGTCAATATTGATATAAACAATTACACTCTTATCATCGTAGGGAACAACACTATCACTTACGATATACGCATCGCGATAACCAATTTCGTTGTATTTTTCGATAAGAGCAAGTTTATCTTTCTCATATTCTTCTTTAACAAACTTTTTGGTTCTGAAAAAATTCCACAAACTATTATCGTTTGTTTTTTTCATAGCCTTATTTATCTGATTGAAAGTGAGCGCACTATTGCCCGAAACAAGAATTTTGTGAACTTTTGTTTTAAGTTTTTTATCTACTTCTATGTCCACTATAACATGACCGGGTTTCGATGGGTCATTTCGTTGATATACATGTGCTTCTACATTCAAAAAGCCTTTTTCGGAGAGAAAATTTTTTATTACCTTCTCGGCTCTGTCAGAAATATTTGGCGTAATCTGGTTACCTTTAATTATTCCGATTTTTTCTTTTAAATCGTCAATTTCTCCCTTTTTCAAGCCATTGAAATTGATTTCTGAAACTCGTGGTCGTTGTTTTAAAGCAATTTCGAGCCAAACTTTACCATCCTGAATTTTAGTAGCATAGATTTTCACGTCGGAAAATAATCCTTGTTTCCAGAAACGTTTTACGGCATTGGTTATTGCTTCACCCGGTATAGCAATAACATCTCCAACAGAAAGACCTGAAAAGCCAATTAACACAAAATCTTCGTAATTTTCGGCGCCGGTAACCTGAATATCAGCAATTTCATATTTCAGAGCAACGCCTGCATAATCGATAACGGGAATTTTCGAAGTGTCATTTTCAGAGATGCCTTGAGCATGAGCATATAAAACACAGAGATTTAACAAAGCTACTGAAAACAAAATATTTAAACGCATATATTAAGTGTGGTATCTAATCTTTCAAAAAAAATTATTCGGACAAAAAACTATTTTCCAAAACGCCGTTCGCGTTCCTGAAATGAAACAATTGCTTCATAAAAATTTTCTTTTCTGAAATCGGGCCACTTGATTTCAGAAAAATAAAGTTCGGTGTAAGCAAGTTGCCATAACAGAAAATTACTGATACGCAGTTCTCCGCTTGTGCGAATCATTAAATCAGGATCGGGTATTCCGGCAGTAGTGAGGTAACTGTCAAACCTCGTTTCATTAATATCCTCGATAGAAATATTTCCATTCTGTACATCGGCAACAATACATTTCACTGCATTTAGGATTTCCCATCGTGAAGAATAGCTGAGTGCCAAAACTAATGAAAGTCCGGTATTTTTTGCGGTACTATTGATACATCGCATTAGTTTTTCTTCAAGGTTTCCCGGTAATCTTTTCAGGTCGCCAATGGCAAGTAATCGGACGTTGTTATTATTCAGCGTGGGTGTTTCTTTTTCAATTGTATCAACCAAAAGCTCCATTAGCGCATTAACTTCAGACTGTGGACGTGACCAATTTTCAGTAGAAAACGCATAGAGGGTTAAATACTCAATTCCTGTTTCAG
>CAYNGF010000007.1:56675-64466 GCA_964396515.1 uncultured Paludibacter sp.
AAAACTGATATTAAAATTTTGTCTTACAGTCGCAAGGGCGTTTCCAAAAATCGTAACTCAAACCAATTGTAAATGTCGATATCAAATCTTTATTCATGAAATTTGAACCGTTTAAAGCACTTTCTACACCTTCAATTTTATCTGTATTCAACATTAATCGGTGCGCCCACTGTGCATTCAGATTAAAGCGGTTTCCCAGTTTATATTTAATTCCTACGCCAAAAGGGATATTAAAGCCACTTGTTTGTTGGTTAAAAGCAAAACCTGCTCCAGCAAAAATATATGGAGAAAAATTAGTGCTTTTGGGTTTATACTGTCGTTTTATCAAGTCAAAAAAATTAAATTCACCACATAAATCAATCATATTCAACATTATAGTATCAACTTGTGATGTGTAAAACTTGTTTTTGGAAGCGTTCCATGCTAAATGCGCTGAAAATCTTTCATTGAAATTATGTCGGTATATCAGACCCCAATCAAGAAATGGATTTTTGAAAGGAACACTATTTTTATCGTCAAGTAAATAAGAAATACCTCCATTCACGCCCAATTCAGCAAGATATTCTGACTGTGAACGCACAGTGGATACCAATAAAAACAGACAAGTTGAAAAAAATATTATAAATTTTGAATAATGCATGATATTCATTTATTTTTGAAGATGTTAAACCAATAAAGGGATAACGTAATAATCATCAAAAAATTTTATTGAACCAGCCTTAAAAAACAGCAACAAAAGTAACATTTATCTTTCAATCTTTTAAATATGACCTTGCAGGCATGGTTATATTTAACAAAAAATTGCAAAATTACCGAGAAACTTGCATTCGAACGTAACATTTATACATTATTTCTTTGTTTAAAGCATTATTTTTAGTTGTTCAAGCGCTTCGTTTTCTTTTTGTTGCATTATACTTTTTTCTTCATCAGTGGCATCGTTCTGTCCGCAAAGATGCAACACCCCATGTATCATAACACGGTGCAATTCATCCATAAAACTAACGCCATATTGTTCAGCATTTGATTTCACGGTGTCGACACCAATAAAAATATCACCTGAAATCAACATCTCATGCCCATAATCAAAAGTTATTATATCGGTATAATAATCGTGGTTAAGGTACTTGATGTTAATTTTCAGCATATTTTCATCATTACTGAAAATGTAAGCAAGTTCGCCAACGCTTTTACCGTATTTTTCGGCTATTGTTTTAATCCAGCTATTTATTTGACGTTTCTTTATAGCTGGCATTTTTACATCCTGAGCAATGTATTGAATCATATTTATTAAAAATTTGTAGTTTGGCGTTTTATGTTGGTAATTCGTTACTAAATTAAATTTTGTTTGATCCGCCATTTTATATTCAGTATATTTCCTATTTTTTATTTTTAACTTTTAATGAAAAAATAAATACCCGAGAAGTATTGCAGCTGTAATACCTGCAAAATCAGCTATTAAACCTGCTGTTACGGCATATCGTGTATTTTTTATACCTACTGAACCAAAATAAACAGCCAAAATGTAAAAAGTTGTATCCGTTGAACCTTGTATAATACTCGTCAATCGTCCCACGAAAGAATCAGCACCGTATTGTGTCATAGCATCAACCATCATTCCACGGGCACCGCTCCCACTCAAAGGTTTCATAAATGCTGTGGGCAAAGCATTTATAAAATCGGTATTTAAGCCAGTAAGTCCCACCAACCATCCAATGCCATCGGTAAGCATGTTAAGTGCACCCGAAGCCCTAAAAATACCGATAGCAACCAAAATAGCTATCAGATAAGGAATTATACCGATTGCGACACCAAAACCCTCTTTTGCTCCTTCGATAAACGAATCGTACACATTCACTTTTTTTACCATAGCCATTATTACAAAACTGATTATGATAGTAAAAAGCAATAAGTTGGCAATCAATGCCGAAAATTGCGTTATCTGTTCTTTTGATAAAAGACTGGTGAAATAAATGAGTGCACCGATAAAAGCGGTTAAACCAAGAAGTGTAAATAAAATAGTGCGATTAAAAAGATTAATTTTTTGAATTATTGCCACAGTAATCATTCCGGTTAGCCAGGCAATAAAAGTTGCAATCACTATCGGCAAAAATACATCGGCCGGATTAACAGCCCCAAGTTGAGCACGATAAACTAAAATGCTGATAGGGATAAGACATAGTCCGGCAGTATTCAGTACCAAAAACATAATCATGGGATTCGAAGCTTTGTCCTTTTCTGGATTGAGTTCCTGAAGCTCTTTCATAGCCTTTAGTCCCATAGGAGTAGCTGCATTGTCCAAACCAAGCATGTTTGCCGATACATTCATAAAAATACTGCCTAAAGCAGGATGATTTTTAGGGATATCCGGTAAAATACGCGTAAAAAATGGAGCAACAATTCGTGCGAATAAATTTATTACACCACCTTTCTCCCCAATTTTCATTATTCCTAACCACATGGCAAGTACACCCGTGAGCCCTAAAGAAATTTCAAATCCGGTTTTTGCCGAGCCAAATGCAGCTTGAATTATATCTGTAAAGATTTGTGTATTACCGTTTACTAATAATTGAAAAATGGCTACTACAAAAGCTATCAGCAAAAAACCTATCCATATATAATTTAATACCATATTTTTTTGTTACGAGTTTAGTGAGTTCATAAAGTTTTTAAAGTTTATAGAGCAAAATATTAAATTTTTCGTGGCAAAAGTATTATAAAAATTCTACAATTTTACCTCACATTCTTCGATTTGCATTCTAACTTCCTTACTGCAAACTATTCCTGATAATAAACGCGTTTTACCCTTCGGGAAACTCCGGTAAGAATTTCATATGGAATTGTATCAAGTTTTTCAGCTATTTCCGAAATCGTGATGTTATTTCCAAATACTTCTACCTGATCACCTTCCTGAACATCCATATTGGTTACATCTACTGTAACTAAGTCCATTGAAACATTTCCAATTACTCTTGCTCGTTGTCCGCGAATATAAACTTCACCTGTTCCATTCCCTAAATGTCGATTAAAACCATCGGCGTAACCTACCGGTAAAACTGCGACAGTAGTATCTTTCTTTAAAACACCATTTCTATTATAACCTACTGTTTCCCCCGCAGGGATATGTTTAATTTGCAAAACTACTGTTTTGAGTGCACAAACTTGTTGAAGTAACAGATTTGTATTAGCACTTACCCCGTACAATCCTATTCCTAACCTAACCATATCGTATTGATAATCAGGGAAACGACCAGCTCCTGCAGAATTTAACAAATGATTCAAAATTGGATGATTGAATGCTTGTTTAAATTTATGGGAACATTCATCAAAAACTTTTGCCTGCGCATGTGTAAAGTAATCGAGTTCAGGAGAGTCGGCACCGGCAAGATGTGAAAATACAGAGCGAACTTTAACTTGATGTTGTTTTTTCAACAACTCAATAAGTTTATCAATATCTGATGCCTCAAAACCCAATCGGTGCATTCCGGTGTCAATTTTTATATGTACAGGATAATCTGTAAAACCATTTCGTTCGGCAGCCTCAATAAAAGATTCAAGCAACCGGAAACTGTATATTTCCGGTTCGAGCTTATGTTCAAAAATTTCACTGAAACTGCCTTTTTCAGGGTTCATCACTACAATTGGAATGCGAATACCTTCACGTCGTAACTCAGCACCTTCGTCTGCAACTGCCACTGCTAAATAATCGCATCGATTATGCTGTAAAGTACGTGCCACTTCCACCGACCCACTTCCGTAAGCAAAAGCCTTTACCATACACATAATTTTTGTAGTAGGGTTCAGGTGATTTCTATAAACATTTAAGTTATGTACAAGTGCGTTCAGATTTACTTCGAGGGTTGTTTCATGCGAAAGTAATTCAAGTTTCGTAGAAATATCTTCAAAATGAAAACTTCGCGAACCTTTAAGCAGTATTGCCTCATTTCGAAAATCAAGGGAGCTATTACTACGTAAAAAATCTTCCGTACTTTCGTAAAAAGTACTGTTTATTTTTCCAAACAAAACTGAATTTTTCGTTATTTCTTTTCCGATACCAATTAACCTTTCAACAGAATTTGTGCTTAAGAGTTGTGCTACAGCGGAGTATAAATCAGTTGATGATTGCCCGCTTTGTAAAATATCTGATAAAATGAGCGTTCGTTTTAAATTTTTTACGGCAGCCTGACGTTTCAGAAAATCGAGTGCTATATGTAGTGAATTTAAATCGGAATTATAACTATCATTTATAATCAGGCAATTCTGCATTCCTTCTTTAAGTTCAAGACGCATAGCAACGGGTTCAAGTTTGCCAATACGTTCATTTATAACATCCGAACCATAACCCAAATGCAACAGATATGCGACACAAAGCATAGCATTTTCGAATGAAGCATCATCGGTAAAAGGTAAATTCAGTGTAAACTCATTTTTGTTATACACAAGTTGAATTATTGTAGCATTATTCCCAATTATACGTTCCTTAACTTTAATTTTTGCATCTTTGTTTTTACCCCATGTTAAAGTGGAAATATCTGGATACATTTGCGATACTGTGATATCTACCAACTTATTATCAGAATTATATATTAGCAATTCTGCATTTCGAAAGAGTAATAATTTCTCTTCGCATTTGTGTTTCAGACTTACAAAATTTTCCTGATGTGCATATCCCAAACCGGTAAATATACCTATTTGGGGTTGAATAATTTTTTCCAGATGCTCCATTTCGCCTGGCTTCGAAATTCCGGCTTCAAAAATTCCTATCTCATTATTTTCGTTCAATAACCAGACTGAAAGAGGCACTCCAATTTGCGAATTATAACTACGAGGAGACCTTAAAACATTAACATCGAAGTGGAGCAACTGATACAACCATTCTTTAACGATAGTTTTTCCATTGCTTCCGGTGATTCCAATAATGGGAATTTTAAATGCTGATCTATGCGCAATCGCTACTTTTTGTAAAGCTTTCAAAGTATCGGAAACCTGTAAAAATACTGCATCGGTTAATTTTTCGTATCCCTCTTGAAAATTACTGATAACAAAAAATCTTAATCCTCTGGAATACAATTCAGTTACATATTTATGCCCATCATTTCGCTCGGTACGTATGGCAAAAAACAAACTCTCGTCAGGAAATGACAATGAACGACTATCGGTAAGCAACCATTTTATTTCAACATCATTTGAAATGTGCAAATAATCAGCATTTATTATTTGCGCTAATTTTCTTAAATTCATTTCAACAATTAAAATTTAATTCGTCCGACTTTACCATCTAAAGTTGTAATCAGAAATTCTCTCTGCTTGAGTGGTGTTATTGTTTGCACCGAAGTATTACCTATTTTATGTTGCCAAAGCAGTTTACCATCGCGCGAACCTACTCCGCAAATTAGTCCGTTTTTAGTTCCAAAAATAATTACTCCGTTCATTTCGATTAGCATTGAGGGGTTGTGATCGTAACCAAAATGAGCTGAACTTTTCCAACGTAAGGTATAATTATTTTCACGAGTATCAACGGCCAAGACACTATCGGTCATACAACGACTGTAAATTGTGTTTCCATCCGTTGCAATGCCAATCGTTTCCCTAACAGTATGCTTGTTGGTTCGCCAAACAGTTTTTCCTGTTTTTATATCGATTGCAGTTAGAAATCTGTCAGGTGCAGTGATAAAAACTTTACCGTGAGCAGCTACAGGCCAAACGGCTGCAGGTGAGAAATGAATTTGTTTCGAGCCATTGTTCCATTTCCAATGTAACTTCCCGCTTTTGGCATCTAAAGCGTACAGAAAAGTATCCCATGCTCCGAAAATTACTTTACCATCAGTATAAACGGGTTTCGTTTCGATATATCCATTTACTTCGCAATATTCCCAAAAAACTTTTCCTGTATTTAAATTCAATGCCCTAAAACAACCATCGCTTCCTCCTATAAAAACAGTATCGGCAACAACAATGGGATTGCCCATTACAACATCAAGCGTAAGGTATTTCCAAATTAAATTTCCCGATGAAGCATCGAGACAGTAAATATTTCCATCAGTAGAACCAAAAACAATTTTTCCCTGATGAATTACTGGTGTCGAAACAATACGACTTCCGGTTTTATAACTCCATAAATTACTTCCATTATCAACATTCATACAGTGTAAAAAACCGGCATCATCACCAAAATAAATCGCTTTTTTAAATATCGCCGGCGATCCAAATATTGCCATGCGGGTATCTTTCAACCATATTGGTTTCACCTTTTTATATTTCTGATTTACTTCAAATCCGGGTGTCTTAACAACAGAACTATGATCATAAGATCTTTTTTCGAGCGACAAAGAAAGCCATTGAATCGGAGGTTTTCCTATAATTTTTTCAGCTATATGCAGCGAATCGTTAACAGTAAATACCGAATAGCCTCCTGAAGGAGCATTTGCTCTTAAAGTTGAACGTAAAACGATACCAGGAATCTGATCGTAATTGAGTAATGCATTGCGATGATAATGTCCACTGAGTACTGCCTTGACATCATATTTTCGAAGCAAATGGGTCATCAAGTACCAGTTATCAACATCACCCTGAAGTAAAGGATAGTGCGTTACTATAAAAACCGTTGAATTATCATTTGTTCTTTGCAGTTCCTTTTCAACCCAATCAAAATCCTGCGGATAAATATGTCCATCGCCCATTTTAATGAGTGGTCCTGTATTGAAACCAATAAACCGATAACCTTTATGTTCGAACGAAAATTTATCATCACCAAACACTTTACCGAAAGCTGTACCTCCACTTGGTGTCCATTTTGTATCGTGATTTCCTGTAGTTATATACCAAGGTACTTTTAAACCACTGATTATTTCTTTTGCTTTCTGAAGCGATGCAAGATCGCCCGTTTCGGTAATATCTCCATTGATTAACACAAAATCAATGTCTGTTGATTGATTTACATCGTCAACTGCCTTACGTAAATCCTCTTCGGGTAAAGGATTTGATATTTGTATATGCAAATCGGTAAATAAAGCGAATTTGAAACCTTGTTCTGCATAAACTACTACTATACAAAACAATAACAAATATGTCAAGCTTATTTGTTTCATTAAATTATAAGATCAAACGCCGGGCAAAGATACTATTTTCATTTTTATTAATCTGAAATTTACATGAAAAGAAAAAAACAAAATTTCAAAAAAAATTAACAACAGTAATGAAAATAGTTGTGAGTTGTCTTACTTCAATTTGACGATAATCGATATACTATATCAACCTAATTAGTCAGGAACAATTTTCAAAATTTCACATAATTAAGAACTTGCAATCAAGTTGAATAACGATAAAACATACTGAAAAAAAAAGGAAAACCTGAGAATTCAAGTTTTCCTCCTTTTATCGAAAATATTTTAAAATTATTTATTTAGTCTATATCGAACACTTAAACAAATACCATCATAAGAACCATGAAATGCTGGTATAACATAAATACCGGGTCTGTAATCGAGTGATAATTGCAATGGGATATTAAAATTATACTCAATCCCAATCTGTCCCAGAATACCGGCCCCAAAATAAGTATTATGAATTCCTACAGCTGCTCCAACGCCATAATACCAATTCACACCATCAGCTAAAGAGGACAAATCTTTAACCCATTGATATACACCATTCAAGGCTAAACCCCAACCATTCAAACCCAAATCTGCTTCCAGTCTGTTTGCATTTCCTAATGGGTGTTGATACGAAACTTCAGCACCGTATCCAAATCTGATACCAATTGCTTTACTCAAATCCTGCGCATTCATTACTAAT
>CAYNGF010000008.1:0-61678 GCA_964396515.1 uncultured Paludibacter sp.
ATAATTAAAAATAAATATCGACAAAGCTTAATGTTTGTCGGTCAATAGTGAAAAGATTTAAAATATTCGTATCGAGTTGGCTGCCTTTGTATAAATTTAAGAAAATACTGAGAAGTCCCCGAAGTGTACCTTTGTGTTTCTCAAAGGGCAAAATTTCAAGAATCTTTTTAATATGTTTTTCGGTGAACCATTCAGGTTTTTTCCGGCTTAATTTATCACAAATCCATGCTGCTCGCCAGGCAACAGCTTTATTGTCAACAAAAATTAGTTCGAATAATTGTTCAAACATTTCGCGATTTTCAATAATTTCCTCAGCAAGCTTGTCAGCATACCTTAATGTTTCGGGCTTTTGAAGTAAATTCTCAAGTTTCATGCTAATTAAACAAAAATGCTTAACAGAAAATTATATCTGAAATTACTTTAGTGCCTGCATATTTATTGAGAGAATCTTTTATTTCATTACCTGAAAGAAATAATTCATGACGCAAAACTGCCGAACTAAGTGATACATACAAAACACCTCTTTTTATCTCGAGTTTTGTGGTGTATTGCATTACAGAATCACCAAGCACCTTAGGCCATGCATCGAGTATATGTTTTTCGGCAAGTTTACGATCGAGTTTGTTTGTTCGAAGTACCTGATCGATAACTGTTGAAAGTAGTTCTGTATTTCGGCGACGCATTGAGAATTTTAAAAATTCTAAATTAATTACGTAATTTCAATACCTGACCAACTCTTGGACCCTGATTGTATGACATTCCGTTGATATCGTATAAATTACGAAGTAAAATACCATATTCCTGTGAAATTAAATACATGGTCTCACCTTCCTTCACTTCGTGAAGCGGATATTGTTTTTGTGCTATCCTCTTTTTTGTTTGCAAATATACCTTTTCGCCGGGTTGTAAAATTGCACCGGGCTGTACATCATTGAATTTCAGTATTCTGCTTTCACTCATGTTAAATTCATCGGCAATACTACCCCATGTGTCGCCTGCAACAGCCAAAACATATCGAACATTATTATTACGCATAATATTATGTTTCATATAAGGATCAACATATCCCATCGTACCCTTTTCTTGTACCAAAGGTTTATTATTTGCAGTAATAATCTCATTACGGTTTTGTTCAATATCGTATTTATGTAATTCGTAATTATCAATTATTGAAATGAGTTTATAGGCATAAGTATCATCGGTGGCATAACCGGCTTTTTTTAATCCGTGAGCCCAACCTTCGTAATCGGTACGGCTTAATTCGAAAAGAGAAGCATAACGTGGACGGTTTTTTATGAACTCGGAATGATCCTGATAAGAATCGATAACACTGCCATACTTACGAAAACATTCGTTCTTTTTATCATCAGTATATGAAACTGATTCACCTTTCCATTCTGAACATTTAATACCAAAGTGATTGTTAGCATTCAGAGCTAGCCAACTTTTACCCGCCGAAGATTCGAGTAATCCTTGTGCAAGAATTATGCTTGCAGGTATTCCGTATTGTGATTGTTGTTTCTGAGCGAATTGAGCATATTTTTCAATGTATTCGATATAATTTTTATTGATGGATTGTGAAAACAGTTGCTGACTGTAAAATATCAAAATAAAAAGATAAAAAATTGAGAAAATCACTTTTTTCATGTGGATAATTATTAATGTTTACCTTTGCAAATTTAAAACTTATTCTCCAAAAAAATTGAAATAAGAATATTATTTTATATTTTTGTTGAAAGGATTAATAAAATTTGAAGAACAAAAATCAAGCATTCAATTCAAGCGATGATAAAACCCTAAAAACTTTATGCAAAAAAAAATAATCGAAACTGTAGTATTTGAATACTCTTCTATTAATGAACTTCCTTTAGAATACAGTCAACTTGTTGAAAAAGCTATCGAACAACTTCCAAAAGCCTGGGCACCTTATTCCGGATTTCATGTAGGAGCTGCAGTTTTACTCGAAAATAAAGAAATTTTTGCTGCCAGCAATCAGGAAAATTCAGCATATCCTTCAGGATTGTGTGCCGAACGTACAGCAATGTTTTTTGCCAACGCACAAGCACCTGAAGTACCTGTTAAAGCCATAGCTATTGCGGCTTTTACTCAGGGAAATTTACTTAAAAATCCTGTAACACCTTGTGGCGCTTGCCGACAAGTTTTGCTTGAAAGCGAACAACGATTTGAAAAGGATATAACAATAATTCTTTATGGTTCAGAAAAAGTTCAGATTATTGGAAGTGTCAAACAATTGCTACCGCTATGTTTTGAAAAAAGCAGTCTAATTAACAAACCCGATTAAAAAAGATTAATTTAATTGTGCTTATATTATAATTTAAAGTGTATTATGTATACTGCAAAAAATTCATTTTCAATCAGGCTCTTTTATATATATTCTGTTATTTTACATTTAAAGAATAGCACTATATTACTGATTTTTAAACGCTCTGACTAAAATGACAATTTATTAATATTAATGTTAAAATATCGAAATACATCATATTTATGAACAAGAAAAAGTTCACACTTGAATACAACTTCAAAAAAGGCTCTTTGTCTGTTCTTTGGAATCTTGTAAGCACCCCTTTAGGTCTTGCCGAATGGTTTGCTGATAAGGTACTTGTATCGGACAATATTTATTCTTTTATTTGGGAAAAAAATACTGAAACAGCTGTAGTTATTCAAACCAAACAAAACTCCTTTATCAGAATGCAATGGGAAGAAGACGCTAACACAGATTATTTTTTTGAAATGCGTATTGAAAGTCAGCCAATTACCGGAGACATAGGACTGTTAGTTACTGATTTTGCAGAAGATAATGAAATAGAGGATGCAAAACTACTTTGGGATCACCAAATAGAAAATTTGCGTAGAAAAACGGGATTATAAATCATGTAATCAGTATGACTATTACTGAAATTGCATCTTAATACTTGTATATCTTCACTGTAATAATTGTTCAAAAATTGATTTATTTTTTAAGGATTGCCACAAGAATTTTGTCTGGCAATCCTTGTTTATTTTATAAATGTCTTTTTAAAAAATATTGGCAGTTTAAATTCCTATAAATTAAGATTTTTGAAGTAACTTTGCATGCTAAAATTTTTGAAAACTTCTACTTAATTTATCAAACATAAAAGTCTATTATTCAATATAATATAACTTACTACTTAAGTATTATTATTCTGAAATGCTAAAAAAAATCGATATATATCTGTTTAAGCGATTTATTTTGCTGCTGATTATGACATTCATGATTTGCCTTTTTATTTTGCTTATGCAGTTTTTGTGGAAGCATTTTGAGGATCTTGTAGGCAAAGGTATTGGGTGGAATGTTTTAGCAGAATTTTTTATTTATGCTATTTTTTCGCTGGTACCACTGTCGTTACCATTAGCTATTTTACTGGCATCGCTGATGACATTTGGTAACCTTGGTGAAAATTTTGAACTTACCGCCATGAAGGCTTCAGGTATTTCACTATTCAGAATTATCAGACCACTTATATTTTTTATTGCCCTGGTAAGTATTGGTGCATTTTATTTTTCAAACACAGTATTACCCATATCCCAAAAAAAACTCTGGACACTAATTTTTTCGCTTAAGCAGAAATCTCCTGAACTCGAAATTCCCACGGGTGAGTTTTATACAGGAATTAATGGTTACAATCTTTACGTAAGGGAAAAGGATGACCGATTACTGAAGGATTTAATGATTTATGATTTTTCAAATGGATTCAATAATGCCACGGTGATGGTGGCTGATTCCGGACTTATAAATCTTACAGCGGATAACAAGTATTTATTGCTTATACTTATGAGCGGTGAAAGTTTTGAGAATTTGAAAAATCAAAAAATAAGTAATTCATTTGAAAACGTTCCATACAGACGAGAAGTATTTTCCCGTAAAGAAATTCTTATTGAGTTTGATTCAGAATTTTCGAGACTGGACGAATCGATTCTCGACGATCAATATGTAAGTAAAAATGTTAAACAACTTGCAGCTTCAATTGATTCTGTAAACAAGATTGTGGATATTAGAGCAAATGAATTGGCTAAAGATATGGTCAGTAACCGATATTTTGGCAGAGAATATGCTTCGAACCGCTCACTCGAAGTGAATGAAAATATACAGGTAAAAAATTATAACCCTGATTCCCTCTACCAAACATTGAGTCTCGACGAAAAAAACCGTGCTATCGCATCGGCACTGCAACGAGCGAATGAAATGAACAGCCAGGTTCAATATAATAATGTTTTGCTGGGTGAATCGAGTTTTTATGTAACACGTCATAAAATTGAATGGCATCGAAAATTTACACTTTCATTCGCATGTCTGATTTTCTTTTTTATTGGCGCACCACTTGGTGCTATCATTCGCAAAGGTGGCTTGGGAGCACCGGTTGTAATTTCGGTTCTCATGTTTATTTTTTATTATATTATTGATAATACCGGATTTAAAATGGCCAGAGAAAATCTTTGGACCGCTTTTGAAGGGATGTGGCTGAGTTCAGCAGTCTTATTACCGATAGGGATTTTTCTCACCTACAAAGCTGCGGTAGATGCTACTTTATTCAATCAGGAGGAATACAGCAAATTTTATAAAAAAATTAAATTTTACTTTTATACGAAAATTCTAAAAAGAACAGATATTTACGAAGAAATTTAAAAAATAAAATAGATGGACACTAAACTAAACACAATAGAAGAAGCTATTGAGGAAATAAAAAACGGAAAAATAATCATTGTAGTCGATGATGAAGACCGTGAAAATGAAGGTGATTTTATCTGTGCAGCACAAAATATTACACCAGAAATGGTTAATTTTATGACCAAACACGGACGAGGCGTGCTTTGTGCTCCAATAACCGAAGAGCGCTGCGATGAACTTGAATTGGAAATGCAGGTTGACAAGAATACCTCTTTTCATGCAACTCCTTTTACCGTAAGCATTGATAAACTTGAAGGATGTTCTACCGGCGTTTCTGCTGTTGACCGAGCAGCCACACTTCAGGCACTTGCCGACCCTACTTCAAAACCTGAAACTTTCGGTCGCCCGGGACATGTTTTTCCTCTCAGAGCTCGCAGCAAAGGCGTTTTACGTCGAGCAGGACACACAGAAGCCGCCATAGACCTGGCACGACTTGCCGGAATGTATCCCGCTGCAGTACTTATCGAAATTATGAATGATGACGGCTCAATGGCTCGTTTACCCGATTTAATGGTAATTGCAGAAAAATTCGGATTAAAGATTGTTTCAATCAAAGATTTAATTTCATATCGGTTAAAAACCGAATCGTTAGTAGAAAAAGGTGAAAAAGTTTTTATGCCAACACATTACGGAGAGTTTAAATTAATTCCTTTTAAACAGTTATCAAACGGATTGGAACATGTTGCACTTATCAAAGGTGAATGGAATGATGATGAAAGCGTTCTTGTACGTGTGCATTCTTCATGCGTAACCGGCGATATTTTTGGTTCTATGCGTTGTGAGTGTGGCGAACAGCTACACAAAGCTATGTCACTGATCGAAAAAGAAGGTAAAGGCGTAATCGTTTATATGAATCAGGAAGGAAGAGGCATTGGACTTATGAACAAAATTAAAGCATACAAACTCCAGGAGGAAGGTCTTGATACAGTCGATGCTAACTTACATTTGGGTTTTAACGCCGATGAAAGAGATTATGGCGTAGGAGCACAGATTTTACGACAACTTGGTGTACGAAAAATCAGATTAATGTCGAACAATCCGGTTAAGCGTATCGGTCTTGAAGCTTACGGACTAACCATTGTTGAAAATGTTCCGCTGATTATTGAACCCAATCAATACAATGCTTTTTACATGAAAACCAAGAAGTTAAGAATGGGGCATAAACTTGATTTAAACAGCTAGCATAATTTTGGAGTTATGAGGAGAATGAAGATATGAAGAAATGAAATTAACCCTTTCTTAATTTCTTGGTTTTCTCAATTTCAACTTAATAAACTTTCGACTTTATGAACTTTATTAACTTAATGTCTTATAACTCGTAACTAATAAAAAATGAAAACAGCACTCATAACAGGAACAACATCGGGCTTTGGATATTCTTTTGCTCATCGCATGGCAAAACTTGGCTACAGACTGATTATAACTGGGCGACGTACCGATAGATTATTAAACCTGGCAAATGAACTGACTGAGAAATACCCTACGGAAGTTTTACCGTTGAGTTTCGATGTTTGTGATAAAAAAGCATGTCAGGATGCTATTAATTCAATTCCTGAGAACTTCTCGGCTATTGATGTATTAGTGAATAATGCCGGACTTGCTGCAGGAGCATCGCCTTTTGACGAAAGCCTCGAAGATGACTTTGAACGTATGATTGATACAAATATTAAAGGACTACTTTATATCTCAAAGCTTATTGTTCCCGGAATGATAGCGCGTAAAGGAGGATTGATAGTAAATATTTCTTCAATAGCCGGTATTGAAGTATATCCGAACGGAAGTGTTTATTGTGCCACAAAACACGCTGTAAATGCCATCAGCAAAGGTATGCGCATCGATTTGGTTAAACACGGTATTCGTGTCAGCACTATTTCACCAGGTCTTGTTGAAACAGAATTTTCTATTGTACGGTATCATGGTGATAAAGAAAAAGCCAAAGCGGTGTATGCAGGACTGACACCACTTATGGCAGAAGATATTGCCGATGCGCTTGAATTTATTGTTACTCGTCCGGCACATGTAACAATTCCTGACATACAAATTAATCCGGCACAACAGGCAAATACCTATGTCATTTATCGGAATTTGTAATATACCAATTTTAAAAATAAAAATTGGATGATTTTTTTTTGAATATAAAGAATTTTTCAATAATCAAAGATGTTAGAAAGTACTTACACGAAAAGAAAGAATTTCATTTAATTATATTCAAAAATCAGCAAAAATTAAAATATCTAAAAAAAATCATTATTTTTGTGTCTTGATTATCAACATAACAAAAAAAATCACTTAAATAGAGTTGTTTTGTCAAACAAAAAGTAAAAACTCAATATAGAGAAAATGGATCCACTCGAACTGAAAAATGAGCCTGAGGTAATAATAACTGACGTTGCTGAAATGACTGAAACCAATTTAGACACCGACGTTATTAGTGTTAATCCAAAGATTTCAGAAGCATCTGAAAATATTTCTGAAAATGTTTCATCTGATAAAATTATCTCAGAAGAATCATTAGCAGAAGAAACTACAGAAACGCTAACTGAAAATACAACTGCATCAAATTTAGTAAATACGCTGACCAAAGCAGAAATGGTAGAGCAATTGAAAAAATTGCTTGAACAAGAAGTTGAAGTTGTAAAAAATGAAGTAGAGGAACTTAGGCAGCAGTTTTACAAGAAAGTGAAAGCCGAACACGAAGAACAACGAAAAGCTTTTTACGAAGAAAACGAAATTTCAGAGGTGTTTACGCCGGTTATTGATGAATTAGAGGAAACTTTTAAAGCTTTCTATAACGAATTTAAAAGCCGTAAAGCCGCACTAATAAATCAAATCGAAGTTGAGAAAGAAAGTAACTATACCCGTAAACTTCAAATTATTGAAGAACTAAAGCAAATGGTAGAAAGCAATGATGATGTTTCCTCGCATATAAGCCGATTCAGAGAATTGCAAAAAGAATGGAAAACGATCGGGCAAGTACCGGCTACAGTTGCCACTACTATTTGGAAACAATATAACAACTATCAGGAGGCATTCTGGGACCTTATAAAAATTAACAATGAGTTAAGAGAATACGATTTCAAAAAGAATCTGGAAACCAAAACACTCTTATGTGAAGCTGCCGAAAAACTTACCGAAGAAGAAAATGTGGTTACTGCATTTTCAGAACTACAAAAACTACACGATGAATGGCACGAAACCGGACCTGTATCGCGCGATTTACGAGAACAAATATGGAATCGGTTTAAAGCTGCATCTGCTGTAATCAACAAAAAACATCAGGCTCATTTTGAAAATATCAGAAAAATTGAAGAACAAAATCTGACAGCTAAAAATGAAATTTGTGCAAAACTTGAAGCTATTGAATACGAAAAATTAACAAATAGCAAAGCTTGGGAAAAAGTAACCCAGGATGTTTTAAATCTCCAGGAAGAATGGCGAGGTACAGGTTTTGCTCCAAGAAAAGCGAATCAAAAAATTTTTGAACGTTACCGCAAAGCTTGCGATACATTTTTCGAAAGAAAAGCAGCCTTTTATAAATCAATAAGAGCTGAAATTTCTGCCAATACCGAAAAGAAAAAAGAATTGTGTGAAATTGCAGAGCAATTAAAAGACAGTACCGACTGGAAAGAAACTACCGAGAAACTTATTCAACTTCAGAAAGAATGGAAGAAAACCGGTCAGGCTTCGAAAAAATTATCAGATGAACTCTGGAAAAGGTTTATTACAGCATGTGATCATTTTTTTAATGAAAAAAATAAAAATGCTGACAGTCAGCATTCCTCTGAAATTGCAAATTTAAATCAGAAGAAAGAACTGATCAAAAAGATTGAAGCAATCGACACAAAAACGAATCCTGAAGAAGCTCTGCAAACGCTGAGAGATTATATCGCAGCATGGAACAGTATAGGTCATGTTCCTTTCCGTGAAAAAGACAAAATTCACAAAGAATACAGGGCAGCTATCGACAAGCAATTTGAAAAATTGAATGTTGATGCATCGCAACGCAGGTTAGAATCTTTTAAAAACAATTTAAAAGATATGACCACAAAAGGCGAAAATAAACTTATGAGGGAACGTGAGAAATTAGTAAAAAGTTACGAACATTTAAAAGCTGAAATTTCTACGTATGAAAATAACATAGGCTTTTTCACTTCTACATCAAAAAAAGGCGGTGGTTTGATAAAAGATATGGAGCGAAAAATTGAAGCTTTAAAAGAAGAAGCAAAAATACTTGAAGAAAAAATCAGGCTCATCGAGGAAAATCTTTAGAAAAAGAATATTAGAAAAAAAATTCCGGTGACAAACACCGGAATTTTTTTATTCAAACATATTTCTGAATCGGGAAAAGAAATCGCGGGAAGCCGATGAATTCGGTTTTACGTTTGGCGATTTTTCAAGTTTTTCAATCAAACTTTTTTCTTCTCTGTTTAAGTTTTCAGGAATATAAACACCTACATTGACCAGTAAGTCACCAGTTCCATAACGGTTTACACTTGGAAGTCCTTTCCCGCGTAAACGCAAAACTTTACCCGGTTGAGTTCCCGGTGCTATATTTACTTTCACTTTTCCATCAACGGTAGGAACTTCAACTGAACCACCCAACACAGCCATTGGCATAGTTAAGAGTAAATTATATACTAAATCGTTTTCATCCCGTATAAGTTCAGGGTGCGCTTCTTCTTCAATTAGCACCAGCAAATCACCGTTAACCCCACCACGCGGAGCAGCATTCCCCTTTCCATTTACTGAAAGTTGCATACCTTCCATTACGCCGGCAGGGATATTAACACTTATTATTTCATCTTCTTTTAAAATCCCTTCCCCACCACAATGCGTACATTTATCCTTTATAATTTTTCCTTCACCATGGCATGTGGGGCACTCTGACTGAGTTTGCATGCGGCCAAGTATAGTCTGCTGAACTGAAGTAACTCTTCCTGAGCCATGACAGGTTGTACAGGTTACTGATTGTGAACCATTGGCAGCACCCGTTCCATTACAATATTTACAAGATACAGCTTTCTTTACTTTTAGCTTTTTTTCTACTCCCGTTGCAATTTCGGCCAGGGTTAGTTTTACTTTCACTCGTAAATCAGAACCTCTACGAACTCTTTGACTTCCCCTACCCGACGATCCACCAAATCCACTAAAACCTCCGAAACCTCCAAAATGTCCACCGAAGATATCACCAAAATGCGAAAAAATATCTTCCATAGTCATTCCACCACCGCCAAAACCACCTCCGGCTGCTCCACCTAATCCTGCATGACCAAATTGGTCGTAACGCTGACGTTTCTGAGGATCACTCAGAACTTCATACGCTTCAGCAGCTTCTTTAAATTTCTCTTCAGCCTCCTTATTTCCCGGGTTCTTATCAGGATGATATTCTATCGCTTTTTTGCGGTATGCTTTTTTAATTTCGTCGGCTGTGGCAGTTTTTGATACTCCTAATATTTCGTAGTAATCTCTTTTCGACATGTTGATAATTTGTGTTTTGTGTTCTGTGTTTCGTGTTCTGTGTTTCGTATCTTTTCAACCATAGCCTACTGATTACAGGCTTAAATTTTCAACTCTCAACTCTCAAAATTCAACTCATTTATTCTCCAACTACAACTTTCGCAAATCGAATTACCTTCTCATTCATTGTATAACCTTTTGATACACAATCAATAATTTTACCTTTCATCTCTTCAGAGGGTGCCGGAAAGGTTGTAACAGCTTCATGAAGATCAGTGTTGAAAGTTTCATTTTCTGTAGGAATAGCTTTCACACCATTTTGCATGAGAAAAGCTACAAATTTTGAATAAATCAATTCTACTCCTTCTCGTACAGCTACAATATCTTCCGCTGATTTCATAACTGAAAGTGCACGTTCAAAATCGTCAATCAATGGAAGCATGTTTACCAGTACGCTTTCACCGGCTGTTTTTATCAATTCTGAACGTTCTTTAAGTGTACGTTTACGATAATTGTCAAACTCAGCCATCAGACGCAGATTTTTATCATTCAATTCAGCACATTTTTGTGTTATTTGTTCAAAGTCAATGGCAATTTTATCTGCTTCCTGCTCTACAGTTTCTTGTGGCTGATTTTCAGAATTATTCTCAATTGAGTTTGTAATTTCTTCCTGCTGATTTTCTATCTTTTCAGGAGCTATATTTTCCGTTTTTTCTTTTGGTTTTTTCATTTCTCAAAATTTGTTCTTAACTTTTGGTAAAATTAACTACGCGGCATTATAGCAATAATTTTGCCAAAGCACCCCGAAACTGGTTTTGGCAGTTTCGGGGTGGCATATTGTCAGTTTTAATTACTTACTAAAATAAACTTCACGACAAAAATACAGCATTTTATTTTGTACCCTTTTCGAGCCAGGTAATAAAATTTTGCGGATTTTCATCAAAAGTAAATGGTTTATTAAGTGGCTTTCCTTCGTTATCGAGCATCACATAAAATGGTTGTGCATTGGCTCCGAATTTTACACGCTGCAGGTAGCTCCATTTATCACCTATGGTTCGGATGGTTCTCGTCTTTCCATTTTCCTGAATCTGAAATGGCTCAGGTAATTCTTTTTTGTCATCAACAAAAAGTGTTATAAGTACAAATTTCTTTTCCAGTAAATCTTTCACTTTCGGATGAGTCCAAACAGAGGCTTCCATCTTACGACAATTTACACAACCGTAACCTGAAAAATCAACCACCACAGGCAATCCTTTTTGCGCTGCATATGCCATTCCGATATCGTAATCGTCAAATGCAGCATGCACTTCGTTTTTATATAAATTAAAATCCTGTGTATAAAGCGGAGGCGAGAAAGCACTGATAGATTTCAAAGGAGCTCCCCACAATCCGGGAACCATATAAAGTGCAAACGAGAGTGAAACTATTGCCAAAAACGTTCCTAAAACTGACGTATGTTTCGTTTCATCGTCGTGCGGAAAACGAATTTTTCCGAGCAAATAAAAACCTAATAATGTGAAAATTACAATCCAAAGTGCAAGAAAAACTTCCCTGTCGAGTATGCGCCAGCCATAAGCTAAATCGGCAACGGAAAGGAATTTCAATGCCAATGCAAGTTCAAGGAAAGCAAGCACAACTTTCACTTTATTGAGCCATCCCCCCGACTTCGGGAGTGACTTTAACCATGAAGGGAATATTGCAAATAAAGTAAAGGGCACGGCAAGTGCTACTGAAAAACCGAGCATCCCTACTGCTGGTGCAAGTATCGAACCAGACGTTGATACTTCTACAAGTAAAGTACCAATAATGGGACCTGTGCATGAAAATGAAACCAGTACAAGCGTGAAAGCCATAAATAATATACTGATAAAACCTGCAGTAGAATCAGCTTTGGCATCGAGTTTTGTTGACCATGATGCAGGAAGCGTAATTTCGAAAGCTCCGAAAAATGATATGGCAAAAACTACAAGCAGAGCAAAAAACAATAAATTAAACACAGCATTGGTTGACATGCTGTTTAGTGCACTTGCCCCAAAAATGAGCGTTATCAATATTCCAAGAGTTACGTAAATAAATATTATTGCCAATCCGTAAAGAAAAGCATCTCTCCTGCCCTTCGATTTGTTTTCGGAACGTTTCAGAAAGAAACTAACGGTCATGGGAATTATTGGCCATACACAAGGCGTAAAAAGCGCTAAAAATCCACCGACTAAACCGGCCAGAAAAATCACTAACAATGCCATCGATCCTTTTGAGCCTGTAATATCGTCTCCAAAAGCGCGAAGTTCGTCAATCACCGGCGTCCATAAATCAGCAACCTTACTTTCATTTGAGATTTGTTGAATTTCAGTAACTACTGTGTCGTCAACCTGAGTGGTTTCAATTTTTTTTACTGTTTCATTTCCATTGGTTGTATTTGCTTTAGAATTGGCTTGACCAAACTCAAATTCTTCACGTGCAGGAGGCAGACAACTTTCGTCGTTGCATGCCATAAATTCAACATAACATGAAATATAAACTTTTGAAATATCGTCAAATGATATTTTCTGAACAAAAACAGCTTCGTTGGCATACCAGTTCAGTTTCATATCAAAATTCGGATCGTATGTTTCAATCAGTTTCGAAAGCGCTTTAACTTCGCCATCCTTTTTGGCTCCATCTAATTTTGCGAAAACAATACTGGTAGGACGTGGTCCATCTTTTGGAATATTCGTACCATATAAATGCCATCCTTTGTCCATTGTGGCTTTAAAGGTTACATCTGCTGAATTTTTGGTAATATTTTTAACTTCAAAATGCCATTTTACAGGTTCTAAAATTTGTCCAAAAACTGAAACTGCAATAAATGCGCTGATTATGAATAAAATAATTTTTTTCATATTGTTTCTATAATTTAATTGTTGCAAAAGTAAAAACATTTATGAATATATGAATATCTTTTCATTTGTTATTTAATATAATTAACACCTTTTGAGGGAGTTTGAGGGTATTGATGAAAAAAATAAAATAAATGAGTTTAATTAGTAATACAGATAAAATGTAATTAGGTGATAATCCTTATACTTAAGCGGTTTGCCAGATCTTCTATTTCGTGGTATCTGGCTAATTGATGTATCCACCTTTCGGGAATATTATTAATTCCATAGAGCAATCCGGCAAGACCACCGGTAACTGCACCCGTAGTGTCTGTATCATTACCCAGGTTTACTGCTTTCAAAACAGCTTCTGAGAAACTGTTTGTAGTCAACAAACACCAAATAGCTGCTTCAAGCGTATCTAAAACATAACCGCTACTGAAAATGTTATCTTCGCTCAGTTCAAAGATATTATGTTTTAATAATCTATCAAAAAAAGAAATTTGATCAGTTTGAATCGATTCTGCAACAAGAAATGAAGAAATTTTTGTTTGAAGGCTTTTATAAATTTCAAATTTTTCTTCTCCCTGTATAATTTTCCGTGCAAATTCAAGATAATAAAAACAGGCTATAACTGATCGAATGTGTCCGTGAGTGATGGAAGAGACCAGTCTTGTAATTTCAAACCTTTCTTTCAGAGGTTTATCAAACAAGTAAAAAACTAAGGGTAAAATGCGCATTAATGAACCATTTCCGTTCATTGCAGCATCGGTTCCTCCTGCAAGTTCAGGCTTCACACCGCTCGCGATTCGGTGAATTGCCTGTTGTGTTGCATTACCAATATCGAAAACAATACCACGAGCAGTCCAGTAATTCTCACGCTCCCACCGCACAAAATTATGTCCAATATTGTTCAGGTCAAAATCCTTTGTCAATGCTTCGGCAAGGCAAAAAGTGAGTGAACTATCGTCGGACCATGTTCCGGGTGGCAAATTATAGGTTCCGTAACCTATCATGTCCGTTACCGGATTATTACGAACTAACTCTCTGCTTCTGAATTCAACAGGTACTCCCAAAGCATCGCCAACTGCAATACCAAATAAAGCTGATTGAATTATTTGATTGATTTTACCGGATTCTGCAATAACTTTCATAAATATATTTCAGCTTAAGTATTGTTATTCAATTAATTATAAAATAATCTTGAAATAAAACAAATATAATTTTTATTCTTCGTTTTGTTATCTATTCAAAAATAAAAATATCCAATTGTAATTCAGGCAATTTATTCCAGTTGTAAAAAAATACGGAGCACTGACTATAAAATCAATACTCCGGAAATTTATTTTTTTAATCCTTATTAAACATTTATTCAATGAACGTTTTTTTGATTCTCGATTTCACACAAACTAATTTCACAATTACTTTTAAAATAATTATCTTGTTAGCATAAACTTAAAGCTTACGCCAAAGTTTGTGGACGAAACCGGGAATGTTGACGAAATGAGCGGTGTACTCATTTGCCGGTCGTAGAATAGCTGAATGTTTACTTTTGAGCTGAAAACATAGTCGGCAATTATTTTCATTGTGAAGAGTCGGTTTCCGCTCGATGCTTGTGTCAAATTTTCTTCCACTTTACGTAAAAGCGATTTAATATCCTTGTAAGAGATATCCATATTTAATTTTAAATCGTTTTTAATACGCGATTGCTGGTCGGTTTTCAATTTCAGAATCACATCGAAATCTTTAATTAAATATCCTACTCCCAATACAAACTCATCGGTTGATGCATCTATCAATTGCGTACTTGCCAGATTCAGGGCTAAATTACGTTGCTTACGATATTCCAGTTTAGTAGTCATGCTGTTTTTAAGTGCAGCATTAATTCCAATAAGCGGACTGAACTGTTCGTTAAGCACAACGCCCGAAATATCGTAAGGAGAAGAAGGAATTGGATTACTTGTTTGCACATCGCGCACATAACCCATTTCAGAACCCGCGCCAAGCGCTACCCAAGTTGAATAAGAAGTGTAAGAATTGATACTGTAACGACTTGTATATGCGTGCGAAATACTTATCGAACGGAAATTGTTTTTAACCCAGGGAATGCGCGAAAGTCCATCGTAGCTGATTCGCCAGTTAGGTAAAATGCTTAGCAATGACAGGAATGGACTAGTGCTCATAGTTGTGGGATCTTTTCCGGTGTAAGCAGCCAAAAATGCCGGTATAAGTACATCGGAAGAATTCAATCCATAAGAGCCAAGTGTGGAATTATATTCCTTTCCTGCAACATTCGGAATTTCACTGAAAAATCCTGTAGTTGGGTAATTGGTACCTTTTAACTGTGCATTAAGTCGTCCGGCTATAATTGCGCGGTTTTCAAGAAACTTGTTAAAAGGTTCAGAGGCATAATTTTCTTCAGCGCTTTTTATACCCTTGAATGCAGTAGCTATAGCAACCTGAGTTATATTGTAGCTTCCGGTAAATGTTTGAGGCATTCCTTCGAACATATACTGCACTGTAGTATTGGAAGCAATATAACGTTTTCCGTTTAAATCTACTTTTAACCCCGGAATCGGTTCTAAAGTAGCTTTAATATCGAAATCGGAAGTAAAGGCAGTTGTGGCAGGATTAACAATAGAATCGCTCATAAAGAGCCAATCATTATCAATTGCTTTCTGTATGGTATTATTATCGTGGAATCCGAAAGCAAAGCCAAAACCGGGAGCATAAATTCCGTTCCCGATATTTTCCTGTCCCATAAAACCGGGTTTTGGGAAAAATCCCGGAATCACCATGCTGCTTGTTTGACGATATGTAACAGATGCACGGCGTGCCATCATTGCTACACGGGCAGTAACATCCATAACTTTCTGTCCAATTGAGCGGGCATTTGGATCGACAGTCAGTACAGTCATGTTAACACTGTCGAGATTTACGCGTGGAGTCAGCACCACCGAAGAGTTATCAACAATTTTATAAGGGATCTTCAAAGGTTTTCCGCTTCTGTCGGTAAACGTAACTTCAATTTTTTCAGATGCAAGCCGATGCTTGAGTGTATCAGCAGTATTTCGCGTCAGGTTTATCTTTTGTTTAAACGTTTTAGGCTGAAAACGTGAAGGCATTGGAGGCTGATTTCCATACCGACGATTTACCTCCTTCAGATATTTCGACTTATTATATAAAGTTTCGAAATTCAGACTTGCATCTCCCTGCCATGCTCCCATACTCGAAGCTACATTGCCGATATCCGCAGCACCTTTTATTCGCGCAGTACGATTCCAGCTATAGGTTGAATTGTATGATGCATTAGCTGTAACCCAATCAAACAAAGGAATTTTATTGATGGGTACTGTCCATGAAGCTGTAAAAACCTGCTGATAAGTGAACGGTGTACCGAGTTTTCTGATACTTTGCATTACTGTATCGCGCCATTTTTCGTAATATTCTTTCCCAATTTCTGGAGTAAAATATGCTTCTTCGATATTTGCATTCATAGCTGTTTGCAAGCTGAAGCGCAACGATTTTGTTAAGTCGTATTTAATATCGAACTGACGATTCCACATAAAATCTTTGCTGAATGTTAAATCTACAGTCTGGCCTGCTCCTGCAACTGCATAGTTATTAAAATCGCGTAGTTTGGTTTGTGAGAACTGACGATTCATATCAGTGCTGAAACTCAATGACTGAGGCATATAATTAATATTGAAGTCTTTAATGATAGCAAAAGCCGGTTTGCTGAATGCTTTTACGTTTTTAAAGGGCTCGAATGGCTGCGGTTGAAACGAAAAATTGTAATTCAACGAAGCCCGCTGTTGTTTGTTCATGTTTTTTTCAACTTCGGAAGTATGTTGGTTCGTTTCATTAAAAGAATAACTGAAACTCAGGTTGGCAGGATCGTAAAATTGTGGTTTTTTGCTCTTTATATTCACTCGTGCCGATGAGATATTGAAACTTTTAGTTGTTTGTACGACTTGAGCAAGCAAATTCAATGAATCTCTCTCCTGTGCTGTATTCAGATTATCAAGTGCTTCGGACATTAGCACATCCTTGTCCAGCGGATTAAATTTGGGAGTAACTGTTTCGTTGGTATAAGAGAAATAAGCAGGTAACTGTATCTGCGCTTTTTCAGGCAGGAATCTTCCAAGTTCCAGTGAAGTTGAAAAGTTCATCTGGTACATATCGTCCATACGGCGATCCATAACGTTACTTTCAATGCTTCCATAACCAGCAGTTTCCATTCGTCCCGAGAAATTAACTTTACCGATATCCGACAAACCAAGCGATGCATTGGCCATTGCAGCCCAACCACCATCTTCGTTGAATTCGGTCATACGCAATTCATTCACCCAAATCTCGCCCGCTTTCACATTATTCGAAATATTACGAACTCCAATCATAATATTCTGAACATCCGAAATGGTAGGGTTACCAACGACAGTGATTTTATTCAGCGGTTTATCTTCATCGTAAATTGTATAAGGAATAAGATTGGAAACACCGGAAGAACTTCCTTTATCACGATTTCGGCGCAGTTTGGCACTTGTAAGTTTACTAAAATTGAAATCAAACATATTTTCAGGATACCATACAGTTGCTCTGTCTGTTTCGCTTTCGGAGCTGTAAATTCCCTGCGGCGTTAACCTGAGCGGTATTTCGTATTCGTAATAATTATTTACCATGTCGGTGCCAATGCGCACAAAACAACTCAATTCATAATCGTTGAGGGTATTTACATCATCAGGAAGTTTTTCGGCATGTACAAACATTTGGAGACGCTTGTATTGGCGCATATCGAATGAAGTGTTTTTATACACAGCTTTCGCATCGCCGGGTGAAAGGTTTGTAACCCGCAAAACCATCGATTGCTCATTTTGTTGCAGCAATTGCGGTTGACCCGGATCAACTTCACGAGTAATACCCGGAGGAAGCACATAATTTACCGGCACTTTATCAGCATTTTCTTCGATATTAACTGCCAAAACATCGAGTTTACCTTCGGTAGGAGCAGTTTTTCCGATTGGCATTAAATTTTTTGAGTAAGAACGCCATTCACCCCGAACTAAATCAAGTGTTGCAAAACGCAAATGAGTTTCTTTTTCGAAATCGGTCAGGAACATACGAATAAAACGTATGGATTTAAAATTACGTATAGATCCTATTTTATCATCAAATTCACGAATTGGAATTTTGAACTGATACCATGTAACAGGTTCAACATTTCCGTTTTCGAGTTTAACATTCGATACTATTTTATCCGTAATATAGTTTGTTCCAACATTCATATTCTGAGGTCGGATACTTACCTTATACTGAAAATATTTTTCGTACTCATTGAGTGTATTATCATTATTAAGATCTTCGATATCAGGAAGCGAAGTGGCTGTAGTTGCAAATCGTTCGCCTACGCTTGTTGCATCAGGTGAGTTTCCTTCTGTGCCATTGTAGCGTTTGTAACGGGTAAGAATATCGGCATTCTGATCGTCGTAAACTGTTCCGCGATAAAATTGATAATTATCCCCGGCCGGGTCGTTCAATGGAGAAAATGGATCGTTTTCCATTTTTTGCCTTGCCAGAGGATTCAATTTTGCCTTTAGTTTATCAAGATAATCGCTGTATCCGGGAAAATCTTTTTCTTCGTCATTCAACAATCCATTCAGCCCCACATCCTGCTTGGCACGAGCACCTGCAGTATTATCAAAAGCTGTTACGGTGGATTGAATTTTGGGGATTTTACCCCAAACCGTTATGTCCGTTTTTGTAATATCATTATCAATAGGCAAGCCATGTTCAAATGCTTTTTTCCCATCTTTCAAAATATCTTCACTTATGTCGCCCAAATTAAAATACAAGTCGCCCCCTTTATCGTTTTTATTATAAATGAAAGGATCCATCATCCAAAACTCGATGTATTCTATATTTGCCGTTTCGAAATCGGTTACATCTAATTTACGCATAATTCCACCCCATCGTTTTTCGGGAAACAACAGATTACCATCACTGTCGATATTATCGGCATCGAGGTTATACGGCCCTCTTTCACGCGGATAATACGAAAGATTCATAATTGTCATTCGGGTTGTAAGGTTCGATGGTGTTTCGCGATTCGGAAAAATCTCAGGTATAAACACATTTCGGGTGTAATGATTCGATTGCGATTCTATATTGTTACGCAAGTTTGGAGGCGTAGCTGATACATTTTGATTTAACAATGGATCAACATAATACCAGTTGAGCAATGCACGGTTTTTACCATAATCGAGGTTATTGGTGAGTGCTGCTTCCGGAAAAAGTGAATTATTGGCCGGATTGTAAGGTGTACTTGCCAAATACCAGTTTACTGGATAATGAATATCAATCGTGGTTTTGGTCGATTCGAAATCGTCGAGATATGCATAACCTGCCTTACCCACAACTTTATGATGTCCGGGGATTAGTTGTGCAAACTCAGCATTTACGGCAAAAGTCGAAGGTTGAGTTGCGTTCACAAACGGAAGTTTATCAATCATATTTGTAAGCCATTGCGATTCACCTCGCCAAGCAGTATTCAGTCCCCATATTGTATTGGCAATAGGCTCATTACCAGTATTTACCTTGGTTGTTAGAGGCATTTCCGACAAATGCATAATGGTACCGCCTAATGTAAAATCTTTACTGAATTCATACTCCAGGTGTGTGCCAACCAACGACTTACGCTGCATACTGAACATGGACTGATTTTCCAATTTTACATCGATGTTGGTTCCCGACTCTAAAATCGATTGATTTAGAATAGTAACCGTTCCCATGGTGTAATCCACTGTATAATCCACATTTTCAGTTAGAGTGGCGCCTCCGGCAGTTACAGTAACCGATCCTCGCGGCACATTCATAGCATTGAGCCTGATTTCTGAACCACTTGAAGCTTTATATTCACCAACTATGCGAAATTTATTTTTTTCACTCAGTTCCTGCGCTACAACAAGGGTAGAATCATATAATTCCTGAAATACATATTTATCAGCGATGGCAGGATTTCCGATCATTTTTCGTAAATGTGAACCAAAAGGCTCCAGAACAGGAAAGATTATTCTGCCTGAGGAAGAGAATGCAGTGTATCCTTCGATAAAGTCAAATTTACCATCCGGATTACTGTTGTTTTTCACATCAAGTCGGTCGAGGTTCATTACCCGCAATAACAATTGATTTTTAATGTCACCTTCGGTGATATATTGCAAGTCGGTACCAATTGAATCGTTACGATAAACAATGTTCAGCATGAAATTATCGGGCTGGATTTGCATAGCACCCAGCGAATACACATTTTTGAGCATCAAGTCCCATAAAGCAAGTTGAGGACTTAATGCGGTTCCTTTCAGTAATTTTACCATCAATGCATTGGGAGCCTGTACATTATCAGTCGAAAATTCCCCTACTTGATAAACTTTTCCACCATAGGTATATTCAAAAGCTACCCCAAGCACTTCGTCGGGATATAAAGCTGATTTTAGCGAAATTATTCCAAGGTTCGGATTCAGAGTATATTCAGAAGGTTCAAGACGTCGAGCACTTTCAATTTTTTCATAATCTTCACCCCCAACAATTCCGAAACCACTTAAATTGGAGGACAAAACAGCATTCGATTGTTGAATATCGCGCACATTTGGTAAAGCTCCCACTTCGGCATAAAGATTATTTGCCTGATTTTGGGGTAAGTTAGACGGTGATACACGTTGCCAGTGATTATTGTCGATACGCTGCGCTTCACCCAGATCCATAAAGGCGATAATGTTACGTGCCTGATCGTAGTTTGCGCGCTTATTGGTTATCCACACTTCGACGCGGTTGATGGTGATACCTGAGGATATTAATGGCAGATTTGCCATTGCTGACTCATAATTATCTCTGAAATAATGACTTAAGAAGAAATGTCGATTTTCATCGTAATTATCTATATTAATCTCATATTTTGTGGTTTGTGAACCACCTTTTGAGCTTACGGTTTTGGTTTCGGACTCTTGCTGCGAAGCAATAGCAGAAACGGAGAGTTTACCAAACTGTAAATCGGTTTTAATACCAAAGAGTGCTGTGCTTCCGGTAATAAGCGAACTGTTGAGTTGCATACTCACATTACCGGCTTGAATATTTTTAATTATATCGTCCTCCTTACCTTTATAAGCAAGTTTTACAAGTTTCTGGTCGAAATCGAAAGTGGATTCGGTGTTATAATTCAGTCCGAAATTTACCTTATCACCAACAGAACCCGTAACGTTGAGTTGAATTTTTTCATCGAAATCAAAAATGGTGCTTTTACGCATACGTTCGGTAAGTGCCGGGTTGTCGAGTTTATTGGTTTTAATTCCAAAAATCAATTCAGCAGAACCTTGCGTACGCACCTGTACACCGCCGGGACCAAAAACTTTATCAGCAGGTCCGATATTGAATTTCATATCCGTAATCGAAAACTTCTCTTCATTTTCCTTTACCTGTTTCGATCCGATTTCTTTCCAGTAATCAGCCATTTCTTTCTTCAACGACCACGCTTCGTATTCTTTCGAAGTCATCGAAAGTGGTGTGGAAATTTCCATGTCGCCTACATAAGTTCTGAAAACATAATTCCCGGTTCGAGGATCGAGTTCCACCACTCTTTTTACATTTGTCGGATTGGGAGCATCGAAAGGATATTTCTCTGACACTTCCTGTTCAGAATTCTGTGTGTATTTTTTAATTTTTGGAGCTTCATTTGATTTTGTTGAAACAGTGTCAGTTTCATCAGTTGAAGAAGATGAAGAAGGCTGAAAATTGGCATTAAAACCATTATTCACGGAAATAAACGGATAAACTGATCCGATAATCAGAAAAAAAACTAAAATGAACGGAATTAATTTTCTTGAATATATCATAAACGATGAATGATGCCCTGTATTAAAACTCAGTTAAATTTAATGGGTTATAGATTACAACAATTTAAGAGCCAATTTAATAATTTGCTCAACTTTAAGGTTTGGTTGTTCTTTCATAACTTTATCTACTGCTTTTACCGAAGCTGCCTGTAAAAAACCCAGCATTACAAGTGCACTGACAGCTTCGTTTTTAAGTTCAGTATTTTGAACAGATAACACATTCTGACCCGAAGCAGTTCCCGTACTCGATTTAAATATTTTATCTTTTAAATCCACAATAATTCTTTGTGCAGTTTTACTTCCAATGCCTTTTACACTGCTTAGTGCATTAGTGTTTCCGGTGGCGATAAACTCCTGAATTTCGGAAACTGAATACGACGATAAAATCATTCGGGCTGTATTAGGTCCAATGCCTGAAACAGAAATCAGTAAGAGAAAAAGCTGCCGTTCGTTCTGTGCTGTAAATCCATACAACAAGTGCGCATCTTCGCGTATTGCCTCGTAAACATATAACTTAGTTTCTGACTTACCGTTTAACACAGTATATGTTGGTAGGGTTATGTTTATAGCATAGCCTATACCTCCGGTTTCAATTACTGCATACGCCGGAGTAAGTTCAACAATATCACCCTTAATGTAATCTATCATATACTGTTTTTTAATGTTTGAAATATGCGAAATAAATCAAATGCAAATATACTTATTATTTACAACCTGAAAAACACACCATTGTTTAAGCACTGTATTCATTAACGGCAATTTTTTTTAAAAAGTACAGATAGAATGTTAAATACACTGAAAATATCAGATTTTAAACGCTTTGTTTATTTACTTTGAAGTCCGAAACCGAACAATTTTATCAAACAAATCGTTATACAAATCAAAACACTAAAAAAATCTCTAAAGTATTTATTATGAAACAGTTTCTTTTCATTTCAGCTTTTTGGCTGGCAGCAGTTTCTTTTGCTTTCGGTCAGTTTTCGCTTCCGAAACTCAACTACAGTTACAGCGCGATGGAACCCTTTATCGACAGTGTAACAATGCGCATTCATTACTCTGCACATCATGCAGCGTACATTAACAATTTGAACAAAGCCATTGAAAAAGTACCTCAACTTAAAGGTAAAACAATTGAAGAAATTTTAAAAAACCTCAGCACATTACCGGCTGATGTTCAAACTACCATTAGAAACAATGGCGGCGGGCATTACAATCACAAATTCTTCTGGTCAATACTGACTTCGCCCGATAAAAGCAAAATGTCACCTACACTCGAAGAGTTTTTAACCAAAAACTATGGCAGCGTGGATAAATTTAAAAGTGCATTCGAAAATGTAGCTCTATCCCGTTTTGGTTCAGGTTGGGCTTGGCTTATTAAAGGTGAAGACGGAAAACTCAAAATGTTCTCCACTCCCAATCAGGACAATTCACTGATGGATTTAATGAAATTACCTGCCGGCACTGTCGTTTTAGCGCTCGATGTTTGGGAACATGCTTATTACCTGAAATATCAACAGAAAAGAGCTGATTATGTGAAAGCTTTCTGGAATGTTGTAAACTGGGATCAGGTGGAAAAATTGATTAATCAGTAGCGTGTAGCGAGTAAAATAAAAAAGTAGAAATTTTTCTAAATCAATAGACTGATTTGGAGATTAAATTCGCTTCCTTTTACAGAATATAATTGAACCACAGCTCAATAACTAAAAAAAACGTGAACGCATTCGGGTTCACGTTTTTTATTGAGCCTTTTTGGGGACTCGAACCCCAGACCTATTCATTACGAATGAATTGCTCTACCAACTGAGCTAAAAAGGCATTTTAAAAATCGGTTGCAAATATAATTGTTTTTAAATAATTGCTAAAGGAATTCAGTGTAAAAAATGCATCAGTTCTTTTAAGGTTAATATAAATTTGGGATTCAATAAATTATCCGAAAAATAATAAAATCAAATTTCAGCGTTTTAATGTTTTTTTCAGTGTATAATTTTGCTACTTTTGCCCAAAATTATTGCAAAAAGCGAAATCACATAATTAGAATCTACTTTGTTTTTTTCTGTTGTACGTTGTCTGTCGTCTGTCTTTATTCTTTGCTCTTTGCTCTTTGTTCTATTAAAAATGTTTACCTACAAAACCATATCGTCCCCTTCCGAAGGCATTTACCGCGAAAAAGGCAGTAAGTTTCTGGCTTTTGCCATACCTGTAAACGATGTTGACGAAATAAAAGAGATGTTGAAAAATTTCAGGAAGAAATATCACGATGCCCGTCATGTGTGCTATGCATACATGCTTGGTGCTGAACGAACCGATTTCAGGGTTAATGACGATGGAGAACCTTCAGGCACTGCCGGTCGCCCTATATTGGGACAAATCAACTCCCTTAACCTCACTAATATTCTGGTGGTAGTAGTACGATATTTTGGAGGAATTTTACTCGGAACAGGAGGTTTAATCACTGCATACAAAGAAGCTGCCGCCGATGCGTTGCAAAACGCTGCCATAGTAGAAAAAGAAGTTACTTCCATCTACATACTTAACTTTGATTACCCTGTCCTGATCGATGTAATGCACATTATCAAAACGTATAACATAGCTATCCTAAGCCAGCAGTTTGAGGAAAAATGCAAAATGAAAATTGAAGTGCCCAGGCAGATAGAAGAATTGATAGTTGGAAAAATGAAAGAAAAAGTTGATCAACTGTTAAATATGTATTAATTAACAAACTCCCCGAAGGCATTTTGCTTTCGGGGAGTTTAGTTCTTAACATACTAGAAGTATTTTTTCAATTAACCTTTTTAATCAATGCCATACCTTTTTCGAGGGCTTTTTCGTTCATGGGTATAAGGTGATGATGGCGAGTGGGAAGTGATTTTTTCAGACCTTTCAACACATTTTCAATTTGTACAATTGGTCTTACTTTGAGTAATCCGCCCAACACTATCATATTAAAAACTTTTACTTCATTATTTGCATAAGCGTATTCCGTCGCATCGATACGATAGATATTTATATCCGAACGTGAAGGGAAACGATGGATACCATTTCCATCAAAAATAAGTGTTCCACCGGGTTTAACGTGGCTTTCGAACTTATCAATGGAAGGTTGATTCAATAAAACTGCTGTATCGTAGGTATTTAACACAGGCGAACTTACCCGTTCATCGCTCAAGATAACGGTAACATTAGCGGTTCCACCCCGCTGTTCAGGCCCGTAGGAAGGCATCCAACTTACTTCTTGTCCCTGCATTAATCCTGAATAAGCCAAAATTTTGCCCATTGACAAAACTCCCTGTCCGCCAAAACCTGATATTATGATTTCTTCTGTCATTGCTTCAAAATTATAAATTTATCAATTTAAATATCTTTAATATCTCCCAGAGGATAATGCGGGAACATATTTTCAACCATCCAGTCGTTGGATTGTGCAGGTGTTAGCCTCCAACCCGAGCTACAAGTAGAAACCACCTCCACTACAGAAGCACCCTTATTTAAATTACAGTTTTCTAAAGCTTTTCGTATAGCTTTTTTGGTTTTGCGTACACCTGCCACAGTATGCACAGCAGTACGTGTTACATAACAAGTGCCGGGCAGTTGTGCCAACACAGTTGTAATATCGAGGGGATGACCGCTGACAGCAATTTCTCTTCCTTGCGGCGAAGTAGTAGATTTCATTCCTTCGAGTGTAGTAGGCGCCATTTGACCACCTGTCATTCCGTAAATACCATTATTGATAAAGATAATAGCAATGTTCTCTCCACGGTTGCAGGCATGAATTGTTTCGGCAGTTCCAATGGCAGCAAGGTCACCATCGCCCTGATATGTAAACACATACCGATCAGGTAATAAGCGTTTAATGGCTGTTGCCAACGCAGGAGCACGTCCATGAGCAGCTTGCTGCCAGTCGATATCGAGATATTTATAGGCAAAAACGGCACATCCTACCGGAGCCACACCAATGGCTTTATCCTGGATGTCCATTTCTTCAATAACTTCACCAATAAGCTTATGCACAACGCCATGACTACAACCCGGGCAGTAATGCATAGGGGTATCATTCATTACCTTGGTTTTCTGTGCGACCAGGTTTGCGGGATTTATTATATCGGTTATATTCATTTTCTTATGTTTTAAATTATTTGTTCACAAGTTTTTCTTTCAATGCATTCAGCACTTCGGAGGGTGAAGGAACAATACCACCCATTCTACCATAAAATTCTACTTTTGTACCACCTTCCACGGCAAGTCTGACATCTTCCACCATTTGACCGGCATTCAATTCTACCGACATAAAGCCTTTAACGTTAGGCACATGCGATTTAATTACTTCGGTAGGGAAAGGATACAAAGTTATCGGACGCAGCAAACCGGCTTTAATCCCTTCGGCACGGGCTAGATCTACTGATTTCTGGCAAATACGGGCTGTAATTCCAAAGGCAACAAAAATATATTCAGCATCGTCGCACATGATTTCTTCGTAACGCACTTCGTGCTTTTCCATTTCGCGATAACGTGCCTGAATACGAAGGTTTATTTCTTCCATTTCTTCGGAGCGAAGTGCTAATGAAGTAATATAATTAGGTCCACGGTCGGCAGGTTTACCCAAAGTTGCCCAGGGGCATTCTTTACGAATTTCCTCTTCAGTTCTGCGTGGTGTAAACGGGGGCAAAACTACTTTTTCCATCATTTGTCCCACTATACCATCGGCTAAAATCATTACAGGATTTCGATATTTGAATGCTAAATCGAACGAGAGTACCGTAAAATCGGCCATTTCCTGAACAGAAGCAGGCGCAAGCGTAATCATTTTATAATCGCCGTGACCACCGCCTTTCACTGCCTGAAAATAATCGGACTGACTTGGCTGAATTGTACCAAGACCCGGACCGCCACGCATTACGTTAACGATAACTGCAGGCAATTCAGAGCCAACCAAATAAGATATTCCTTCCTGCATCAAGCTAACTCCGGGACTTGAGGAAGTAGTCATGGCACGTTTGCCACAACCTGCAGCTCCATATACCATATTGATAGATGCCACTTCACTCTCTGCCTGTAATACAACCATTCCGGTGGTTTTCCATGGTTCAAGTTCGGTGAGCGTTTCGAGAATTTCAGATTGAGGCGTAATGGGATAACCAAAATAACCATCGCAACCGCAACGTACGGCTGCATGCGCTATTGCCTCATTCCCTTTCATAAGAGTTACTTCTTCATTATGTTGTTTCATACTTTTGTTTTATTATTAAGATAAATTTCAATTCTATTTGATCAAAATTTATGAATAATGATACTGTAAAATTGAAAATCGTAATTCGTAATTCGTAATTTGTAATTCGTAATTTGTAAATATCTATTCTGCCTTTACCTTATAAACAGTGATACAGGCATCAGGGCAGACATAGGCACATGCAGCACAACCCACACATGATTCAGGATTTGCCATGTGCGAAAAATTATAGCCTTTGTTGTTTGCTTCTTTCGATAGGGCTAAAACATCCGAAGGGCAAGCCACTACGCACAAATCACAACCTTTGCACCTTTCGACGTTTACTACTATCGCTCCTTTAAATTTTGCCATATAAAAATTTGTTTTTTTGTTTTGTTCTTAGATCTTTATTTTTTTTGTGAAAAAATCCATTGTAAAAAATCTTCCTGAGCGAATGCATTGGTCCAACTGTCATGACCAACCCCCGGAAATACGAATAATTCAACGTTTTGAGCCCCTCTGGCTTTTAGTTCGATATAAGCATTACGTGAATGTTCAGGAGATACAACATTGTCAGCACCGCCATGATACATTCGAATAGGGACATTCACTACTTTTTTAAGTCTGCTGATTTCTACTCCACCGCAAATAGGTACAGCTGCAGCAAATTTTTTGGGATAACGGCAAATCAAATCGAACGTACCCATGCCACCCATTGAAAGACCTGCCACATATATTCGCTTTGTGTCAACAGCTTCGGTTTTTTGCAGTTGTTTGAGCAAACGTATTACCATTTGCATTTGAGGGGTAGGTTTTCGGGTATTTCCAAAATCAAAGCCATCCTTGCGGTCTTTTATCGGAGCCCAAAAACCATTTTTAACACATTGCGGAAAAACAACAATGGCCGGAAATGCTTTACGGTTGATTGAATCGGTAAAAAGTTTCGCTCCGTGTACAAGTTGCAAATTGTTATCAGAACCCCGTTCGCCTGCTCCATGCAGAAACAAAAAGAGCGGATATTTCTCTGATTTGTTATAATTTTCAGGGTACAGTATGCGGTAGGGAAGTGTGTCGGTTTTATAAATAAAGGTTTTTTTCAGATATAATTCGTTTTGTGCATATAAACTGAAAATCAATGTTACAGACACCCACAACAATATATTTCTTTTCATTCTGCGTTGCTAATAAAACACAAATGTACAAAATAACTCCGAAATAAACCCTACTTTATGAGTTTTTAAACTTTGTTTATGTTTGAAGAATCTTGCAAATTTGTAATATGTATCTTGAAACAATGTTGCAATAAAAAAGTTCATCTTTTACTGTCTTCCTTCCAATATTTATATGGATAAGATATCAGACTGGAGTTAGAAAATCGTCTGTCGCCTGTTACTTCCTGTCCAAGCCATGCAGGCTTTTCAATTACTTCATCGTTAGATTTAAGCTCTATTTCGGCAAGAATTAGTCCTTCATTTTCCCCATAAAAAACATCGACTTCCACAATATGATTTCCTGATGGAACTTCGTATCGGTCTTTAATGATAAGATTACCCTGACACAGTTTCAATAATTGAGTTGCTTCTGCTTGATCAATTTCCTTTTCCCATTCATAGCGACTTAAACCACCGTCTTTACTTTTCCCTTTGATGGTAATGAAACCGGTGTTATCTTTAAGTCGAATGCGAACGGTAGAAGAAGACGTTGCACACAAATACCCCTGAATAATAGAATGTTTGACTGATGCTTGTTCTATAAAGTCATTTTGCAGAACCAAAAATTTTCGTTCTATTTCAATTTTTGACGACATAGTGGTAAATAAATCATAAGTTCATTCATTCAACTTTCGCATGTATTTAATTGCTTGAATTACTAATTGTTGTTAAATACTGCATATTGAATATCAGATGGTTATACAAATGTATGTTTTCCTAATTTTCGATGTTTTACCTCACCCCAGCCCCTCTCCTTCCCGCGAGCGGGACAAGTATCCGAGGGGAACGGTACACCGCAAGCAGAAAATTCATTGCACATATCTATGTATTTCAATTTCAATTACTTATACTTGTGAAAGTTAAATTAAATAATATGTTTTACCTATTATCAATGGTATATTAAATTCATATATGAAATATGAATTACTCAAGCGACTTGGAAGTCACTTGTCCCCCTGATATCGTCAATAGCACAAATTCATTTATGAACCAAAAAAAAATAATATTCAGGATCAGACAAGCAGAACTCGTAATTCGTAATTCGTAACTAAATCATTTTATCTGGCACAAATTGATTTAAAGCTGCAATATTTACAATTTTCGATCTCGTTTGTTTGAAAGAACGGAATTTCATGATTAAATATTTCTTCGAGACAAGCAGTTAAACAGTTAGTAAAATCATCTTTCCAATGATTGAAATCGGAAACCGGAATGGGATTGTTTCTTTCCGGTTTTTGAATTAAATGTGTGCTGAAATCATCCTGCGTAGTATTTCTGATAAAGTACAATCCCGGTTCGATAATTTTATCCGGTTCAGTTTCGCTGTAGTACAGACCATAAAGCATGGTTTGCAGTACATAGGAATTTCGTTTTGAGTTATTATGACTGAACACATCCTCAAGATTTTTAAATTCCCGTTTTTCATCTCCGGTTTTATAATCAAGAATTCTAATGATTCCATTTTTTTCGTCAACCCTATCAATAAAACCTTTAATATTAACTGTTCCTTTATTTATGTTTACCCGAATAAAAAATTTCTTTTCGGAATCAACGTATCTGAAAGGTGTATATTTCATATCATTATTTAGCACATTTATAAGATATTTCATTAGAACTTCGGAAATAAGCAACATATTTCCTTCAGGCAAGTAGTTTTCGGGGTCTGGTTTTTTCAAATAATCTTTTGCTATGGCTTTGTTGACTGTTCTTTTTAGTTTATTTCTGTCCGAAATGAGGGCATTTATTGTATCCTCAGTTACAACTTGACCTATAAATGGTTCATAAATATATTCCATCACCGCATGAAAGACTGTACCAAATTCGTCGTTACCCGGAATATCTTTCGTTTCTTCAGGCTCTTTTAATTTTTCAATATTCGTTAAATAAAACTGCAATGGGCAATTTATATAATTATTGATGGAACTTGCCGAAAGTGCATTGTCTGTAGCGTTCCCGTTCAAATATGCATAGAGTTTTTCCTGAATTTTGTCTGTTTTTTTTATTTCTATCCGTTCCGGTTGGTTGAACCTTATATCGAAATGAATATTCCGTTGTTCAATATTAACTTTGTAATGATACTGAAGTTGATAAAGAAATCGACTTACTTCGCCCGAATTTACACCTTCGCTTCGCGAATCATACAACATATAAATATTTTTAGCCCGCTGCAAAAGGCGGTAAAAATTGTAGGAAGTAATGGCATCTTTTTGTTCGTAAACCGGCATTCCAAAACTTTTACGCAAGCTATGCGGAATAAAACTTTGTGTATAACCAGTAGCAGGGAAAACGCCTTCGTTAAAAGATGTGATAATAATATTTTCAAAATCGAGCCCACGTGTTTCGAGCACACCCATAATTTGCAAACCCTGTAAAGGTTCACCGGTAAAAGGCACTGAAACGCCGGCTATCATTTGCCTGATAATACGCATTACCGTATCAAAACTGATGCTTCCGACACTTCGGTGATTGTTCATCACATCGTTGAGGCGCGTAATTGTGGTAAAATACAAATTGATAAAACCACTTACAGGCAAGATTGTATCTGTTTCGGCATCGATTTTCAGCCATTTATAATACATCATTTCTAACACGTTCAAAACATATTGTGGAAAATCTGCAGCCGATGCAACGTCTTTGAAAACAAAGTTTAGTAATTCATTTTCACTGAATGTTTGTTTATCAACATAAATTATTTTATCATTATTTATTTTACTTAGAATAATCGATGCTTCGGCGGGACATAAAGCTTTAAAATACTGATGTTGTAAAACAGCATTTACGTTTCTGAAATAAAATTCAGTTGTGTTATCTTTTATTCGTTTTCGTTTTTGGAGGTCGCACAAACTTTCGATCAAACCCGCCAGAGGAGTCATTGATAAAGGATAGCCCATTGTTACATTCACTTTTTCGATGAAGTCAGGAATATTATTTAAAACGGGCATCAATAAATTTTCATCGGGCAAAACAATTGCAGTTGTAAGCCAGTCCAAATCCTCTGAAGTATTTAATTCTTTCAAAATTTTAGCAATCTCTGTCGTCTGACCGGAACTGGAAGGCACTGACACAAGCGTAAAATTTTTATCGTTTAACGGTATGATATCCGGCTCAATTTTATATTTTGAAGTGAAGGCCTTTATATTTTCATCAAAGTAATTCGAAGCAGGATTGTCATTATCATGCAGATAAGGTGCTTCGTAATCCCAATAGAAATCAGCCTGTGCACGTAGTTTAAGGTATTTCATTAATTCTTTTTCACACGGGTTCAAAGCATTAAATCCGACAAATACAAACTGTTTACCCTCCCACTCAACGATATCTTCATTTCTGCGACAACGTTCAGCCACCTGGCGAGATATCATACCTTCCGTACCTGAATTTTCATCCATCAAAGACGATGTAAACTGTATATATATATCATACAACACTTTCCATATTTCAATAAATTCCTTAACATTGCTTTTTTGATCGTTATTTTGAATATCATTACTAAGATTGGCTTGAAAATCTTTCCAAAACTGTTTAATTGCATTAATCTGATTTTCAGTCATATAATCAAACATTTCACCAACTTCTCTGAGTTCGGTAACATTGGTAAAAAGTTGTTGTGCATCGACCATATAGCGATCAACCTCGTTGAAATCTGCAAGTAACATTTCACCCCAAAAGGCAAAAGTATCAAAGGTTTCGGTGCTTTTACTGAGGTTTCGGTAAATTTCATACAACCTAAAAAGCATTTCGATACGGTCGGCCAGCTGTAATGGTGAAGTTATTGTAAAACAATCGTTAATAGTAATAATATCAGGAGAAAAAAGCGGTTTATCAATCAATTGTGAAAGATACTTCTGAAAAAAAAGACCTGCACGACGGTTAGGAAAAACAAAAGTTAATGAATTGATATTGCTGGTATGATTTCGATAAAAAACTTCAGCTACACGATAAAGAAAAGGTTTCATACTTATAATTTAAAGTCTTTAAGAAATTATGATTTTCATAAAGCTAAAGTAGTATTTTTTTTGGTAAGTTACACATCGAATTTGTTTTTGTTCGAAAATCTAAATATATAAAAAAACCGCCTTTCACTCAAACGAAGCAAAAGGCGGTATTACATAATTCCCTATCGTGGGTTTTGTGAGTTAAACTACATAAGTTGTAGATGCAGTTTCACCGCCACGACCTGTCCAGTTGGTATGGAAGAATTCGCCACGGGGTTTGTCCACGCGCTCGTAGGTATGTGCTCCAAAATAGTCACGCTGAGCTTGCAATAAGTTAGCAGGAAGACGTTCGGTACGGAAACCATCGAAATAGCAAAGTGCTGATGTTAGTGCAGGTGCAGGAATACCGTTTGTCAAAGCTCCGGCACACACTCTACGCCAACCGGCCTGAGCAGCTTCCACTTTTTCCTTGAAATAAGGATCGAGCAAGAGATTTTCCAATTCAGGATTTTTATCGAATGCTTTTTTGATATCACCCAAGAATACAGAACGAATAATACATCCTCCACGCCACATCAATGCAATACCACCATAATTCAGATTCCAGCCGTATTCTTTGGCAGCTTCGCGCATAAGTTGATAGCCCTGTGCATATGAAATAATTTTAGCGCCAAACAAAGCATCTTTCAAATCGTCGATCATTTGTTTTTTGTCGCCTGTAAAGTTGATGGCAGGTCCACTAATTACTTTCGAAGCTTTTACGCGTAAGTCTTTCTGAGCTGACAAGCAACGGGCAAATACCGATTCTCCAATCAAAGTTAAAGGTACACCAAGGTCGAGTGCCGAAACACCTGTCCATTTTCCTGTTCCTTTCTGACCTGCGGTATCGAGAATTTTATCCACCAAGGGAAGTCCATCTTCGTCTTTTACAGCCAGAATATCGCGTGTAATTTCAATCAGGTACGAATCCAGGTCGCCTTTGTTCCATTCTTTGAACACTTCGTGCATTTCGTCGGCACTCATACCCAACATATCCTTCATAATCTGATAGGCTTCGTTGATAATTTGCATATCGCCATATTCGATGCCATTATGTACCATTTTTACAAAGTGTCCGGCACCACCTTCGCCAACCCAGTCACAACATGGTACGTTACCTTCTACTTTTGCTGAAATTGCCTGAAGAATTGGTTTTACAACAGGCCATGCAGCAGGCGACCCACCGGGCATAATTGACGGACCTAACAAAGCGCCTTCTTCACCACCCGAAACACCGGTACCAATGTAAAGTAATCCTTTGCTTTCCACATATTTGGTACGACGAATAGTGTCGGGAAAGTGTGTATTTCCACCATCGATAATGATATCGCCTTCTTCAAGGTGCGGAAGCAATTGTTCGATAAAATCGTCCACTGCTTTTCCGGCTTTTACCAACATCATTACTTTACGAGGTTTTTCCAACGAATCGCAAAGTTCTTTGATAGAATGCGCACCGATAAAATTCTTTCCGGCGCCACGTCCGTTTATAAATTTATCTACTTTTTCAACGGTACGATTGTACACTGCAACGGTAAAACCCTTGCTTTCCATGTTCAGTACGAGGTTTTCGCCCATTACGGCCAACCCAATTAATCCAATGTCTGCTTTTTGTTTCATATTTATACTTTTTGAATAATTTTTTTACCACTGAGATAACTGAGATAAAACAGAGTTAACTGAGCGAATTATTATAATATTTGTTATATAATCTTTATATTCCCAATTTTAGTTGAATGACATTAAAATTTATCAATAAACCAATTTTGCAATTAGACAGTTTTAAATAAGTTAAGACTTGTGCCGTATGTATATCGTTTAAAATTTCAACTGATTTTATCTCAACAACTATTTGGTTTTCAACAAGTAAATCAATTCGGTAACCACAATCGAGTTTTACATCTTCGTAAACTAATGGAAGCGGCTTTTCTTTTTCAAAAAAAAGTCCGGCTTTCTTAAGTTCGAAAAACAAACATTCCTGATAAGCAGATTCCAAAAGTCCAGGACCCAAGGAACGATGTACCTTGAATGCAAGTCCAATGATTTGTTCTGTAAGTTTATTTTCTTCCATAACTTCTCTGTTTGTTCTCTGCTAACTCTACGGTTAGGTTTGTTTTTACAACAAAGACATAAGAGTTTGGAGAGTTGTACTTCTTTATTATTCTTATTTTAACTTTCTTCTCTGTTTTTATTCTGTTTTTACCCAGTTAACTCTGTGGTTATAAATTAAATCCAAGATTTGAAAGCTTTTGTAATGTTTCGGGTTGAATGTTTTTTGCAACAATTGTAAATGCGGGAAATTCTCTCCTTGTCGGATAATCACCGCGCAATTGTTCAAATTGTTTGACATTATTGCGTAATGCTTTATCATCATTCCGAATATCATAAGTATGAAGAATTGCTTTTGCAATAATTTGCTGCTCGCTTAATCCTTCACCATCCAACTCAAAAACCGGGTTGTTAGGTTCTTCAACACCAGTAGGTTTCCAGTTATCAAGTCCCAGCCCGAAAAAATTACTAACCGCTTGTACACTCATCAATGTACCCGTTGCCTTACCGTCTTTCGAATATCCTGCAATATGCGGCGTGGCTATTTCTGTTAATGCCAATAATTCCAAATCAATATCCGGTTCGTTTTCCCAACAATCGCACACAAAAGCTGAAATATCTCCATTTTTCAAAGCATTCTTTACTGCATTTGTTTCAGTAACTTCACCACGACAGGAATTTATCAGTAGCGGTTTGCGTTTCAGTTTGCTGAAAAATTCCGAATCAGCCAAGTGGAAAGTTGCATCTTCTCCTTTCATATTCAATGGAACATGCAGCGTTATTATATCTGCTTGCTGCTGAATGGTTTCCAGACTAACAAATTTTTCCGAACCTTCTACCCGTTCGCGAGGCGGGTCATTCAGGAGCACCTTCATGCCAAAGATTTCGGCAATACGAGCTACTTTGCTTCCCACATTACCCACACCAACAACGCCAATACACTTTTCGTTCAATTTCCAGCCATATTTTTCAGCTAAAACCATTAAGGTAGATGCTATGTATTGCTCTACTGATTTTGAATTGCAACCGGGCGCATTTGTCCATCGAATACCATTTGCTTCACAATAATCTGTGTCAATATGGTCGAAACCAATGGTTGCAGTGGCAATAAATTTTACCGAAGAACCTGCCAGCAATTTTTCGTTACAGATTGTACGGGTACGCGTAACAATTGCATCAGCATCTTTTACAACTTCCGATGTTGTTTTTGACCCCGGTAAATAAACTACATCTGCTACATTTTCGAATGCACCACGTATGTATGGAATTTTATCGTCGATAATTATTTTCATTAGGAAATTTACTATTTTTTCATTTACCATTTACTAATTCATATCTGAATTTCGTTTGTTCTTCATCGTTGTAATTGAACTTACAATAATTTTCAACTATTCATGATTTTCAAGCATTAAATCTTAAAGTAATTCCTCTTTCATTCAACCTGATTCAACAATTAATTCTAACCAATACAATGTTTCATCCAATTCTTCTTCAACCATTTTTAATTTATACAGGAAATCCTTATCGGATTTAGCAAGACAGGCTGAACGGTAATTTGCTCCCGGCGAAATTCCGGAACGAATAATCTGATTTCCAAGTGTTTTGCCGGTTATGTTATTGGGCAAACTATCTGATAATTTAATAATTCTTAGTGCAAATACCTTTAATCGTTTCTTTAAAACTCTTCAGTTGTCAATTTCTAAATAGTAAATGGTCAATGATAAGATGGTCAAAATTTAAATCTTTCCTTATACGCCCACAATCCTAATGCAGGATTTGAGATATAGAATATCTCTTCTCCATCGGGCATAGTATTGTAGCCATCCCTGAGCTTTGCCGGATTGTATTTGGCTGTCATTTCATCAATATCAGCATAATTAAATCCGACACTTTCTATTTCAGCTTGTGTCAGGTTTTCAGCACCTTTTCCGGGACAATACGTTACACTGAAACGACCTTCGGACGAACCATGAATCAGGTGAGCAGCAGCGCTAAGGTTGTTGCGCAACTCTTCGTTTTCGTCACACATTTTCAGTGTATGCGGAGTTCCCTTATAACCATATTTTCGAATCAGACGGTCGATTTCCTTGTCTTCACCAAATTCTTTAAGCGCCGGAGCAATTACAATCAGTTCTCCGTTGTCTTCGATGGCCATACGTGTACGATAAATCGATTTATTACCCAGCCATGTTGATTTAAACTCGGTTGGATCAAGATAAACAACCACTTTTTTCAGTGGTTTATCCAACAAATCGAAATTCACCTGCAATGCTAATTTTGCAGCTTTGGTAAATACTTCAAAATCGTCGCCAATATACATACCTCGACATTTTACTTTGCCATCGGTTTTATCCAAACCAACCACAGTTTGCACATAAACTATCGGCAAATTGTTGGTAAAATTATCTGAAGCATAATTGAAAATACGTCGTACGGGCGTATCAGCATGACCCATCATGCGTTCCATGCCGTAGGCAGCACCCACAAAGTGACTTTTATTGATACCTTCTACCCCACCCGTCCCAACAAAAATATTTTTGTTATAATTGGCCATTCCCACCACTTCGTGGGGCACAACCTGACCAATGGAAAGTATTAAATCAAAATTCCCTTCGAGCAACAATTTATTAACTTGAGCAGGCCAGGGAAAATCGACAGCGCCGCCCGAAACTTCTTTCACAAATTCGGCAGGCACATACCCTACAGTCACTACATCGTTTCGCCAATCGTGTTCACGAATAAGCGAAGCAGGCAAAGAACCAAACATGTGTTCAATTTGATGTGCCGTCATGGGTGAGTGTGTTCCCAATGCAGGAAGTACATCCGTCAGTGCATCGCCGTAATATTGCCATGCATATTCGGTGAGTTCACCTGCACGACTTGGCAAACGTGTATAATCAGGCGGAATAGCAAGCACCTTGTGCCTCTTTCCCATTTTTTCCAACGCTTCGAACAATCCTGCTTTTAAATCGGCAGAACTAAATTCAATGTCAGTGGAACCTTTTTCGTAGTAGATCATAATAATAATTTACAATTTAACTATTTACAATTTACTATTTAAATAATAAACAAATTTACTTTCATTATATCTATTTACAATTAACAATTTAATAGTGATTCAACAATTACTTCGAATTAAGCTTGTTTTTCGTTGTTTTAATTGAACTTACAATTATATTAAAGAGTTCCTGATTTTCTTTCATTAAACCATCAAGAAGATCATGTTTAACTAATCCTGATTCAACAATTAATTCGAGCCAGTACAATGTTTCATCTAATTCTTCTTCAACCATTTTTAATTTATTCAGAAAATCTTTATCTGATTTACCAAGACAAGCTGAACGAAAATTTGCTCCGGGAGAAGTACCAGAACGAATAATTTGATTTCCTAAAGCATTTCCCGTTTTGTTGTTCGGCAAACTATCTGACAATTTAATTATTCTTAAAGCAAATACCTTTAAACGTTTTTTAAGTTCATCACTCGTCATTAGTCTAAAATTGTAAATTGTAAATAAATAAATTGTAAATAACTTTAGCGTTTCACCCTCGCATTTCCGCCCCAGATACTCCAGATCATATCTTCGTCTGCCGGTTGTGCGTAGTCGGTGAGGAATGTTGTTGCCAGAGCACCCGATGCCCAACCGAATTTCGGCCATGTATCGGGTTCCCAACCTTTCAGAATGGCATAAAGCAATCCACCAACAAAACCATCGCCACCACCAATACGGTCGAGTACATTGATTTTACGAGGCATAATTACATGCCAGTTTTCTTCTTCGAGCATAATAGCACCCCACAAATGTTCATTAACACTTATTACTTCGCGAAGGGTTGTTGCGTAAACGGAAGCGTGTGGAAATGCTTTTTTTACCCGACCAATCATACCTTTAAAACCTTCAATTTCGGCTTCGATGCCTTTACCACCGGCTTCAGGCCCCTGTATTCCCAGACAAAGCTGGAAATCTTCTTCGTTACCAATCAGAATATCAGCAACTGAAGCAATTTCGGTAAAAATTTCACGCAATTCTTTTTCGCGACCTTTCCAGAACGAAGCACGATAATTTAAATCGAACGAAATGCGCGTTCCGGTTTTCTTCGCATAACGAGCTAATTCTAAACAGAAATTACTTGTTTCGGCGGACAAAGCCCCAATTAAACCTGAAAGATGCAAAATCTGTACGCCTTCATGTACAAAAATACGCTCCAAATCGAAATCTTTTACATTCAATGTACGACCAACTTCGCCGGCACGGTCGTTCAATACACGCGGACCGCGTGTACCAAAACCACTATCGGCAATATTAAACTGATGACGATACCCCCATGGGCCGCCTTGAGGCACTTCTACACCTTCATAATCCATATTACGGGCACGTAAATCGGCTTTAATCAATTGAGCAATCGGACTATCTTTTACAAAAGTGGTTAGCACTTTTACGGGTAATCCAAGATAAGAAGAAATACTTGCTACATTGGTTTCGGCACTTGTAGCCTGCATTTCGAACAATTTACTACTGTGAACCGGTTGTCCGTTGACCGGTGTTATACGAATGCCCATGGAGGTTGCCACCATTAGGGCATATTTTGTGTCTTTTTTTAATTCTATCATAATAATTATATGCCCCCTAACCCCTTAAAGGGGGAATTTGTGGGTAGCACTTTTTTAAGTAATTTTATAAAATAATAAAAAATAATCCCCGTTTTTTTCTCCCTCAAGGGTTAGGGGCAAGTTTAAATACTAAATGCGTCAAAACCGCCATCAATCACAACAAGAGTTCCGGTAACAAATTTAGAAGCATCGCTGGCAAGCCAGTGTAACGTACCACATAGTTCGTCAGGATTTCCAAAACGTCCGAATGGAGTATGAGCAATTATTTTCTCACCACGTGCTGTCAGACTTCCATCGGGATTAGTCATAAGTGTACGATTTTGTTCGGTAAGGAAAAATCCGGGAGCCATTGCATTTACACGAATACCTTCCCCAAATTTGGTTGCCATTTCGGTTGCCATATATTTTGTAAAGTTTGTTACAGCTGCTTTCGAGGCACTATAACCAACCACACGGGTTAATGGACGTAAAGCCGATTCGGAAGATATATTTATTATCGAGCCTTTGCCGGCTTCCACCATATATTTTCCGAAAACCATAGTTGGAAGCACAGTTCCAAATAAATTTAAATCAACTACTTTCCGAAAAGCTTCCACATCCACATCGAAAATTGTTTTATCAGGCGGAATGGTAGCTCCAGCCATATTACCACCTGCGGCATTAACCAGAATATCCACCTTTCCGAAATCATTGATAATTTCGGATGCAGCTTCTTCAATTTGTTCTTTTACCAACACATCGGCACAATAATTTTTAGCAATGTAACCTTTGGCAGTCATTTCTTCTGCAAGAATTCGTCCCGCTTCTTTACAACGGTCAAGAATAGCAGCTTTCACTCCTTGTGAACACATATAGTCAGTCATCGAGCGACCAAGGATTCCACCTCCGCCGGTGATTACCATTACTTTGTCTTTCAGGTCAAATAGATTCGTCATTTTTTTGCTTTTTATGTGTGAATTATAAATTAAATAAACGTTTTAAATGTCTTTCGTAAATGTTTTCTTCGACACATTGACCGATAATTTCAGCATATTTTTCGAGCATTGCATAATACTCATCGCCAAGTTCAGCAGCCACCTTATAAGCTACATGTATTAACTGGCGGAAATTAGCATTATAATCAGGGTGACCGGGAATATGTCGCAAAGTGTTAGCGAATTTTTCACTACTCCAAGCATTTACTTCTTCCACAGATGGTAATTGAGATCCATCAATATCAATTACATCAGCATAAGGAGCACATAATTCATCTTTACGGTTGTAAGAACCGGCATAAATTTTCTTGGCAAGTTCAAGACCATCACCACCTGCAACAGCCAATCCAATAACTTCTTCGAGCCAGGTTGTTCCTGCAGTTTTCAGGTGCAAGCCTTTATCATGTTTTTTGATGATATCTGCCATAATCGGATAAATTGAAAATTTATCACTACCTGAGTGAACACTCAATTTTAATTCAGCAGGTAAACCAAATTCTTTTACAGCAAAGTCAATTACCAATACATCTTCTTCGAATTCTTTGGCAAACTGATCCAGATCTCCGCGATAATCTACCCCTTTATTGAAACGTCCGGTAAATTTTGGAGCAATAGTTTGCGCGGGTACGCCTTTATCTGCCAGCATTTTCAGAATGAATAACATATCGAGCGGCGTTTGCGGACTTTCCACCTCGTCCATTGAAACTTCGGTAACAAAATTTCCGGCTCCTTTGTTTTCAACAAGATATTTGTAAATTTCAGATGCTTGCTGAGTAGCAGCCAGAAACTTACCGGCAATTACAACCAAGGCATCTTTTGTTACATGAAATGGTTTTTCGATTCCCGGAATTGTCAATTCACCAAGGTATTTTTCGCAAGAATTTACAAACGCTTCAACATCAGCTTGAGCACTTGGTTTCCCAATAAATGCAGCAACATCAAGGGTAAAAAAGTCGGCAGTTTCTACGAATGGCGCAACTGTTGAAAGATTAATATGATCAGCATCGACAAAATATTTTCCTTTGAATTCTAAAGCAGCAACAGCGGCATCAGCTTCTTTTCGTACATCTGATGGATGTGTATGCACATATATATGCTCACGGTTCGATTTGTTCCAAACGGGGCTGATATTGAGTCCTTTTTCATTGGCTCTGATTATTGCTCTTAATTGAGCTTCGCCTTGATGAGCAAAACGGTCGCCCATCCCAATACTGTATTTTCCTAATTGCATGATAATTAAATTTTTAAAAAGATTATTATTGTTTATTCGTTAAACTCAGTGTAACTGTCGATATTCTCGCTTATTAGAATATCAATAGGAACATAATTGATTTTTTTAACAGGCTGTTTGAAAATTAGACTTGTACAAACATCTCTTACGGATAAATAAGCTTGTTTTCCGGGTCGTTGTGCAATGAGAAATGAAATTAATCCTTTTTTCAAATACGCAACATTTCTATCTAACAAATCGTAACCTGCGACTTTAAGATTTCGGATTTCAAGTTTTTCGAGACAAGAAACTAATTGATAAACTTTAGAGTTAAATGTAATAGCTGCCGAAATATTATTATTTTCCGAAAAAATAGTTTTCAGTTTACGTTGATTGTTTTCAATATCAGTACTGCTTAATTCAATATATTTGATACCTACATTTAAATTGTTTTTTTCTATAAACTGCAAAAAACCTTCAAGCCTTGACAAGGTTTGATTGGATAATTCGCCAATGCTTCTTGTTAAAACAACTAATACGACCGTGTTCTGAGGTAATCCTTCAAATAAAAGTCGTGCGGCAGCAAATCCGCTCTGGAAAGAATTTTGTCCGTAATAGGTAAGAAATGCCGTATTTTCAAGCATTGAATCGACGAAAGAAAAAGCAATATTTCGTTCAGATAAATCCTGGATAAACTTTAACGATTCGTCCCGAAACGTAGGTGAGAAAATTACAATATCGGGAGCTTCGGTCAATATTTTATTTGTCTCGTCAATAAACGAATTTACATCATATTGATTGAAATATTGTATTTGAACATCAATATGATATTGTTGATAATCACTCTGTGCCAATTTAAAACCATTAACTACTCTTTCCCAATATTCACCAATCTGAAACGAAGGAACCAAACAAACCAAACGTAGTTGTTTTTTTATGGCAAGCGATCGGGCAAGATAATTGGGCGTGTAATTTATTTCTTTGAGAATTTGCTCAACAGCTTCCCGACTTTGTGCAGATACTTCGCCGCGATTGTGCAAAACTCTGTCCACCGTTCCTTCCGAAACTCCGGCAAGGCGGGCAATATCCTTAATCCTTATTCTGGTATTTTGTTTATTCATTTTAATGGTATCAGAAATTTCGTGTGCGTACACACTCGCACTGCAAATATAATGTTTATTTTGATTTTCCAAAAATATTATTTATCTTCGTGGGCGAACACGGACACTTTGTTTTATTGTTTAAAAATCAACTTATTTATTTTATAATCAAATATATAATAAAAATAAAATGCAATAAAAAGGCTTATAAGAATATTAAAAAAAATCATTTTAGTATCTGATTTTTGCAATATTTAATTATCTGATGAGTGAATTTTAATTATCTTCGGAAAAAATATATCAAAAAAGCAACGAATCATGAAAAAATTTTTGGATGAAAACTTCGTACTGCAAACCGAAACAGCTCAAAAACTGTATCACGAACATGCAGCAAAAATGCCCATTATCGACTATCACTGTCATTTAATTCCTTCGATGGTGGCAAACGATTATCAGTTTAAATCGCTAACCGAAATATGGCTCGGGGGCGACCACTACAAATGGCGTGCAATGAGAACGAATGGTGTGGACGAAAAATATTGTACAGGCAAAGACACTTCCGACTGGGAAAAATTCGAGAAATGGGCTGAAACTGTTCCATATACCATGCGAAATCCATTGTATCACTGGACACATCTGGAACTTAAAACCGGATTTGGGATTGAAAAACTACTTTCGCCCAAAACAGCACGCGAAATTTATGACGAATGTAACGAAAAGCTTAAACTCCCGGAATATTCTGCACGTGGCATGATGCGCCGCTATAAAGTTGAAGTTGTTTGTACCACAGATGACCCCATTGATTCGCTTGAACATCATATTAAAACGAGAAATGATGGTTTTGAAGTTAAAATGTTACCAACATGGCGACCCGATAAAGCGATGGCTGTAGAAAATGCTGCTAATTTCCGAGCTTACATCGAACAACTTGCTACTGTTTCAGGAGTTTCAATATCAACGTTCGATGATGTAATCACTGCTTTACGCAAACGTCATGATTTCTTTGCAGAACAAGGTTGTAAACTATCCGACCATGGTATTGAAGAATTTTATGCTGAAGATTACACCGAAGCCGAAATTAAAGCTATATTTAACAAGGTTTATGGCGGAACTGAGTTAACCCTTGAAGAAATTCTTAAATTCAAATCGGCAATGCTGGTTGAATTTGCCATTATGGACTGGGAAAAAGGTTGGACACAACAATTTCACTATGGAGCAATCCGTAACAATAATACCCGACTTTTCAACAAGTTAGGTCCCGATACCGGTTTTGATTCGATTGGAACTTTCACTACAGCTAAAGCAATGTCAAAATTTCTAAACAGACTTGATACTGATAATAAACTTGCAAAAACCATACTTTATAATCTAAATCCCGCCGATAATGAAATGATTGCTACCATGATAGGCAACTTCCAGGATGGTTCTGTTGCCGGTAAAATGCAGTTTGGTTCAGGCTGGTGGTTCCTCGATCAAAAAGATGGAATGGAAAAACAAATGAATTCACTTTCAGTTTTAGGATTGTTGAGCCGTTTTGTGGGTATGCTTACCGATTCACGCAGTTTCCTTTCGTATCCACGCCATGAATATTTCCGCAGAACATTGTGTAATCTTTTAGGTAATGATGTGGAACAAGGATTATTACCTTACGAAGAAATTGAATTTATCGGTAAAATGGTGGAAGATATCAGCTATTATAATGCTAAAAATTACTTCGGATTTTAAAAGTGGACAATTTTTAACACAAAAAAATCAAAAATTATACATTCCCCAAAAAATTAGTGCATAATTTTGCAAACTGAGATTTCAAAAAAACAAAAGGAGAACGCTCCATCAATAAAAAAATTTAAAAAACAAATTGTTTCAGAAATGAGTAAAAAAATTGTAACATTAGGAGAAATTATGCTCCGTTTATCAACACCCGGTTGTACACGTTTTGTTCAGTCCGATGTTTTTGATGTTGTATATGGTGGCGGCGAAGCCAATGTAGCCGTTAGCTGTGCAAACTATGGGCATGATGCTTATTTTGTAACAAAACTGCCCAAACATGAAATTGGTCAGTCAGCAGTAAATGCATTGCGAAAATATGGTGTAAAAACGGATTATATTGCCCGCGGAGGTGAACGCGTTGGCATTTATTATCTCGAAACAGGTGCTTCAATGCGTCCAAGCAAGGTTATTTACGACCGTGCGCATTCAGCCATAGCTGAAGCTAAACCATCCGATTTTGATTTTGATACAATAATGAAGGGCGCCGACTGGTTTCATTGGTCAGGAATTACACCTGCTATTTCTGATTCTGCTGCTGAATTAACAAAATTGGCATGTGAGGCTGCTAAACGTAATGGTGTTACAGTTTCAGTAGATTTGAACTTCCGTAAAAAATTATGGACAAAAGAAAAAGCGCAATCCATCATGCGCCCATTAATGCAATATGTTGATGTTTGTATTGGGAACGAAGAAGATGCTGAACTTTGTTTGGGTTTTAAACCCGAAGCTGATGTAGAAGCCGGACATACCGATGCCGAAGGTTACAAAGGAATATTTATGCAAATGGCTAAAGAATTCGGCTTTAAATATGTAATTTCAACGTTACGTGAATCCTTCTCGGCAAGTCATAACGGTTGGAAAGCGATGATTTACGATGGAAAAGAATTTTACACTTCAAAACGATATGACATTAACCCGATTATCGACCGAGTTGGAGGAGGCGATTCCTTTTCAGGAGGCATTATACACGGTTTACTTACAAAACCAAATCAGGGTGAAGCTTTGGAATTTGCTGTAGCAGCTTCGGCTTTAAAACACACCATAAATGGCGACTTCAACCTTGTTTCTGTTGAAGAAGTTGAAGCTTTAGCCGGTGGCGATGCAAGCGGTAGAGTACAGAGATAGAGAAAAAGCCCCTCTAAATCTCCCCGAAAGGGAGACTTTTAAGAAGTAAATAATATAGTTTTAGATAATAAAAAAAATTGCCAACCTCATTCCCCCCTCCTTTGGAGGGGTCGGGGGAGGCCAAATAATATGAGATTCAGCAAATTACATGTATTGACAGCTATGAAAGAAACGGGCATTGTTCCGGTTTTTTATCACAGCGATATTGAAGTAGCAAAAAACGTAGTAAAAGCGTGTTACGAAGGCGGAATACGTGCATTTGAATTTACTAACCGCGGCGATTTTGCACACGAGGTTTTTGGCGAATTGGTAAAATTCGCTGCCAAAGAATGCCCTGAAATGATAATGGGTATCGGTTCAATAGTAGATGCACCTACTGCAGCATTGTATATTCAGCTTGGTGCTAATTTTCTTGTAGGTCCGCTTTTTAACCCTGATGTGGCTAAAGTTGCCAATCGGAGGTTGATACCTTATTCACCGGGATGTGGTTCGGTTTCCGAGGTTGGATTTGCACAGGAAGCCGGCTGTGATGTATGCAAAGTTTTCCCCGGCGATGTACTCGGAGCCAATTTTGTAAAAGGATTGAAAGCACCAATGCCATGGTCGAATTTAATGGTTACAGGAGGTGTTAAACCGGAAGAAACAAACCTTAAAACTTGGTTCGATGCCGGTGTAATGTGTGTTGGAATGGGTTCAAACCTTTTCCCTGCCGATATGATAAAAACAGGCGACTGGGCGGGAATCACAAAACTTTGCGCCGATGCTATTGCCATAGTGAAAAAAGTTCGTAAATAAAAATTATAAAAAATCTAATTTCAAAAAACATGAGTAAAGTAAATGAAGTAACTCAGAAAATGTCGCAGTACAGATGGACAATAGTTTCGTTGCTGTTTTTTGCAACTACTATCAACTATCTCGATCGGCAGGTTCTTTCTTTGACTTGGAAAGATTTTATTGCTCCTGAATTTCATTGGACAAATGACCATTATGGAACAATAACATCGCTATTTTCGATTTTTTATGCTGCCGGGATGTTATTTGCCGGAAGATTTATAGATTGGATGGACACTAAAAAAGGGTTCCTTTGGGCAATATTTGTTTGGTCAATAGGAGCTGTTTTACATGCATTCTGCGGAATAGCCACTTCAGGTATCACCGCCGGAACGTGGTTTGTAGGCTTTGAGGGTGCTCGCGAGGCGATTGCGGGTGTTCAAAACATTTCTCGCGTTTTAAATGTGAGTGTCGCTCTGTTTGTTTTTGCACGATTTGTGCTTGCTATTGGTGAAGCCGGAAACTTTCCGGCGGCAATTAAAGCCACAGCAGAGTATTTCCCCAAAAAAGACCGCGCACTTGCTACCAGTATTTTCAATGCCGGAGCTACAGTTGGCGCTTTAGCAGCACCTGTTACCATACCAGTAATTGCAAAACACTGGGGTTGGGAAATGGCATTTATCGTTATCGGAGCACTTGGATTTATTTGGATGGGATTCTGGGTTTTCATGTATAAAAAACCTGATGTACACCCAAAAGTGAACAAAGCCGAATTTGATTATATTCATCAGGATACAGAAAATGAAAATGTGTCAGTGGATGCCAAACCACAACGAAAACTAACGTTTGTAGAATGTTTAAAATTTAAACAAACTTGGGCATTTGCGTTTGGTAAATTTATGACTGATGGCGTTTGGTGGTTTTATCTTTTCTGGACACCTGCTTACTTAAGTTCAGTTTACGGACTAAAATCTTCCGATCCGAAAGCACAATTTGCACTTTTTGTACTTTATGTGATTACTTTACTTTCAATTGTAGGTGGCTGGTTACCAACATATTTTGTTGACAAAAAAGGTATGAATCCATATGCAGGACGTATGAAAGCAATGTTGCTATTTGCATTTTTCCCACTGCTTGCTCTGGTTGCTCAACCACTTGGTGCATACTCTTACTGGTTCCCGATTATAATTATCGGTATAGCAGGCGCAGCACACCAGGCATGGTCAGCTAATATTTTCTCAACTATTGGCGATATGTTTCCCAAAAGCGCTATTGCTACAATTACCGGTATTGGCGGAATGGCTGGCGGTATTGGTTCGTTTCTTATTAATAAAGGTTCGGGAAAACTGTTCGACTTTGCACGCGGAACTACCTTGTTCGAAAACAAAGAAGTGGTAATGTCGCAGGAGCTTTTAGAAAAAGGCGCAGAATACATTCGTCATCCAATGGTATTACTTGGTTTCGAAGGAGAAAAGGCCGGTTACTTTATTGTTTTCTGTATTTGTGCAGTAGCTTATCTTATCGGTTGGTCGGTAATGAAACTGTTGGTACCCAAATACAAACCCATTGTAGTGGAATAAAGCCCCTCAACCCCCTCTCGCCTAAAGTCGAGGGAGTTTTGGTGAAAAAAAATTACATAAAATATCTGAGGTATTATTTTACTCAGAATTATTTATTTAAAAAACCTGACAAAAGTTCTGTCAGGTTTTTTTTAAATAATCATTTACGGAATTGCCAATTTATTTTTCAACGATGGATATTTTTCAATTAACATTGATCTCTTTTTATTTAAATTTGCTGTAAATAATTCAAACTCTTCCGATGCAGGGAAAAAAGGTCTGTGATTTAGATCGTTGTTCAATTGTTTTACATCCCGAAAATACTCTTGACTCACGTTATCGAAAAATGTTTCAACAAACTTCTGCCAAATAAATTGAATTGTCAAATCAGATGGATGAACCATATCTTCTGCATAAAAACGATAATCGCGTAATTCATCCAACATAAGTTCGTAAGCAGGAAAATAAAAAGTGTTACCAAATTGAGTGCATAACTCGTCGACTGCGAGTAATAATAAGCTCTTGCTTAAATTATTACCATGTGCAGTATCTTTTAAATGCCGCACCGGACTGACACTGAAAATAATTTTTAAATCAGGATGTACAGTCTGAAGTTTTTCGATTAGTTTGGAATATGCCTCAACAATTTCTTCAACGCTCAATCTTCTCCGATTAAAAACTGATGAAGGTAATTTATGACAATTTGAAACTACTCTACCGTTTTGATTTTCCTCGTAAACCCACGCTGTACCAAAAGTGAAGAGTAACACATTTGTTTGTTTTATAAATTCAGCAGAAACATTTAGTCGGCGGTTAATTTTTTCAAGACATTGCTCTTGATTTGTGTCCGAAAACTGACTGCTATGGCTAAAACTGTTCCAGATACTTTTGTGATTAAAAATATCCTTTTCAGTAAATTCTCTTTTGCTTAAAAGTATTTCAATACTTTGCAAAACAGACATAGGATTGTATAAAACCCCGAATGGATTCACGTCCACATCAAGATACATTTCCTGCATATTTTTACCAATATTCTCGGCAAAACACGAACCCAATGTCATTATTCTGTGCTCATAATTGATACTGAAAGTGGGTTTTGATATCTGAACTTCGGTACGAAAATTTTCCATAAAACAAAAATACTCAATTTTAAACACAAAAAAGCTCCATTGAGGAGCTTTTTACAATAAAAATGATTTTTTGAAAATTGCTATTTCTCTTCAGAGCAGCATTTTTTTGCAGTTGATACTTCTTTTGTTGCCGAGCAGCAGGATTTAGCTTTATCATTCGTTGCACTTTTCTCGCAGGGTTTGCCTGTTTCAGAGCAACATTTCTTGTCAGTTTCTTTTGCATTTTCCCCAGGACAGCATTTTTTATCCGATGTAGCTGTTTGGGAACAACATTTTTTTTCTCCTCCCTGCATGTGATTTTCTTTACATCCAGATTCACCTTCTTTGGCACAACCAGTAGTTTTATTTTGCGAACAACAACCATCGGCTTTAGCAACTGTTGCTACATATCCGATTTTTTTAAATCCGGCAATAAGTTTTTCAGGATTGGTTTTTTTGTCGTCGTAAGTTAAAACTACCGAGTTGGTTTTCAGGTCAACATCCATAGCTTTAACCCCTTTTTCAAAAGCTATGTTTTTCTCAATTTTCTTCTGACATGCTTCACAATGCATGTTTACATTAAATTTTGTTTTTACATTTCCGGCAAATAATGCTGCCACTGCAAAAAATGCAGTTAAAGTCAATAATAATTTAATTTTTTTCATTTTGATAATTTGTGATTAAGTAACAAAAAAATAATAACTTTATAAAAATTGCAATTTCATATCAATACGTACTAACGCTCCAAACCTTGGCTCCTCGTTCCCCCTTTAGGGGCATAGGAGGCTGGAAGTCATTCTCTATTAACAGCCCAACGCAACCCGATATATAATTTTCGCCCGTGCAAAGGACCCCAAATCATGGAAGCATCAAAATTATCACTTCCCGGACTTGCCGCATCAATAAACGGGTTTTGTTGTACAAAATTAGTTAAATTTTCAGAACCGACATACACTGACCAAGTACGGAAGTATTTAGTTATTTGCGCATTCAATACAGTATATGCACCAAATTCCCTGTTCCAAAGCGGATGAACAGCATCAGGATCGGGCATACGTCCACCACCATTGAATTGAGCAGTAAAATCGTATTGCCATTTTTTTAGTGGCGATTGATACGAAGCTGTAAAAAGACTTTTGTATCTTGAAGTCAGTGGCTTCTCGCGTAATTGTCCGGCAATAGTAGTTTTCACATCGTTAATTCTGTGTGCTGCAGTAAGTGAAAGACCTTTCAGTATTTCCATATTCAACTCAATCTGTGCACTTTGAGAATAGGATTTTCCCTGAAGGTTATAAAAACTTACTGCATGTGGATTTGAATCGGCATCGACAACGGTTTGTTGTAAAAAATTAGTATAATAATATTCGGCAGCAACCGATAATTCTTTGTTACCAATATGTATAAACGATTGGTTACTGATTCCAAAATTCCAGGCTTCCTCCATTTTGAGATGATTATCAATAAGCAAAACTCTGTTACTTGCCAGTAAATAATTGTTTTCAGAAAGCACATTTGGCGACCGGTAACCTTTGCCTGCACTTGCCCGGAATACGAAATGCTCGTTAGGTGCATATTTTGCATGAAGGCGTGGTGTTACAAAAGCGCCATAAAGCGAATTGTAATCGTACCTTAAACCGGCAAGCAACACAAACTGCTCAACAGGATGAAACGAGTATTCGGCAAAAACACCGGGTACGATTTCCTTTCGTGGAAAACCTACAGTGGTTTGCGTTTTCATTTCTTCTTTATAATTATCGAAATTTAAACTTGTTCCGGTGGATAATTTATGCTTTTCACCAAACGATGTCTGAAAAATCAGGTTTGCATACAAATTTTCCTGACTACCGATGTATTTTTTTGTCCCATAGTGAGCATCCTGATTATGCAAAGAACCACTTACAATAAAACCAACACTGGTATTTTTCCGGTGATTGAAAACATAACCATTTTTCAGAAAAAATTCATAACGTTCTGTTTCAATTCCAATATGATAGGTTTTATCCAAAGTTCCTCCCATACGTTTTTCCGACAATCCGTGTAAAAACACTTGTGAAAGATAATCACCATTTTTGTAATACCAACGGTTAATAAAGTTATACTGCTTAACCATAGGCATATCCATAAAATTATCATTATTTTTATCGAGTTCAATAAATTCATCGGAAGCATGCAGCAAAACACCCATCGAAAGTTTGTGAGATAGTTTTGCAGAGGTATTCAGATTTGCCTCTACCCTACCTGCATCGCTTGCAAAAACATTAGCTGCAACAATTTCGCTGGTTTGCGGTTTTTTATATTCCACATTAATTTGTCCGGTCACAGCTTCATAACCATTGATAACCGAAGCTGTTCCTTTCGAAATCTGGATGCTTTCCATCCATGGTCCGGGTATATAACCTAAACCGTAAGGAGCTGCAATACCACGCAAAGAGGGAATATTTTCGGTAAGCATTTGCACGTATGCGCCCGACAATCCGAGCAATTTTATTTGTTTAGCACCGGTTGCTGCATCGCTGTAACTCACATCGACGGAAGGGTTGGTTTCAAAGCTTTCAGAAAGATTACAACAAGCGGCTTTGCATAATTCTTCGGAAGTAATTTTTTCTGTTTGAATCAGTGCCGTACGTGGTTTAATTGTACCCGGCGATTTCGAAACTACCGATAATTCACTCAGTTGTATGTTTTCATTCAAAGTAACCTGAAGATTTGAATTGCTCTGGATTACCTCAATCGTATCAGGAGTATAAGCTACGTCTGAAAACACAAGAAACTTCGTTTCGGCAACCAAATCTAAATTAAATGTACCTTTATTGTCAGAAATAGTTCCTTTGCCTGTATTTAACCAAAAAATATTTACACCTTCAATAGGTTCTCCTTTAGCGTTTTTTACTACACCTTTTACACCTGCAAAAAGAGGAAAAATATAAAAAAGAATTAAATTAAAAAATAATATACGTCTTTTAATCATAAGAAATTATTTGAGAAAAAAATTGAATAAACAGTGAAAGCGAGAAATCAAAATTAAATTCCTCGTTAAACATTAAAATTCAAAAGATTCTCAAATAATAAGTACGGATTTCAGGCTTAAAAGGTTTCTGCCTGATGTTGTAAGTAATGGAGGAGGAAATTTCAGATAAAAGTTTTCAGTTTCAGATGCAATACTTACGAATTTATTTACATCAATTAATGTAGCAACGAAAGTAAAAATCTGCCCGGAAAGTATTTGAGTGCTTGCCGACACAGTGGGAGTTTCAACATTATAACGGTTTACCGAACAATGATCGGCGTGGGAATGTGTTATTGAATACGTTTTTTCTTTATCATCATTACTATGGTGATTAGTTGAACAGCAAACATCACCTTCGTGTCTGTGCACAGCAAAACAAGAATGTTCAGCAACATATTCAATGCCGGCATCGCGGCAACCATTGCAGCAATAATTTATAATGTTAAAGCCCAAACCAGCTATAAGAAAATATATAGCCAGCAAAAACGAAGTAATATGTTGGAAATACCGTTTCATTTACGAAATTTGCACAAAGATAAATGCACACAAACCGAAAATAAAAACATTCGGTGTGTTTTTTGGATATTTTATCAATTATACGTGTAAAATTTATAATTTTGCACAACAAAATCAACAAATATAAACCAAATGAAAATTATTTCTAAAGCATTGTTTTTCAGCTTATTTGTTATCATAATTTTTAATTCTTGTAAAAAGAATATTGTAGAATTAACTGAAAATAACTATTCAACCCGTCATTTTTTAAGTAAAGATACCACGCTGGGAGCAATAAAAATATTTATTGAGACTGAAATTCCGGCAAAATTTAAATCGAAACCGGTACTCGATTCTATCCGAACAGTTATTATTAGCTCCTTATATGGCAACGAATATGTTAAATATCCAAACGATTCCCTTGCACAGAAATTCTCAAATGAACTCATCAACGATTACTTGCTAACAAATTTACCCATGGTTGAAAAATTGAGCAAAAAAAATGCATACAGCTTCAATTTCGAACACGAATTACATGGGTTTTCATTGTTAAGTGATAAATTTTTATTTTCGTATGGCATAAGTCGTTATGTATATATGGGTGGTGCTCACGGATTGAGTACACGCAATTTTTTTAACTTCGATTTAAATACAGGAAAATTGCTGAAAGAAGCCGATATATTCACCGAAAATTACGATGAAAAAATTAAAGAGTTAATAAAAATAAGAATTGTTGAGCAAAGTTTAGAAGACTCAACAATGATACCTATTTCGAACCTGGAAGATACAGATTATTGGGTGGATGCTATTAAACCAAACGGAAATTTCTATATTACCGAAAGCAGTATCAACTATGTTTTCAATCCTTATGAAATAGCACCCTATTCACTTGGTGAAACTGAAGTTATTTTACCTTTTGACAGAATAAAGGACATTCTTAAGAAAAACACAGTCATCAGTCATTTGATAGAAATTCAGGAAAACCCATGACCAATAATTCTTTTTATAACTTACTGAAAACAAGGCGAAGTATTCGGAAGTTCGAAAAACGTGAAGTTGAACAGGAAAAAATTGAATTACTACTCAAAGCCGGTTTAATGTCGCCTGCTTCGAAAAGCAGAAATCCTTGGGAATTCGTTGTTATAACTGACAACGAAATGATGAAAAAGCTATCTTTGTCAAAGAGCCACGGAGCGCAGTTTTTAGCCGATTGTCCACTTGGTTTGGTAATAATAGCCGACACCCAAAAAAGTGATGTTTGGATTGAAGATGCCTCAATAGCATCAATAATAATACAGTTACAGGCACATGATTTAGGGCTTGGCAGTTGTTGGGTACAACTACGGGAACGTAAAACTTCTTCAGATGAATCTTCAGAACAATATGTCAGAAAATTGCTGAATATTCCGGAAAATTATGCCGTATTGTGCATTATCGGTGCAGGTTATCCTGCCGAAAGCAAAAAATCTTACGAAGAAAATAATTTAAGTTACAATAAAATTCATTATCACCAATTTTAATACAAAAAAATCACAATGGCTGCACAAAAAGACAATCGTTTGGCATGGGGAATTAGTTTGTTGTTTTTCGGACTACTCTTTTTTGTTAAACAACTTATGGTTTTCCCGCCTGAAATAGCAGATATTTTGTTTGATTACAGAAATTATCCTTTTATTTTAGGAGCAATTTTTCTGTTAACTCATAAAAATAAAAATATTGGTATTGTTTTACTGGTAGTGGGTGTTTTATTCAGGCTTTCCGACATTATTTATTTCACACGCCATATTTCCGATTTTATATGGCCATCATTACTAATTATTGCCGGATTAATTGTAATTTTCAGTAAAAAAATCAAATAATCTTTTCAAATATTTTCATAGTCAAAACCGCATGAATATTGTAATAATCGGTGCCGGGAATGTTGCCACACATTTATCGCAATCGCTCCAAAATGCAGGTTTTAACATCGAGCAGATTTACAGTCGCACTGAAAGTTCAGCGAAAACTCTTGCAGATAAACTTAAATGTGCTTACACTACTGAAACTCATGAAATCTATCCCATTTCGGATATATATTTTTATTGTGTAAAAGATGACGTACTACCTTATTTAATTGAAAAAAATCAGAATACCAATGCTATTCATATTCATTGTTCCGGAAGCACTTCGATTGAAATCTTCAACAAATCAAAAAATAAGTTTGGAGTTATATACCCCTTGCAAACTTTTTCGAAAAATAAGATCGTAGATTTTTCATCTATTCCAGTTTTTATTGAAGCATCTGACAAAATGGTGCTTGAGAAACTATTGCAGATCGCAAATAAAATTTCCCGAAAAGTTTACCTGGCCGATTCAACACAAAGATTAAAATTACATATCAGTGCCGTTTTCGCATGTAATTTTGTGAATTACATGTACGATATGGCATCAGATATTTTGGAGGAAGCAAAATTACCTTTCGAAGTACTTATACCTCTGATTACCGAAACTGCCGAAAAAATAAAATATCTAAGCCCATTCGAAGCTCAAACAGGTCCGGCAGTACGATTCGATATTAATATAATTTCGAAACACATTGAAACACTTGTCGGTAGTAATGATAAACTAAAACTTTATGAGGAAATCAGCAAACAAATTTTTAACAGACACAAAAAAGAAGATTGAATTTACAATTGATACAGTAAAGTCTCAATACTGGAATATCTTTCATTTTTGTAAATCCATTCTGAATCGGTAATTTCAATCACTTCCGGTGCATTTTCCACAACTTCCACACCTTTACGTGCAAGCGCTCTTAGAGTCCAGTACATGCGGGTTTTATTTCCCTTTACACTTACTTTTTTTGTCATTGGATAGTTTAATGAGAAATTACCGTTGGCTTCATTAAAAACAAAGGATTTACTGCGGAATGCGTTATTAAAATTTCCATTAAATACCAAATCTTCAGGCACACCACATTCCACTCCTTTATCTACAGTCATCAGCCATATACGGTCAGCGGCCTGAAGGGCTAAATCGAGTTCGTGTGTAGAAAGAAGTACCGATTTTCCGGTAGAATGAACCAATTTATGAAGTAATAGCATAATTTCTACACGGTTAGGTAAATCGAGATGCGCAGTGGGTTCATCCAGAAAAATAACCGGTGTATCCTGTACAAGTGCTTTTGCAATCATAACACGCTGCCTTTCACCATCCGAAAGTTCACTTAAAAGGCTGTTTTGTTTATGTTTCAAATGTACCATTTCCAGCGCATCATCAATCAGTTTGTTATCCGATGCCGATAAGGTTCCCCACCAGTTACTGTAAGGATGCCGACCGATAGCCACAATTTGACGTACTATAGCATTTTCAATTTCAACTCTATCGGTCAATACCAGCGAAATAAGACGGGCTTTCTCACGTTTTGTAAGCTTTTCGGTATCACGTCCGTCAAATGTTATATGTCCTGCAAGTGATTTTTGAAGCCCTCCCAACGTTCGCAGCAAAGTCGATTTTCCGGTTCCGTTTGGTCCGATCAAACACACGAGTTCTCCCTGACGGAAATGAAGATTTAATCCACTCTGAATTACCGTTGATTTACCTCGTGAAGTATATCCAATTGAAAGATTATGTGTTTTAAGAATAGGCATTTTTTTAGTTACGAGTTACAAGTTACGAGAAGTTTAAAAATTAGAGGTTTCAGGAGTTTCAGGTTTCAGAAATTACAAGTTTAGTTCAAATCAGGAAAATTGAAAATAATATTTGTTTTGACTAAGAGAAATGAAAATCAAAGCTAAAAAAATTCTGTAATAAACCTGAAACTCCTGAAACTTACATGTATTATTTTTCACTGCAATTGAACATCCAATGTACACCGAATTTATCTTTTAAACTTCCATAATAATCGCCCCAAAACATTTCCTGCAGTTGTGTTTCTACGATGCCATCCTGTGCAAGCGCATCAAAAATTCGTTTAGTTTCATCTCTTGTGTCAGGTTGCAGCATAATATGAGTGTTATTTCCTTTGTTAACTTTAAAACCCATTGCTTCAGGTGCATCAGAACCCATGAGTGAGAAACCACCCAAAATTGGTAATTCAATATGCATAATAAGTTTTTTGACTTCTTCCGGTAATTCTGATTCTCCAGCCTGTGTAGGCACATCGCCATATCTCATTATACCATGTTGAAGTTCTGTCTGAAAAACTTTTGCGTAAAAAGTAAAAGCTTCTTCGGTTTCTTTTGTGAAATTCAGGTAGATACTGACTTTTGACATATTCTTTGACTTTTAAAATTTCTTTTAAAAAAGACAATTAATTGATATTTTAGTACTTATCAGTATTCAGTCCCTCTTATCAGCTTAAATGGTAAACGAATTTTTCCTGTCTGACTGATAAATAGTCCTGTAACTGCAACTGCAATACCTAACCACTGCATATTTGAAATGATACTTTTCATAAAAAGCCACGAAAACAAAGCCGTGAAAACCGGTATGAGATTCACAAAAACCTGCGTACGTGTTACTCCAACCTGACGAACAACCCATGCAAAAAATACAAAAGCTAACACAGAACACAACACTGCCAACATTATCAGTGAATAAACAGCATCGGGTGTTACTTTTATCTGACGTATTGTAGAATAATCCGTAATTAAGAATGTAGGAATGAAAAATACCAGGCCGATAATGCTTTGATAAAAAATTACATTAATTATTGAATAATGTGTCGAAATTTTCCGTAAAATGGCAGAGTAACATATAGCAGAAAAAACCGCCAAAAAAAGTAATGCTACACCGAATGCTGAAGCGCTAAAACCTGCTCGGGGTTGATAAACAACCAATAACACACCCACTAACGAAATCAGTATCCCTATTACATTGGAAATTGCAATTTTTTCTTTTAAAAATAAAAATGCGAAAACAGGCGCAAAAAGTGGAATTGTAGAAACAATAACTGCAGCAGGTGTGGGCTCTACCAACGTTAGTCCATAGGTTTCGCCCAGATAATACAAAAATGGTTCAAAAAATGCTAACAACACAAACCATTTAAATTCGTGAGGACGGATTTTCTGAAATTTACCACTGAACTTTGCAAACAAATATAATAATACTGAGGCAATAACCAAACGTAGTGAAATGAGGGTTACAGGACGAAACGATTCGATGGCAACTTTTGTCCAAATAAAAGAAACCGACCAGAAAACCATTGCCAGTATTATTGCACCGTAAATTTTAAATTTTTGCATCCAACAATATTATTTTATCATCAAACCCAAAAAACTAATTTTCGAGTGCAAGTTTTATTTCACTTTTAATATTTTCCCATCTATCATCAGACATTTTAGCTCCGATAACTTCAACCACATTTCCTGCTACGATTGATCCGATTTTTCCGCAAGCATCGAGCGATAACCCGCTTGCAAGTCCGTATAAAAAGCCTGAAGCATATAAATCGCCGGCACCTGTTGTATCTATACACTCTGAAATGCGGGGTTTTACATTAACAAACTTCTCTCCTTTCTTAATATACGAACCATCTTTTCCGGTTTTCACAATTGCTATTTCACATAAATCAGATATCGCTTTAACAGCTTCATAAGGTTCTTTTCCAGTAAAAGCTCGTGCTTCTTCTTCGTTGGCAAAAACTATATCCACATAATTAGCGATAAGGTCAGTAAGAAAATCGAGGTTCGACTCTACCACATTATAACTTGCAAGGTCGATTGAAACTAAAAGTCCGGCACTTTTGGCAAGTTTTACCGCAGTAGAAATAAGCTCGTGATTTTGCACCAAGTAGCCTTCGATATGAAAAATACTGTAATCTTCAAAAATCTTCAAGTCAATTTCATCAGCAGATAACTCTGATGCTGCACCTAAATATGTACATAAAGTACGTTCTCCATCAGATGAAACTAAAACAGTACATCTTCCGGAAGGTGTTTCGCTGTGAAGCAGATCAGGTTTAACGCCATTTTTTAAAGAATCATTTTTAAAAAAGTTACCTACTTCATCCTTGCCTATCTTACCCAAAAAAGCTCCCGGAATACCAAGTTTTGCAATTCCGTTTATTGTGTTTGATGCAGAACCACCTGTAGCCATTACACTAGTTTGATTTGCAAAAAAAGCAGCAATTTCGTGCATTTTTGCTTCATCAATTAGTTGCATACTGCCTTTTGGCAAATTTAATTCAGATAAAACAACATCATTTTCTATACGCATCAATATGTCAGTCAGAGCGTTACCCAATCCAATAATTTTTTTCATATTATTTACATCAAATTTTTACGCAAAGATATTGCATATTTCATAAAAACCTATTACTTTTGCAACGCATTTGGAAAAAATAATGCTTACAAATTCTTCCTTAGCTCAGTCGGTTAGAGCATCTGACTGTTAATCAGAGGGTCCTTGGTTCAAGTCCAAGAGGGAGAGCAAAAAAGAGTGTCTAAATAAAGGCACTCTTTTTTGTTTATACTTGAAGTTAAGGGGTTAGCGGTAAAAACCTGTGTTTAAGCGAAGATTTTGGCGACCCTAAAAGAGAAAAGTTCATATCAGAGACATCTCTGAGAAAAGCATTGAATGATTTAGTTATGAATTTTTAAAAATGAAAAAGACTGCTCAATAAAAAATGGATTGACGCAGTCTTTTTTATTTACCAACACAAAAACAAATACGCAATTATTTTAGGGAAAAAATTAGACTATTTCGACTTATAACTTTGCTCATGAACGCCGGCTACTGCCCTACCCGATGGATCGACCATATTTTTGAAAGCTTTATCCCATTCAAGCGCTATTGGTGTACTACAAGCAATTGAGGGCACAGAAGGAACGCATTTTGCCGCTGCTTCTGAAGGAAAATGTTCTTCAAATATAGTTCGGTAATAATATTCTTCCTTGCTTAGGGGAGGGTTAACAGGAAAACGTATTGCAACTTCTTCCATCTGTTTGTCTGAAACCATTTTTCCTGTAAGTTCTCTTAGAGTGTCAATCCAGTTATATCCCACACCATCAGAAAACTGTTCTTTTTGCCTCCATGCAACACTTTCAGGCAGGTAATCTTCAAAGGCTTTACGAACGATCCATTTTTCCATTTTACCGTTTCCGGCCATTTTATCTTTTGGATTCAAACGCATGGCTACATCCAGAAATTCTTTATCGAGAAATGGTACACGACCTTCCACACCCCATGAAGCAAGCGATTTATTGGCGCGCAAACAATCGTATAAATGTAATTTACTTAATTTACGAACCGTTTCTTTATGAAACTCTTCTGCATTGGGTGCTTTGTGAAAATATAGATAACCTCCGAAAATTTCATCTGCTCCTTCACCTGAAAGAACCATTTTTACACCCATAGATTTAATGAAACGTGCAAGCAAATACATAGGAGTACTAGCTCTAATAGTTGTTACATCATACGTTTCAATATGATATATTACATCTCTGATAGCATCTAAACCTTCCTGAACTGTATAAGTAATTTCATGGTGAACAGTTCCGATATGATCTGCAACTTTACGGGCTGCAGCGAGGTCAGGTGAGCCAATTAAGCCAATAGCAAATGAATGTAACTGAGGCCACCAAGCATCTTGTGTATTTCCGGATTCAATTCGTTTTGCAGCAAATTTTTTGGCAATGGCAGAAATTATAGATGAATCAAGACCGCCCGAAAGCAACACTCCATAAGGTACATCAGTCATTAGTTGACGTTCAACAGCTTTCTCGAGTGCTTCTCTTAATTCAGCAATATCAGAAGAATTATCTTTTACATTTTCATATTCTGTCCAATCCCGGTTATACCATTTCTTAGGTTTAGCATCTTCGCTGTAAAAATACATTCCGGGCAGAAATTCTTCGATTTTGCTGCAATGTCCTTCGAGGGCTTTTAACTCAGAAGCAACATAATAAGTTCCGAGATTGTCCCAACCTTGATAAAGAGGTATAATTCCGATATGATCACGACCAATAAGGAAAACATTTTTCTCGGTATCGTACAAAGCAAAAGCAAAAATTCCATTCAGATCTTCAAGAAAATCAGGTCCTTTTTCTTTATATAAAGCAAGGATTACTTCACAATCGGAATGAGTTGTAAATTCATATTTTCCTTCATATTTTTTTCTGATTTCTTTGTGATTATATATTTCACCGTTAACAGCCAGGACAAGTTTTTTATCTTTACTGTACAAAGGTTGACCTCCCGAAACAGGATCGACTATTGCAAGGCGTTCGTGCGCTAGAATTGCTTTATCGCAAGAGTAAACACCAGACCAATCGGGTCCGCGATGACGTACTTTTTTGGATAGTCGTAAAACCTGTGGTCGGAGAATTTCCTCAGGTTGTTTTATATCAAATGCACATACTATTCCACACATGAGCAATTAAATTTATTATTGATTAAAAGGTATATATTTATTTATGTTTTAGCCACTTATGAATATCTTCAGCTACTTTTCGTCCTGAAGCAATGGCACGCACTACAAGACTTGCACCCATAACAGCATCGCCGGTTGCAAATACACCAGCCACATTACTCATACTTAATCCATCGGCTTTAACATTGCCTCTTTCGTCAAATTTTACACCAAGTTCTTCGAGCAAGCCTTTATGAACTGGATGAATAAATCCGAGTGCAAGAAACACCAAATCCGCTTCAATAATTTCTGTTTTTCCTGTAGAATTCATAACCCATCTACCATTTGCATCTTTTGTCCATTCCACTTCTTCTACCACAACCTCTTTCACAGTGCCATTTTCACCTTTGAATTCGATTGTATTTAAACTCCAGCGACGTTCGCAACCTTCTTCGTGTGATGTTGAAGTTTTTAGAATGTTGGGATAATATGGCCATGGAGTATCAGGATTTTTACCAATGGGCGGTTTAGGTAAAATCTCAATCTGAGTTATCTTTACAGCACCTTGTCGAACAGATGTTCCCACACAGTCAGAACCGGTATCTCCACCACCAATTACTAAAACTTTTTTGTTTTTAGCATTGATAATATCTTTTGTATGAACATTTTCGTTCATTATTAACTGGTTTTGCTGCGATAGAAACTCCATGGCAAAGTGAATTCCCTTTAGATTTCTGCCTTTGGGATTAATATCGCGTGGTTGACCTGCACCTATTGCTATACATACAGCATCAAATTTTCTTAAAATTTCTTTTCCGGCAATTGTTTTCCCTACTTCTGTATTGGGTTTAAAAATAATACCTTCATCGAGCAACTGTTGTAAACGCCTGTCAATGATATTTTTATTCAATTTGAAGTTTGGAATTCCGTAACGGAGTAATCCTCCAAGACTATTGTCTTTCTCAAAAATTGTAACATTATGTCCTTTACGATTAAGTTGCTGAGCAGCAGCCAGACCTGCTGGACCGGATCCAATAATTGCAATTTTTTTGTCAGTTCTGGTTTTAGGTGGACGAGGCTTAATAAGTCCTTCATTAAAAGCAACTTCTGTTACCGAACATTCATTTTCACGAATTGTTACAGGCGATTCATGCAATGCTAATACACAAGATTTTTCACAGGGTGCAGGACAAATGCGTCCGGTAAAATCAGGAAAATTGTTTGTTTCGTGAAGATTATCAACTCCTTCCTGCCATTTTCCCTTATAAATCAAATCCTGCCATT